>NZ_JAWOVY010000348.1:0-701 GCF_033340155.1 Vibrio sp. 1562
TCAGGTAGCCACCCACAACGGCTTTGTTTTTGATAGCAAGCTCTGAAATCATTTCAGCGCCTTTTACTGGGATTTCACGTAAGAACGGAATACCAAAGATAAACAGTGTCGCCAAAATATTAAAGGTTAAGTGTACTAGCGCAATCTGAAGAGCAAACACAGCAAACTCACCAGATACTGCGGTAGCTGCAAGTAGTGCAGTGATACACGTACCGATGTTCGCACCTAGAGTGAATGGGTAAATGTCACGAACTTTAAGAACACCAGTACCTACAAGTGGAACCATCAAGCTTGTTGTTGTTGATGAAGATTGTACCAACACCGTCACGATCGAGCCTGATACGATACCGTGGATAGGACCACGACCAATTGCATTTTTCAGATTATCGCGAGCTCGGCCAACCATTAGGCTCTTCATTAGCTTACCCATTACTGTGATAGCAACGAAGATTGTAGCGATACCTAAAGCAATTAGAGCCACGCCACCCATGGTGTCACCAAATGTTGATAGCGGTTCTTTGATAGCAGAAACAACAGGCTTAGTGATTGGCTTGATGAAGTCAAAACCCTTCATGCTCATGTCGCCAGTGTTCAATAGTGGCGAAACCAACCAGTGAGAAATTTTCTCTAGAATGCCGAACATCATTTCCAAAGGAAGGAATATCAGAACAGCAAGAAGGTTAAAGAAGTCGTGGATCGTC
>NZ_JAWOVY010000349.1:0-701 GCF_033340155.1 Vibrio sp. 1562
CCGTTTTCGTTCAGCTCTACGGTTTTCTTACCAAAAATGCCTTCTGGAATCTCAGAGAAGAAGATTTTCACTGGCGTTGCTGTCCACATCAGTAGAGATCCAAACATAGCAGTGAAGGATACCAAGCCTACGAAGCGGTTCATCAATATTTCTGGCAAACCAAAGTACGCAGCCAAACCTTCAAATACTTGAACCGATCCGCCCGTGTATTTTAGGGTTTCGCTAGGAACAAATACGTTAATCAAAACAGACGCGACTGAGTAAAGCACACCGATAAAGATACCTGCGATGATGATGACTTTAACGAACGATTTCGAGCCGCCTTTCACATCGTTTACGTAAACCGCGACCGATTCCGCACCGCCTGCCGCCATAAAGATCCATGTAGTAATGCCTAAAAATGCCCAGCTGAAATCAGGGATCATCGCTTCTACAGTAATTGGGTCAGCCGGTTCTACGCCGCCGATCAACGCAGCGCCAGCCAGTAAAATGTACGACATTGTCAGTAGCAGCATGAGGGAGGAGGTCACCGACGTAATTGGCCCCAACATTTTCGCGCCGTTTGTCGATACGTAGGTCGCAAACGCAAACAAAATCATACTGAGCACGGTAGTGGTGAATGGCGTCAGAATGTATTCATAGCACAAGAACGCGTAAGACGCATAAGCGATAACACGCGGCAGCAAGGACGTGAAGAAGAA
>NZ_JAWOVY010000350.1:0-701 GCF_033340155.1 Vibrio sp. 1562
GGCCGCATCGAATCTTCCTGGAAGTACCAAGAGCTGTTTTACGATCTCTACCGCCAAGGTTACGATGTGTATTCCTTTGACCACCGAGGACAAGGTTTATCAGATCGCCTATTATCTGACTCTGATATGGGTCACGTCTATGACTTTACTGACTATATTGATGATATGGACGTGGTGATCAAACAACACGACCTTAAACAATATCAGCAGTGCTTTATCATCGCGCACTCCATGGGCGGTGCCATCGCGACGCGCTACCTGCAAACCCACCCAGAGCACCCATTCACTGGTTTGATTTTAAGCGCACCCATGTTTGGCATTAACTTGCCGTGGTACTTATCACCCATCGCTATCCCAGTGACGCAAATTCTTTCTGCCGTGTCACCACTGCCGCGTTATGCGCCGGGCCACAAGCCGTACTTTCCCAAGCCTTTTGAGGACAATCCTCTCAGCCAAAGCGCAGGCCGCTACCAGTGGTTTCGCAATCTCTATACAGAAAAACCGGAACTGCAAGTCGGCGGACCAAGCACGCGCTGGGTATGGCAAGGACTCATGGCAGCGAAACAGTGCTTTTTGTTAACTCGCCAAGTAAAAGTGCCTGTGCTACTGGTTCAAGCAGGCAATGATCGTATCGTCAGCAATCTCGCGCAAAAACGCTTTATCGAGAAGCTGCGTAAAACCAATCCTCATGCGGCATTGCT
>NZ_JAWOVY010000351.1:0-701 GCF_033340155.1 Vibrio sp. 1562
CAACATCGCTAAACCACCACCTAACCAAGAGCCAAAACGGTGTATTCCGCTAGAGAAGTTGCGTGCTTGATAAAGCTCTTCATATAGCCATGACTGTTTGAAATGGCTTTGGTAGTCGGCAATAACCGATTGATTTGAAATCGCTTCAAAAACGGCTTCAGCGGCGAGTACCCCCGACTTCATCGCGGTATGCGTGCCTTTGATTTTCGCGCTATTGAGCGTACCTGCATCACAGCCAATTAGTAATCCCCCAGCAAATTGTTGGGTCGGAAGGGAGTGAAATCCGCCTTTGGCAATCGCCCTAGCCCCATAGCTGATGCGCTTACCGTTTTTCAGGTACTGCTCAATCAACGGGTGATGTTTAAAACGCTGAAATTCGTCAAACGGACTCAGGTGGGGATTTTCGTAATTAAGGTCAACAATCAGGCCAACTGCGACTTGGTTGCCCTCAAGATGATAAAGATAACTGCCACCACTCGCTTCGTTTGCCAACGGCCAACCTAATCCATGAACAACCAATCCTTGCTGATGTTGCTCTGCAGGTATATCCCACAGCTCTTTAAAGCCAATCGCATAGTGCTGAGGCGTTTTATCATCAGCTAAATCAAATTTGTTAATCAGTTGCTTACCGATATGTCCACGTGCACCTTCGGCAAACAGAGTAAACTTAGCGCGAAGCTCAATACCCGGCTCAAAATTGG
>NZ_JAWOVY010000352.1:0-700 GCF_033340155.1 Vibrio sp. 1562
GCTTCCGCTCTCCTCAGTTACGTGAAATTACCCCAGGTTGGGCGCAAGTCAGTGGTGGCGGCAATATTTATGGTAACCCAGATTTGGATCCGGAAACTTCACTGAACAAAGAAATCAGTGTGCTTTACCAAGGTGATTCTGGTCTTGATGTGACGTTAACCGCCTTCCACAATGAGTTTAAAGATAAGATCACTCGCGTGGTGTGCCCAGATACAATTTGTACGGATGGCCCAAACCAATGGGGGGCGGATCCTACTTACCGCATTAATGTGGATGAAGCTGTTACTCAGGGTGTAGAAGCAACGTTGGCGAAACCACTAACTGAGACTATCTACTTAAGCTCAAGCTATACCTTTACCGACTCGGAGCAAAAAACGGGTGAATACAAAGGCATGCCACTTCAGCAACTTCCAAAGCATCTGTTTAATGTTGATGTCACTTGGCAAACAACAGACAACCTAGAGAGTTGGACGAAAGTGACCTACCGAGGCAAAGAAATGGATCCGGTCACTGGCCCATCACGCAACAGCATCGTTGAACCTGCTTATACGTTTGTAGATGCCGGCGTAACGTATCAGTTGACGGATAACACCAAGATCAAAGGTGCGATTTACAACCTGTTCGATGAAGACATCAACTACAAAGAATATGGGTACGTCGAAGATGGACGTCGTTACTGGTTAGGGTTAGACGTAGCGTT
>NZ_JAWOVY010000353.1:0-700 GCF_033340155.1 Vibrio sp. 1562
TGGCACCAAAACAATGAGAACGAAACCGTACATTGGCTATGTCGCGCTGATTGCGTTGCTTAGCCTATTGAGCTTACAAATTGATACGAGCTTGTCGTTGAGTGAACAATGGCAGGTGTTCACTCAACCAGAAAGCGCCAGCGAATTTCGTGACGTTTTCTTTATGCAGTCTCAGTTACCTCGATTGAGCATAACGTTATTGGTTGGTGCAATGCTCGGGCTGACTGGCAGTTTGATGCAGCAGTTAACGCAAAACAACCTCACCTCACCGCTGACCTTGGGTACCTCTTCCGGTGCTTGGCTTGCATTGGTCATCGTTAACATTTGGTTTGTTGACTGGGTGGCCGACTATTCCGCTTTCGCTGCAATGGCAGGTGCTTTGGTCGCGTTTGGTTTGATCATTTCGATCGCTGGTGTGCGCAATATGACGGGGTTACCCTTAGTGGTCTCCGGTATGGTCATCAACATTTTGCTTGGCTCCATCGCGACAGCTCTAATTATTCTCAATGCACAGTTTGCTCAAAACATCTTTATGTGGGGAGCGGGCGACCTTTCACAATACAGTTGGGATTGGTTTGAATGGTTGCTGCCACGTTCTACTGTCGCAATCGTCATTTTGATTGTCGCACCACGCATTCTGACCCTAATGAAACTGGGACAAGAAGGTGCAGCAGCCCGAGGCTTAGCGGTATTACCCGCG
>NZ_JAWOVY010000354.1:0-700 GCF_033340155.1 Vibrio sp. 1562
AACCGAAATATTGATCGCAACTCGACGTGACGGCGATAACGACATTGTTTTCATGTCCGACAGCACTTTTTCGATGACCAACTTATCGAGTAGCGGCATGGCATCAAGCATTTGGAAGTCACTGATGAACGTTGGAGGGCACAGTTTTCCCTCTTTGTCGATGTAACGAATCAGCGCTTCATAGGAGAACACTTTCTCTTCATGCGTCGATTGTAGCTTTTGATAAAACATCACCAGCTCCCCTTCTCGCAGAATTGAAGTCAAACGCTTCTGAGCCGATGATTTGTTAATACTGTATATGTTTGAATCTTTCACGCTATTAAGCAGAGACTTAAACAGCGATTGTTCAATACCATTCAAAGCATTATTCAGCCCGAATTGACTCGCGTGTTTGCCAGCATAAGCAAGATAAAAAGGTCGATAGATCAATACTCCTGCCGCGATCACTATCAGTTGAAGTATTGTGCCTTGGATATGATTTCCCATTGCTACATATCCACTGATCAACGGCGGCGTCATCCAGTTCACGATCTTCTCTACAGGATCAATAATACCCGACGCAATGCTCGCATAAGTGATCACGAAGCTCACCAAAGGCACCAGAACAAATGGGATGATGAGAATAGGGTTAAAGATGATCGGCAAACCAAACAGCAACACTTCATTAATGTTGAACATCACCAATGGCGCAGCCGCCAAC
>NZ_JAWOVY010000355.1:0-700 GCF_033340155.1 Vibrio sp. 1562
AGACAGAGCTCTACTAAAGCGGGTGAGCTGTCTTACATGTTAGTAGATGTCATCCAGTCGTTTCATAATCGCACACCGGATTATCCTGATAAGCTGGTTACAGCAATGGACGCAGCGGTAGCCCAAGGGGATAACTGGGCGTTGGAAATTGCGATGGGGATCCTAGAAACCTTCGCTGCGCTAACTACTAACATTGGCTATGACTTTGAGGAAGTGCTAGTCAAAAACCTACAGTTCCAAGAGAAATATCATCTTCGAGAATTAGGACCAGATAGGATAGGCATCCGCACGTTCATTAATTTCCCTCTGCTTGGCATGGCTTGTATGTGGTACGACAAAGGTCATCGTTTATCTATTGAAACCGGTTGGCTTCCTCCATATCTCGTTGAAGGACGTTGGCTGGAGGATGTAAAAGCAGGCAAGATCACACGATAAATTATCATTTATTTAGAAATTCAGTATATAAGCCACCTTTCACGAGGTGGCTTATATGTTTACCGATATTCAATCAACCCCATCTAGTGGATTGACCCAACAGGTTTCCTCTGTGAAGAAGGGTTAAAATGCTTACAGAAAATGCTTACAGAAAATGCTTACAGAAAATGCTGGCAGAGTATCAGGCGCCAAATAACGTTCCCCAAGAGGTTTGCGATCAGATTTTAGAAGCTGCAAAAGAGTCATCCGTATTCGATATGAATAC
>NZ_JAWOVY010000356.1:0-698 GCF_033340155.1 Vibrio sp. 1562
AAACACCACCCTGCAGTCAAACAATACCTAAAAGGGGCGCAGCGTATCGCTTATGGCGCAAGAGCCATCGCAAAAGGTGGGTTATCTTCTTTACCGAAACAACAATTCCCCGGCGGTTTATTAATTGGCTGTGATGCAGGAACACTTAACGTTGCGAAGATAAAAGGCAGCCACACCGCGATGAAATCAGGCTTACTAGCAGCAGAAGCCATTCATCGGGCATTACAAGACTCAAGGCGTGAACCTGATTATCAAACGCGATTTGAAGCCTCTTGGCTGTACGATGAACTCGCCGAAACGCGTAACTTTGGAGCGAACCTGCATAAGTTCGGTAGCCTGTTTGGCGGAGCTCTTTCTACCTTCGAGCACAACTTGTGGCTTCCTCTGATTAAAAAGCCAATACCGTGGACAGTGAAAGACCATTCCCACGATCACGAACAGTTAAAACCCAAAAATGAATGCCCGCCGATTGAGTATCCAAAACCGGATGGAGAAATCAGCTTTGATAAACCATCTTCGGTGTTTTTATCCGGCACACAACATGAAGAAAACCAACCGTGCCATCTTGTTTTGACTTATCCTCATATCCCCATCGATGTGCACCTCGGGTTGTTTGATGAGCCAAGCCAGCGTTACTGCCCTGCCGGGGTTTACGAAGTGGTCGAAATTGATGGGAAAGTGAAGTTTCAAATCAACGC
>NZ_JAWOVY010000357.1:0-698 GCF_033340155.1 Vibrio sp. 1562
CGGGTTGTAGCTGTGTCGCAGGCGCAAAGCGTTCATCAGTACTTGCGCAGAGCCGGTGGCTGGATCGTAGCTGTTCAGCACATCTTCAATTACTTTCGCACCATCAACTTCGTCACAGACAGACGCTTCTGGTTTGATGCCACACAATTTACCTACGGTGTCAGTAATATCGACGCGGTTCGCCGCTTCTTCATCAACCGTAGCAATGTCGAACGCAGGCAGGATGTGAAGCGTTGTTAAACCTGCGTCTTTTAGTGCTTGCAAGTGAGAGACCGATTCGCGGTCTGCTTCTGTGAGTGCTAAGTACTTACCGTTGTATTCTTTGGTGCCTTTTGTATCGTTAAAGCTGAAGTCACGAAGGTGTGATTCGTACAGTACGTGGTCTTCATCTTTTTTAACGGTTGGGCGTTCGTAGTCGCTCCAGCCTTGTGGCATCAAGCTTGGATCATCCAAATCGATCACTTGAGAGTACATCGAATTTTTCGACAAGCTCAGAGAGTATGGATCTGTGACCAAGCGAGTTTCGATGACGCCCGTTGTTGGGTGGTAAACTTTAACTTGGTAACGGTAGTATTTGTTGACGACGTTGCTTTGCGCTTCAGAAACCCAGATACCAGTTGCTGAATCTTCTTTCATCGCAACGGTTGTTTCTTCTTTCAGATTCTCGTCATAGCTGATAAGAGCCACGTCTTGCGCTG
>NZ_JAWOVY010000358.1:0-696 GCF_033340155.1 Vibrio sp. 1562
TCCGAGAACTTCATCGCCCCTCCAAAATAACGATAACAATGTTAACAACTCATTATCATTTTGAATAGCCCTATTCCTTCAAAATCTGAGACGCTCTCTCTGGTCGCCTCGCGGATTAAGGTGTAAATTGAGGCAAGCGTCAAACGCAAGCTCTTGGTAGGAAAATACATGGCAGAACCAACGAAACAACCTGTAGTGATTGAACACCAGCCTAATACGCAGAAAAACGGTCACCACGACAAGAAAACGGGTTACATCAAAGACAGTGCGAGCCGAATAAAAAACATCGCTCAATCTCATGGCCTCGACGCTCTGTTGCAAACTGACCCTCCTGCCAAATCCGCATTAGAAAGAGCACAACTGCGAGACCAACGACGCCAAGAGCAAAGACAAAAAAACCTTGAGCAAATCCTAAAACTCGCGCACAGCGCTTGCCGCGATGAAACCGCAGGTGAACCCGATCAAGATTGGTTGTATCGATTTTTTGATATGGCCCAAGACATCCACAACAGTTCAATGCAGAAGTTGTGGGCGCAAGTGATGAAGCGTGAAGTGACCAACCCAGGTTCCACGTCGATGAAAGCGCTGAAAGTCCTTAAGGATATGTCCCCAAAAGAAGCGCAAACACTACAAAGAGCGGCCTCTTTGGCGTGCAGTTTTGGCGGTGATAACAGTAAAAAGTTATTGATAGGCTAT
>NZ_JAWOVY010000359.1:0-696 GCF_033340155.1 Vibrio sp. 1562
TGTAATGAGATGGAAGAATTGTGTCCAGACGCTTGGCTGCTGAACTTTACTAATCCATCGGGCATGGTGACAGAAGCAATTCTCAAGCACACCAAAGTAAAAGCGGTCGGTTTGTGCAATGTGCCAGTGATCATGCAAAAAGGCATCGCGCAAATGCTGGGCGCTGACGAGCAAGACTTTGTATTGCAAGTTGCGGGGTTGAACCACTTTATTTGGGCGCGCCAGATCCTGCATGAAGGTCGCGATAAGCTACAAGAGGTGGTTGAAGCGATCTTATCGGGCAACGATCCTCTCGTTCCACAAAACATTCCTCCATTCGAATGGCCAACAGAACTGCTGCGCAATATGGGGATGATTCCATGCGCATACCTTCGCTACTACTACACCAGCGAAGACATCATGAAGCAGGAAATTGAAGAAGCGAACGGCGAAGGCACTCGCGGCGAAGTGGTCAAAGCGATGGAGAAACGTCTGTTCGATATCTACCGCAACCCAGAGCTTAACGAGAAACCAAAAGAACTCGAAAAGCGCGGTGGCCAATATTACTCAGAAGCGGCCTGTGAGCTGATGAGCTCTATCTACAACGACAAGCGCACCATCATGCACGTGAACACTCGCAACAACGGCGCGATTGCGGGCTTGCCGGACGACTGCACTGTGGAAGTCAGCTGTATGATCACCAAATCAGGGCCCGTT
>NZ_JAWOVY010000360.1:0-696 GCF_033340155.1 Vibrio sp. 1562
GCCAAAGGTGATGTGCTTCAGGTGAGTGGCGAGAAGAGTCGTGTACATGGCCTTGCTGAGAAAATCGGTTTTATCTCGATCCACAGCCAAATGGCCGACTTATTGGCGTTCTGTAGCTTCTTTATTCTTGGCATTATGTTTGGCCTAGTGACCATGACATTTGGTCAAGTATCGTTTAGCTTAGGTAATGCAGTAGGCCTTTTGCTGTCAGGTATTACACTAGGCTTCCTTAGAGCCAACCACCCTACTTTCGGCTACGTACCGCAAGGCGCGTTAAACATGGTCAAAGATCTTGGTGTAATGTTCTTTATGGTCGGTATCGGTTTGAGTGCTGGTGGCAAGATGTTCGAGCACTTGACTCAAGTTGGCCCACAGGTGATCGGCCTTGCGTTTATTGTTAGTGTCGTGCCTGTTGTGCTTGCTTACCTAGTTGGCGCATACATTTTGAAGATGAACCGCGCATTGCTATTCGGGGCGGTCATTGGCGCACGTACTTGTGCACCAGCGATGGATGTCGTAAACGAATACGCGAAATCGACTATCCCTGCTCTTGGCTATGCGGGTACTTATGCGATAGCCAACATCCTAATGACACTAGCTGGTACGATTTTGATAATTTTGAGTTAACCGGTTTGAGTTTGATGAAACGGCTCAATCATCAAGTACAAAAAAGGCGCTCAATGAGCGCCTTTTGCA
>NZ_JAWOVY010000361.1:0-694 GCF_033340155.1 Vibrio sp. 1562
AGTTTTTTCATTTTATTGTTCCTTGTAAACATTTTGCTCGGAGAGCTCTATTGTTTTGCGCTTAATTTAGCAGGATTTTTTGTTGCCTGTAAAATCACGAACTTATTGTTAGAAGCGATGAGTTTCACATTCTTATCGCCAAACAGACGTTTCAACTTGGCGTCGTAGCGGGGGTGACGGTTTGCTATGACGAGTAACTTGCCATTTTGGTTCAAAATTTGTTTTGCATCACAGAACATTTGCCATGCGATATGATCGGTAATGGCTTGTTGCTGATGGAACGGTGGGTTACACATGATTAAATCGCAACTGTCAGGTTTGAATCCATCCAAACAGTTATTGGCCACGCACTGAATGTCGCGACCTTCGCCCAAGTTATCCAATAAGTTCTGCTTGGCAGATTCAAGCGCCATGAAGCTTTCATCAACGCAAGTCAGTCTTACATTTCGATTGAGTTGACCTGCTTTTACCGATAAGACGCCGTTACCGCATCCCAAATCGATAATGTGATTGATTGAGGCCTCTTCAGGAATATGTTGCAGCATAAAACGCGCACCTAAATCTAAGCTTTCTCCTGAATAGACATTTGGCAGGTTTTTAAGCTGAATGTGTTCACCTTCGATACCCCAAGCCGTGATTGGGTCTACTTCAATTCTTGGTTCTGCATTGGCCTGAGAAAAGACCAGTCGATGCT
>NZ_JAWOVY010000362.1:0-693 GCF_033340155.1 Vibrio sp. 1562
TAGGTCGCCAAGGGTCTGCGACTGATTTCATCCAAAACAGGATCGCCCATGACCACCTGCTGACTAACATCAGCAAATAGTGAGCCCTTATCCATCATGACGCGCTGAAGATACAGATAGG
The DNA here is from genome assembly GCF_033340155.1 of Vibrio sp. 1562. Taxonomy (NCBI): domain Bacteria; kingdom Pseudomonadati; phylum Pseudomonadota; class Gammaproteobacteria; order Vibrionales; family Vibrionaceae; genus Vibrio; species Vibrio sp. 1562. The sequence goes on from NZ_JAWOVY010000362.1 coordinate 122, forward strand.
CTCTGACATTCTCACTCGTTGGCTCATCAATTGCCTTGTCCATAAACGATTGCATATGCTCTCGGAACCATGCGGCACTGAGGGGCTTTAGTTCGCTCTGAATCGACTCTGCCGCACCAGATTCCGGCTTAATAAGCTCTTCAGCCTCCGCTGGCTCAGGAATGACCTGATACCAAAACCAGCCTTCCTGACCACGCTGATAGAATTGCCCATCACTAGCACGGGCGGGCAAGATGAATAGAAAGAGAATAATGATTGGGATGGTCACCCATAGGATGAACCAAGGTAACAAAGGGGTTCTCATTGTCAGCTCCAGAAAATTTCACAGAGCTAACATGCTAAAGAACGCCGTTAAGGTGATTGACCAGATAGATGAAGGAATTGTGTGTGTTTCTGACTAGCTGTTGTGACCAGTAACAGTAACAACAGCTAAATTTAACGAGCCAAATTTATGATTGGACCGCTTTGAGCGATAAGTGGTCGGTCAGATGAACTCGTTTTTGTCGAGTAGACGACACTTGTTACCAAGTGCCGCCCCTCTAAGAACCGTACGTGCAACTTTCACTGCATAC
>NZ_JAWOVY010000363.1:0-693 GCF_033340155.1 Vibrio sp. 1562
TTTAACTACGACCCTGATAACCCAGCGGCAAGTTTAACCATCACAGATTTGAGCGCGGAAGAATTGGCGTTTTCAAGCGATGGTACGCCGGGTAACGCGAATGTTCTTAAATCTCTGATTGATTTGAGTAACAAACCGGTTGCGGTAACGGGCTACGGCTCAGTGAGCTTGAACGATGCCTTTACCTCAATGGTTGGCCAAACGGCGATCAAAGCGCGTCAGGCCGATGCGGATTACCAAGCAAAACTGGCAATGAGTAAGCAAGCGCATACCGCTCGCGACAACGTAAGTGCAGTGAACAGCGATGAAGAAGCCGCGAACTTGATGACGTTTGCTAACGCGCACAATGCCAACATGAAAGTGATCAGTACGGCGAACCAGCTGTTCGACTCTGTATTGCAGTTATTCTAGAGGAAACCCAGATGCGAATCAGTGATAACCAATTCAGCCAAATGATGCTGCAAAGCCTGCAGAGCAACAGCGCAGGCCTTGGGAAAGTACTTCAACAAATGTCGACACGTGAGCGACTGACTAAACTGTCTGATGATCCAATGGCGTCTATCAAGCTGCTTAACTTGGAACGCGAAAACAGCGCGATTGCTCAATACCAAAGCAACATCGCAAACCTGAAAACAACGCTTTCAAGCCAAGAGACACACCTAGACTCAGTGAACGAAAGTTTGAAAAGCATGC
>NZ_JAWOVY010000364.1:0-693 GCF_033340155.1 Vibrio sp. 1562
ATTAAAATCCTAAAGCCAAGCGATGCGCGCGTTGAGCCATTTTGTCCGCATTATCATGAATGTGGCGGTTGTGATTTGCAGCACCTCAATTATGACCAACAATTGACGCACAAACAGCAGACGCTGCGTCAGTTAATGCGAAAATTTGCTGGCAGTGACATTGATTTGGATGCGCCAGTATTGGGCGAGTCTTTAGGTTACCGACGTCGTGCTCGCGTGAGTTTGTTTGTCGATAAGAAAACGCGTCAGTTGCACTTCGGCTTCCGCAAAAAGCAAAGCAAGCAAATTGCACAAGTGACGGATTGTCCGGTATTGGCTCCTGAGTTGAATGCGCTATTGCCTGAGATTTATTCGGTGCTAACAGCGTTCAAAAAGCCAGAGCAATTGGGGCATGTAGAACTGGTGTTGGGTGACAACGGGCCTTGTATCACGCTGCGACACTTAAGCAATTTGGCCGATGAAGAAGTCAGTGCATTAGTTGAATTAGCGACACGCCATCAAGCCTCGTTGTATCTGATGCCAGAAACTGACCAACTTAACTTAGTTGCAGGTGAGGTGCCTTTCTATCAAGAAGCGGGCGTAAAAATCCCTTTTGCACCGAACAACTTTATTCAGGTCAACCAAGCGGTGAACCAGAAAATGGTGGAACAGGCGATTGAGTGGTTAGACCCTCAAAGTGACGAACGAGTGTTA
>NZ_JAWOVY010000365.1:0-692 GCF_033340155.1 Vibrio sp. 1562
ATGCCTAATGCCGCGCCACTTACGTTGCCAAAGTTAAACGCCACAGCTCCAAGCGCAAGGAGAATACCGACACCATAACCCATACCCGGCGCCACTTTGTTCGCAATGTCTTGGATTCGCATGCCAGAAACGCCCACAATGCGCCACAAGTTCATCACGATACCAAACGTGATAAAGATCGAAGCCAATACTGGAAACGCCATGTCGACTTTGTAGATGTTCGTGAAGACAGCAGTTTGAGTCAAAAAGCCTGGGCCAACAGAGGTCGTCGCCATCAAAAACGCGACACTTAGCATGGCTTTCTTTTGCCAACTGGTTTCTGTTGCAGGAGCGGAAATGGAAGAGGTGCTGATAGTGCTTTGTGTAGTCATGCCAAGTCTCAAATTTGTTGTCTTTCTATTATTAGAAAAAAAGAAAGACAACTGACCGAGATCAGCTGAACTTAGAGAGATATCTCTTTTCAAAACAAACGATTACACGTTGTAGCCGTTCATTGGGCGCATATACTAAGAGCAACGAATGTGACTGTCAACACACAATTGCATAAATATTATTTATTGCAACTCACCTACCCATGATTCAGATATAAAAAAGGATGGCACGTTGCCATCCTCTCTCAAATCTATACTTCGCTTAGACTAGCGTAAACCATGAAGAAACTCTGCGCGGGTGGCTGGGTTGCTCTTAAAAAT
>NZ_JAWOVY010000366.1:0-691 GCF_033340155.1 Vibrio sp. 1562
TTAGCTGCGCTCTATAGCTATCTTTCTGTTGATGACCGAGTGACGAAAGTGCTAATCGATGGCCATACCGACAATGTTGGACCAAGGCTTACCAACCTTTCGGTATCACGTTTACGTGCTCAACAAGTGGCCGATGCACTGATTGCTCACGGTGTAAACCCAAATATTATCGAAGTCAGATCTCATGGTGACCGATATCCGGTCGCAAATAACAATACAGCAGCTGGTCAGGCAAAGAATCGACGTGTGACGTTACGCCTAGTCAGAGACAACGAACGCACCATAGAAAAAAACACCATGTACGTACAACAACAGACTCAACAAAAGAAGGTTAAGGTTCAATGATGACGAAAACGAATATTTTGTTGGTTGAGCCGAACGAACACCTTGCTCAACCTGTACTGGATGTGCTGAAGAATGCCGGTTACACCGCAAAGCACACACGTACAGGGCGAAGCGCATTATTAGAAGAGCGCGCAAGCATCACGTTAGTGAGCTCTACGCTACCGGATATGTGCGTACGTGAGTTTGTTGCGTGTCACCAGAAGCAGCGTAATGCTGGCGTTGTGATTGCGATTGTGGATCAAGAACAAGGCATTTTGGCGGCAGAGACTATGAAGTCGGGCGCGACCGATTACTTGTTGCGTCCGTTTGAAGCGAATCAGCTCATCAATTTGCTAAAGCGTGTTGA
>NZ_JAWOVY010000367.1:0-691 GCF_033340155.1 Vibrio sp. 1562
TAATTCAAGGTCATCAAGTCATTCAATCTCTCGACGTAACTGACTTGCCTGCTGGCGAGCATAAATTCTGGTTCCGCATTGCAACCAATGCCCTATCTCAGTGGCAACACCTACCAGTATTGGTATTCAAAGGCGACAAGCCGGGCAAGAAGATTATGATCACTGCCGGTGTTCATGGCGATGAATACAACGGCGTTCTTGCCGCGCAAAAAACAGCTCGAGAGCTGATCGGCAAAGAACTGGCGGGCACTGTCACTGTTGTTCCAACCATCAACTTAACGGGTATGTTGAACCACAGCCGCGATTTTTACTCCGCTGATCCTGATGCCTCACCAGCAAACCTAAACCGCTTTTTCCCAGGCGACGCAAACGGCAATGAGGCCAATCGCTACCTGTTTGCATTATGGAACAATCTGCTTAAGCCAAATGCAGAGCTTGCGATTGATCTGCACACCCAAACCAGTGGTGCCGCTTACCCATTGTATGTGTTTGCCGATTTCCGTATCGAACAATCGTTGGAAATGGCTCGCTCAATTAACCCAGACGCTATCTTAAACGATCCGGGGGACGCAGGTGTTTTAGAAACCGTGTGGAACAACAGCGGCATTCCAAGCATTACTATCGAAGTGGGCATGGGGCGTTACACTGAGCAAGCGCTGATTGATCGTACGGTCGCGGGGATTTTTAACGT
>NZ_JAWOVY010000368.1:0-691 GCF_033340155.1 Vibrio sp. 1562
ATTCATAAATCCGATCATGGCGACAACACCCATCAAACCAAACACCATCGCGCCAAGCATGATCGACGTTCTTAGTTTGTTCCGCCAAAGATTACGCCAAGCCAATTTAATCAACATGCGCGCCCCCTTTCAGCCCACTGGCGATAGGTAAACGAAGAAGACGAATCATCGGGTAGACAAGGCACAAGGATAAGATGATGAGAACCACGATAATTTGGTTAAGCAGCAAGTGAGGATCGAGAGAAACAGGCACAATGGGCTCAAAACCACTTTCCAACATGACTTGAGCAGCTTCGCCAGTGATTTCAATGGGATTAAAATAGAAGTAGCCAAGCACAGGCGCACTGACGATCAAACCCAAAACAATGCCAATAATGGCGATGAAAAGCGATTCAATTGAAATTAAACCAATCAGCTTGCTCCTGAGCATCCCAGTGGCCAACATCACGGCAAATTCACGCTGGCGTTCTAACGTCGTCATCAAAATGGTCGCGAATAGACCAAAACCAACGATGCCATACAGAATGTAGATGAGGAAGATCCCGCCAGCTTTGTCTAATGCGATTTGTTGAGAAAGCTCCGGCGATAACTCCTGCCAGCCTTTTACGGCGACGCTATTGCCGTAATCTCGCTTTAATTGCTCAATCACACTGGGCAATACACGTAAATTTGAAGTATTGAGCACCCATGC
>NZ_JAWOVY010000369.1:0-690 GCF_033340155.1 Vibrio sp. 1562
CGTAACGCTGACCACTGGCGGCAACTTAAACGTGGATGACCCTGATGCAGGTGAAGCGGTATTCCAACCGCAAACCGACGTTCAAGATGGCAACTGGGGTACGTTCTCTATCGATGCTGATGGCAACTGGACGTATGCGCTGAACAATAATCATCCAGACGTGCAAGCGTTAGACGCTGATAGCGATCCGGTGACTCGCACCATGACAGTGACGTCTGCAGATGGCACGACTCATGACGTGGTCGTGACGATCACGGGCTCAGACGACAAAGCGATCATCACACCAGATCAACCGGGTGATGATAAAGGCGCGGTTCAAGAAGACGTAACGCTGACCACTGGCGGCAACCTAAACGTGGATGACCCTGATGCAGGTGAAGCGGTATTCCAACCGCAAACCGACGTTCAAGATGACAATTGGGGTACGTTCTCTATCGATGAGCAAGGTAACTGGACGTATAAGCTGAACAATAATCATCCAGACGTGCAAGCGTTAGGCGCCGATAGCGATCCGGTGATTCGCACCATGACAGTAACATCTGCGGACGGCACGACTCATGACGTGGTCGTGACGATCACGGGCTTAGACGACAAAGCGATCATCACACCAGACCAACCGGGTGATGATAAAGGCGCGGTTCAAGAAGACGTAACGCTGACCACTGGCGGCAACTTAAACGTGGATGACCC
>NZ_JAWOVY010000370.1:0-690 GCF_033340155.1 Vibrio sp. 1562
CGGTTTCAACCACACCGTCTGCAGGTGCGAGAATTTCTTCACCGCGCTTACAGGTCAAATCGATACCAGTATGCACGTGTCTTCTGCCTGAGATAGGATTGATCCGACTGCCGTAAGAAGAAGAGATTCGTTGATACGTCACTGGGCTGTCATTCGGAATCAAACGGAACATGGTCGCACGAACCGCAGAATCTATAGCTGCCGCATCAATTCGCTCTTCTAAGGCGAGGTTGTTCTCATCGATAGACAGCTCTTCATCAGCAAGGCCGAGTACCGATTCCACATCAAATACGCGCTTTCCGAGCAGCTGAATCTGGTTGTTCTTGTCCGTCAAAGCTTGAGAGAGTGAGTGGTTGGTATCCAATTGCTCTTCATAGAGCGCTGTGATTTCCGCTTTCTCGCTTTCTAGTTTGGTAATGGTTTGCGCCAGCGTTGTCTGATTATGAATCTGTTGCTGGTTCAAATACCAAGCCCCACCGACAACGGCAGGTAAGGCGATGATCGAAGTTAATATGGTTAGGACCGAACCGCGGCCCAAATAAAATTGCTGATCACCGTTTTTAGTGGGGATCTGCATGATGATTTTTTTAGACATAATTATTGTTACTTAAATAGGCGTTGATTTATTTTTCCCCTAAATCGGAAAGATGGTCTAACTCTCGATTCAGAAGGTCGTTATTGCCTACATTC
>NZ_JAWOVY010000371.1:0-690 GCF_033340155.1 Vibrio sp. 1562
GCGATAGAACATATCGGCCAAGGGATTGCGGTGGTCGACAAACAACTGCGGCTGGTGGCGTGGAACCAGCGTTACCTAGAGCTGTTTGTATTCCCACCCGGATTAATTCAAGTCGGCCGACCGATTGCTGATGTGATTCGCCACAATGCTGAGCAAGGTTTATGTGGCCCCGGCGATCCAGAAGACCACGTACGCCGCCGCGTGTATCATCTTGAGCAAGGCACGCGACATACCTCTTCCCGTGTGCGTCCTGATGGACGAGTGATTGAAGTGCAGGGCAACCCGATGCCCGGCGGTGGTTTTGTAATGAGCTTTACGGACATCACAGTATTCCGCGATGCCGAGCAAGCGCTGAAAGACGCCAATGAAACGTTAGAAGAACGAGTGCGCGCGCGCACTAGAGAGTTGGAGCAACTCAACAAGCAGTTGGTGGCAGCGACGCAGCGTTCGGATTTGGAATCGAAATCGAAATCACGTTTTTTAGCGGCCGTGAGTCACGACTTGATGCAGCCGCTCAATGCCGCCCGTTTGTTTGCGTCTTCACTTTCTGAAGTAGCCAAAGACAGCGAAACCCGCAAGTTGTCGGCACACATCGAAAGTGCGTTAGGCGCGGCGGAAGATTTGATCGGAGATTTGCTGGATATTTCCCGTTTGGAATCGGGTAAGTTGGAAGTCAATGTGCATGGCTTC
>NZ_JAWOVY010000372.1:0-689 GCF_033340155.1 Vibrio sp. 1562
TTCATTGATGAAATCGACAAGATTTGTAAGCGCGGCGAAAGCTCTGGCCCGGACGTGTCTCGTGAAGGTGTGCAACGTGACTTACTTCCTCTGATTGAAGGCAGTACCGTTTCGACAAAACACGGCATGGTAAAAACAGACCACATTCTGTTTGTTGCATCCGGAGCATTCCAAGTTGCCAAGCCATCTGATCTCATTCCAGAACTGCAAGGCCGTCTGCCAATCCGTGTGGAATTGGAAGCACTGAGCAGCCACGACTTCAAACGTATTTTGACTGAACCTAAAGCGTCGCTGACTGAACAATACATTGCGCTGATGAAGACAGAAAACGTCGATATCGAATTTACCGAAGACGGTATCACGCAAATCGCAGAAGCGGCATGGACGGTAAACGAAACCACAGAAAACATTGGTGCTCGTCGTCTACATACCGTGATGGAACGTCTGATGGACGAAATCTCTTACGATGCAGCAGAGCAATCTGGTGCTAAGTTTGTGATTGATGCTGCTTACGTTAAAGAACGTTTAGGTGATACGATCGAAAACGAAGACCTAAGTCGCTTTATTCTGTAAACTCAGATTTCACCTTGATTTTAAAGGCTATCTCGAAAGAGGTAGCCTTTTTGTTTTCCGGGCATTTGCGTAAAGATTATTCTCAGATACGTACCAACAGTCATACCTGCCTTGTT
>NZ_JAWOVY010000373.1:0-687 GCF_033340155.1 Vibrio sp. 1562
CCGCCAAGGTTTTGTGTGGTTTCGAGGCGATACACAATGTCACCGACCAATGGATGGTCGGTGTTGTTTTGCTCTTCTTTAACGACTGGCAATTCAAAACGGGTCGTGACCCAGGCGTAATCTTCTTCACCATGATGATTGTCACGAGCTGCCACGGCTAAGTAAGTGGTTTGGTCGATTTCTTCTGGCGCACCTTGTACCACGATTTGGCCTTGGTTGAGCACCTGAAGCCCATTGGCGTTTTCTAACCAGATCCGAGTTGTGAGCAGGTCACCATCGGGGTCTTCAAACAATTGGTTCAGACTTAACGAATTGCTGATCGGCTTGTTCTGCGTCAGTTCCCAACCATAAATGATGGTTTGCAGTTGCTGTTCGACCGATAGATTGATGATGGGTTTGCTGTTGTTCGCCGCATCAACCTTGGGTTGTGGTGTCACCGCCGTCAGATCGTAAGGGTAGTAACCATCAAGCGTATCGAAAGGGTTCTCGGCGACGTTTTGTTGATCGAATGGCGTCGCATTAAGCACTGCATCTAAATCGAGAGAGCTCGAGCCATCCAACGCCGATGTTGTGAGCGCCTGCTTCACCTCAATTAACGACGTACGTTCACCATAGTGATGTTGGCTTTTTCTTTTATCGACAGGAGCGCTGTTTAAAGAGCTGGCCGCAGACGCCATGCTGCTCTCG
>NZ_JAWOVY010000374.1:0-685 GCF_033340155.1 Vibrio sp. 1562
AAGAGTGGTTATGATGTCATCACGTTAATTGAGGTTAGGTGAACGGATGCCACACAATTTTTTAGATCGAAAGAAAAAACCTTTGAGCTCTTCTGGCGGAGGCTATAAGCCACTCCATGAAGAAGAATCATTAAGAAAACCACAAGCTCGAGAAGAAACCGTTAGAGAGCGAGCAGCCCGCCAACGTCGAGAGCGTCAAGCTGAATTGACGTATACCCAAGAAGATTACGCCCGTTGGGAACGAAATCGAAAAAGGAGACAGCTAGAGGTCGAAGCTCAAAAGGCGATTGAAGAATTATTAATTTTTCTTCCCGCATTGGATCTGGAAACTTCGGTTCACAGCCAAGCGGTAAAAGAATTTAGCGAAGCGTTCGATGTTATCTTGAAAGGGTACAACGGGGGCAATGTTTCCTATGAGACTGGATATGATCTTATTCATCAGGTCAAAAATGGTTTCATTGAGGGGGGCGGTGCGCTTAGAAAAATCGAAGAGAATCGTTTGTCACGCCAGACAGAAAAAGCTGATAATTTCTCTCAAGATGGCAGCTATCGACGCAATCTAGTAGTGAATGATGAATCGTTTAATGTTCGTTTTAAAGCTAGTTGCGCTACGCCTGAATGCTTAATGAGAAATGCCAATATCGACATGGAAGATGATGCTTTTCAGGATTACATCGAGGCAGCG
>NZ_JAWOVY010000375.1:0-685 GCF_033340155.1 Vibrio sp. 1562
TTTTTCAGCAAATTTTGGCAACCAAGACATGAGTTGATTTTGGATGAAGTCATTTTGTTTAACGAAAGCCTCTTCCATATGTTTTTCTTGCTCTAACTCATTTGAGCGAATGATCATGTTGCCCAAAAAGTCCAATTCGACAGCAAGATGGTCTGCTGGTTCTTTGAGGTTTTCGTCTACCTGAACCCCAAAATCTGCCATCAGTTTTTCCATTTCTTCTGCAGGTTTGTCATTAAGCAAGCCTGATTCACCAATGTACATAGAAGCGTACGGTAGTGCCCCATACTTATCTGTTTTTAAGAACAGCTCGCAAAAATCTGCTGCAAGTTCTAGTTGAGCATCATTGCGGTCTTGGAGTCGGTTTAGGGCATCAACTAGGCTATCAACGGCTGGCTTGAGTGATTCGTTCTCACCTAAGCCCGCTAAAAAACTGCGAATTTCAACACTGTGGTAGGTTTCTAGTTCTTTTTCGCTGAGTTCTTTAGCGAATAAGCTCGAAAACCACCAGTAAATTTCAGCACGCTTTTCATTAAAAGCTTTCACTTCTTGCATTTTTGGCTCCTGAAGGATGCTTCGAGTATTGCATCATAAAGTCAATTAGGGATATCCCCTAAGTGTAATCAAATAAGATGAATAGCAGTAACTATAATTATTGTTGATTATGTTGAATTGTGTGCACTTATTA
>NZ_JAWOVY010000376.1:0-685 GCF_033340155.1 Vibrio sp. 1562
ACCAAATTGGAAGCGGGTGCAGTAAAAAGCAACGGTGAGTCAAACGTTTCTGGTGCAGGTCGCTATCAATTAGATGGGCCGAAAGCTCCTGCGATCAGTAATCAAGCACAAGTGGTTGCGAACCTGATGGGTGAGCTTGCACCAACGATTGATCTACTGATGAGCACTACCGCGAAAGTGCTGAACGGTGAAGAAGTGATCAAATCACCTTCGGAAGCGGTTTCTCAATCGCTGTCTTTGTTGACGCTGCTTTACCAAGTGTCGAAGCTAAGCCGTGAACAGCAAGTGCTTCAACGTGAAATTGCGGTTGAAGCCAACGTTGCGAGTTTGCAAAGCCAAGCGGCAGAGCTGAACAACTCTGCTAGCGCGATGATCGCGATGGCGGTTGTATCTGGTGTGTTAGCGGGTGCTACAGCAATTATCGGTGCGCTTGGTTCGTTCAAAGCGGGTAAAGAAATTAAGACCGAGATGGCAAGCAACAACGTGCTGAAAACGCAAAAGGCGGGCTTCGATCAAGTAGAAGAGTTGATGAACAACGGTAACTTGTCAAAAACTCAGCAAGATCAAGTAAAACGCGCACATTCGCTAGCGAAAGACAGCATTGCAGACACCACGGCTCAGTTGACTAGCGGCGGTCGCAAGTTCGATAAACTGATGAGCTCAAACCAAGCGAAGAACGCGATTC
>NZ_JAWOVY010000377.1:0-684 GCF_033340155.1 Vibrio sp. 1562
ATTTCGCACCGTATTTGGGGCCAGTGATTTCGATGGTGAGCTTTGGTTTTGTCGCGTATCTGCAGTTAGATTCGGTCAGTTTTATGCTGACAGTGGTGTCGATATATCTGTTGCTGAATTTAATCGAGAGTCAGTTTGTCACCCCAACTTTGCTAGGGAGGCGGTTTAACCTCAACCCGTTAGTCATCTTTATGTGGCTGGTCTTTTGGGGTTGGTTGTGGGGCGGAATGGGGCTGTTGATTGGCGTGCCGCTGTTGGTGTGCATCAACATTTTAGCGGATCGTTTGGCGCTTTGCGGTTCGACGAACATCTAACCGCAAAGTTGCCAGTGTATTGAACGTTGTGCTTAGTTAAATAACTTTTCCGCCGCAATGGGTGGGCTGAATAAATATCCCTGACCGTAGATACAACCTTTGTCGACCAAGTAAGCCACTTGTTCTGGCGTTTCGATGCCTTCCGCCACGACTTTGAGTGAAAGCGTCGTGCCCATTGCAATGATGGCGTTCACTATGGCGTTGCTGTCGTTGTCGTTAGGCACATCACTGACAAATGAGCGGTCAATTTTCAGTTTGTTGATTGGCAAACCTTTGAGGTACGACAGCGAAGAATAGCCTGTGCCGAAGTCATCCAACGAAATCTCGATTCCGAGTTCACACAGCTGATTTAGCGATGCGATGGCCAGTT
>NZ_JAWOVY010000378.1:0-684 GCF_033340155.1 Vibrio sp. 1562
ATCGCCAAGCGTACCTAGCTCTCGGCTTTGAGTCTGTGCAATCAAAACGTCAATGTTGTCGATGATGAGCTGATTCAGATTGGAGTAATAACCAAAAGGTGCAATTTGAGGCGAAAGGCGATCAACCCCTTGTCGAACCTGATTGAGTCGATTGAGCTGCACTTGGACATCTTGGAGTAAGTCGTAGCTATCGCTGCTGCTAATTAATGGCGTGTTAAGTTGAACCAATGAATTGACCGCGTCATCGACTTTTTTTCTTTGCTGAGTCAGCTTTTGCACGATTTCAGTTTTGCCTTGGCTACCCAGTACGCCGGCTGTTAGTCCACGTTCGACAGCGAGATTATGCGCAAGGTTGTCGTAGTGGGTGATTAAGGTCACTAGCTGCTGATCTTTCAGGGCTTGGTGGGACTGAGTGTTTAAATTGATGGTGTGCTGAACCGCTAGAAAAATAGCAAGTAATAATGGGACGCCTGCAACAACACTGACCATGATATAGAGGGGAAACTGACGAACGAACGCAAACATAGAGCTCTCCTAGGTACCAACCGTGAAATCCATTTACTGAGGTATTTTTCCTCATTAATTAGCAGTATAGGGTAAAAATATGAAAGCTAATGGATAATCATAAAGTAGTAGTTGGTTTTTTGCTGAGAAAGTGATTAGTAGCAATGTAACAAGTGGCAT
>NZ_JAWOVY010000379.1:0-683 GCF_033340155.1 Vibrio sp. 1562
CTCCATACAGGATGCTGTGCCACATGGTTAAATCTCAGTTCAACCGGAATATCATTTTTGTCAAAGTGAACCTGTACTGGGCCGCCATAAGGAGAAGTCAGCGTGATGGTTTCACCCGCTTTGACTTCGTAAGCAAATGAAGTCAGCAGTTTAGGTCGAGTATAACCGTCTTTACTGAACTCATGAGTCGCTCCACTTCTTAAGCTATTGATGACAATTTTTGTGGTCACATCATTGTTGTCTTTACGCGTTACCGTGAAAGTCTCACCTGGCAGCGCATACACTCCTGCCGAACGGAAGTTGCGTTTAGACTCCATATTCACCGTAGTATCAATTCTCTTTACATCGGCCCCAAATTCACTGCGGCTGAAGTTTCCCATATTTGGTTGTTTTGGGTTGATGCGACGACTGTTGTATTGAACGTAGTCCGCGAAGTACGATTTCAAAAATTCAGTCGTCCCCGTAGACTGCTTATCCATTGGAAAGGAGGCCGTTTGACGATAATGATCCGCCAATAACACCATCAGCTTTTCGTGTTGATAACCATCTTGTTCAAACAACGAGATTTTTTGCTCATCAAGTGATTTCAGCCATTGGCGAATGCTGTTGGCAGCGTCGTAAAACTGACTGTCCATGTTCGCTACTTCTGGGCATGATTTATCATCACATTGGGACAAATCAAC
>NZ_JAWOVY010000380.1:0-681 GCF_033340155.1 Vibrio sp. 1562
CCGGATGTTGAAGCCGCGCTTACAGATCTTCATGCTAAGTTTCGGCAAATCATTCCCATTGAATCACTTGGCTAATGGCTAAAAGTCGTATCTGAGCTCCAGCATATTCAAACAACATCGGTTTTGATGAAGCCTTCTTGTTCGAGCGTTCAAAGGTGTACAGGAGCGTTTACCGAGCGGTTGATTGATTCGGCTATGCTATCGACGCGAGACAGGTCGATCTCATCCTCCCCAACTTTTGGTGGTGATTGCATGGCTGAGTAGTTATAGAGAAATCGATAAATCGCTTGCCACTGTTTAATGCGCTGCAAACTCAAGTGGGCAGCGTAGCTTGGTGGTAACCATTGGGTATAACGGTTCCAAAACTCGCTGCTCCAATTCGGGTGTGTCGGGATTAATTCGTCTATCGATTCCGATGGTCTTGCGCTTTTTTGAGTCAGCCAACCCATCCCCCCTTGCCACCTCCCATATTGATTTTGGATGTTTCCACGACGCCACGTTTCATCCCACCAACTCATCTTTTACTTTGCATGATTTAAGCTCAGGTTTTCCTCACTTTGTCCAATATGGCAATAACAGAGTTGCGTCGTGCCCCGCTTAATGGCGGAGGTAAAAGCGGTGATCGCTGCCCCTCGTAAAAAGCTTTCATGTTCGAGGACAAAGCGTTTCGGCACTTTGTTC
>NZ_JAWOVY010000381.1:0-681 GCF_033340155.1 Vibrio sp. 1562
TTAGGTTGCTGGCCGCATCCATGACATATGCATTACCGCCTAGACGCGCCAATGGCTCTTCAACGCCTTCCATGTGACCGATGGGTTGTTTGAACTGACGGCGAATGCGAGAGGATGCACCCGTTGCCATCGCAGCCGATTTGATACCACCCGTCGAGTTAGAAGGTAGCGTGATGCCACGGCCGACCGACAGACATTCCACCAGCATGCGCCAGCCTTGCCCTGCCATTTTCTCACCACCGATGATGAAATCGATAGGAACGAAAATGTCTTTACCACGGGTTGGACCGTTCTGGAATGGTACGTTCAGTGGGAAGTGACGGTTACCGATTTCTACACCTTTCACATCCGTTGGAATCAGCGCACATGTGATACCAAGATCTTCTTTCTCACCAAGCAGGCCTTCTGGGTCACGCAGTTTGAATGCAAGGCCAAGTACCGTCGCAACAGGTGCAAGCGTGATGTAGCGTTTGTTCCACGTTAGACGCATACCCAGCACTTCTTTGCCTTCCCATTCTCCTTTACAAACGACGCCGTAATCTGGGATTGAGCCTGCGTCTGAGCCAGCCTCTGGGCTAGTTAACGCGAAACATGGGATTTCTTTACCTTCAGCTAGGCGAGGTAAGTAATAGTTTTTCTGATCTTCTGTACCGTAGTGTTGCAAGAGTTCACCTGGGCCTA
>NZ_JAWOVY010000382.1:0-680 GCF_033340155.1 Vibrio sp. 1562
TCGCCGCTTGGATCGGTAGCCGTAAACGTCAGCGCTTCTGAGCCGTTCCAGTCTGCCGTTGGAGTGAACGTAGCAATCCCATTGACGATCGCCACTTGAATGTTGCTGTTGCCAGAGACGCTAAACGTTAACTCGCCATCCACGTTATCCACATCACTGAAGGCCGTATTTAGATCGATGCTGTATGGCGTAAAGTCTTCCGCCAAGGTTTGGTCTGCAATGCTACTTTCAACCACAGGCGTGTCGTTCACCGCATTCACGGTGACGTTGACCGTCGCTTGGTCAGTCAGTGAACCATCGGTAACGGTGTAAGTGATTTCAGCGTCACCATGGAAGTTCTCAGCTGGTGTGAACACCAATTTGCCATCAACAATTTCGACTTTACCTTGTGCTTCAGGTACAGACGCCGATTCAATCGACAGCGTATCACCATCAATATCAGTATCGTTTGGCAGAACATCAATCGTCACTGGCGTGTCTTCGTCAGTGACAGCAGTATCATCTTTTGCCACTGGCGCGTCATTCACTGGCGTGACATCGATGTTCACCGTGGTGAATTCCGATACCCCACCGGAGGTAACGATGTACGTGAAGCTGTCTGTACCGTGGAAGTTGTCGTTTGGCGTGTAAGTGACGCTGCCATCCGGGTTGACCGAGACCGTGCCGTTAGCTGGACCGTT
>NZ_JAWOVY010000383.1:0-680 GCF_033340155.1 Vibrio sp. 1562
GTGGCAACGCGTTTGATCATATCAAGTTCTAAATCTGCCACACGTAATGTTTGCGGCGATGCGACCACTTGCGCGGTAATATGATGACGAAATACGTTTTGAACACGCGCCAGTAGCTCTGCAAACGCGTAAGGTTTTACCACATAGTCATTGGCACCCAGCTCAAAACCGCGCACGCGATCTTCCACTTGCTCCTTCGCTGTCAGCATGATCACTGGGGTGTGAATCCCACTACTGCGCAATGTGTTAAGCACCTGCCAACCATCGAGTTTAGGCAACATAATGTCGAGGAGGATTAAGTCATATTCTTCACTGGTAGAGTGATAAAGCCCATCGACCCCATCATGCACTAAATCCACCACATACCCAGATTCAATCAAACCTTTTTGCAGATATTCTCCGGCTTTGTGCTCATCTTCGACGATCAATATTTTCAACTTTACTTACCTAGTGTGTTAGCGGGAGGATGAGAACCCAGTATAAAGCTCGAAAAAGAGCATGATGTGAACCACACCATACTCTTCCTCCTTGGTAAACCATTATCGATTATTATCGCGTTCGGCATAATGCACTTTGACATTCACTTTGCCCAAATATTCCAACTGACCATCTTCATTCATGCGTTCTTGCACGGTCACGAAGCCACCATCTTTTAAATGCGTACTGCGAGACTTCACATT
>NZ_JAWOVY010000384.1:0-680 GCF_033340155.1 Vibrio sp. 1562
TGACGTCGAGGGCGCACGCCAAGCGCATCGACGCTATCTGCAATCTTTACATAGTGAATCTCATGAATAAGTTGATCGATATTCTAAACAAAGTAGGGCAACGCAAAGACATCATGCTCGCAGTGATGTTGCTGGCGATCGTCTTTATGATGATTTTGCCTTTGCCAACTGCACTAGTAGATGTGCTGATCGGCGCAAACATGAGTATTGCTGTCGTGCTGCTGATGTTGGCGATTTACATCACTACGCCACTGGAGTTTTCGGCGTTTCCGGCAGTATTGCTGATCACGACGCTATTTCGTTTGTCGCTGTCTATCACCACGACACGTTTGATCCTGCTTCAAGGCGATGCGGGTCAAATCGTTTACACCTTTGGTAACTTTGTTGTTGGCGGCAACCTTGTCGTTGGTATCGTGGTCTTCCTGATCATCACTATTGTACAGTTTATGGTGATCACTAAAGGTTCGGAGCGTGTTGCTGAAGTTAGTGCTAGATTCTCTCTTGACGCCATGCCGGGCAAACAGATGAGTATCGACGGTGACATGCGCGCTGGAGTTATCGATGTTCACGAAGCACGTCATCGCCGTTCTCTGATCGAGAAAGAGAGCCAAATGTACGGCTCGATGGACGGCGCAATGAAGTTCGTAAAAGGTGACTCCATAGCGGGCTTGGTGATCATC
>NZ_JAWOVY010000385.1:0-680 GCF_033340155.1 Vibrio sp. 1562
TCGGAAACCAAATGTCGATAAGGCGACGGTGGAGCGATTTAAGCGAGTCGCCAAAGAGAAAGGCTTTGCGCTAGATGAGTTGATCCTGGTCGATCAAAAACAGTAAATTGTCCAACTGCTGACCTTACAGTAAGGTTCGATGCTTCGTAAAGCTCAGTGGTGTTTGTCCTGTTTGTTTTTTAAAGAACGCAATGAATGCGCTGTCTGATGAAAACTCCAAACAATGGGCAACATCACTGACTTGCCTCTCCTCACACAACAGCTCTATTGCCTTTAACAATCGCCATTGCTGACGCCAATCTTGATAAGACATGCCTGTTTCGGACTTAAACAGTCTTGTAATTGTCTTACCGCTTGCCCCGATTGTTTTCGATAAATGGTTGAGATCAGGAGCAATGAATCCGTCTTTTGTCATCGCGTTTCGAAATGAAGTCAAACGACGATCCGATGGCAATGGTAAAGTGAGCTCGAATTGCTTTGCTTGATAAAACTCTTCCCAAAACAATATGGTTGTCGCATTCGTTTTGGTTTGTTCTATGTCCCACTCCCACAAAGCCATTTTATTGATCAGTGCTTTTAGGAGATCGTTAACTTCAATCATCACGATGCTTTTCGGGCAAGAAAATTTGTCACAATCGAAATAAACAGAACGATACGCCACAACATTCGTCATTACGGCG
>NZ_JAWOVY010000386.1:0-680 GCF_033340155.1 Vibrio sp. 1562
GCTACCCGCAGTGATGTTCAAGCGACCAGTAATCGGCTCACCTTGACTACGTGCTGATGGCAACGAGTGCGACTCAAGCGAGTAACTTCGACCATCGCTGCCAAGGAAGACCGCCGGCTGACTGCTTTTACCTCGCGCATGCGCCAAGTATTTATCGCCTGACTTGTAGTTCAAGCTTTCCGCATCAACATCGTGTCCTTTCGCATGACGAACCCAACCTTTTTCAGACAGAACAACGGTAATTGGCTCACTTGGTACTAGGTCACGCTCAGTCAGTGCTTTTGCTTCAGCACGTTCAACTAAAGGAGAACGACGGTCATCGCCGTATTTCTCTGCGTCGGCTTTAATTTCTTTCTTAAGCAGTGTGTTCAGACGACGCTCAGAACCAAGCAGCTGCTCTAGCTTCTCACGCTCTTTCTCGAGTTCGTCTTGTTCACCACGGATCTTCATCTCTTCTAGCTTCGCTAGATGACGAAGTTTGGTATCCAGAATCGCATCGGCTTGAATATCGGTAATACCAAAGCGTTCCATCAACACCGCTTTTGGATCGTCTTCGGTACGAATGATCTCAATCACTTCATCTAGGTTGAGGTAAGCAACTAACAAACCTTCTAAGATGTGTAGACGAGCCATCACCTTGTCTAAACGGTATTGTAAACGACGACGCACGGTACTGCGGC
>NZ_JAWOVY010000387.1:0-679 GCF_033340155.1 Vibrio sp. 1562
GCCTGGCATCAGATCGAATGCTGCGTTTAAAGGTACATTGCCTTGATACTGACCATTGATGGAGAAGCGGTCTGACGTTGGTGCACTAACAATCGCCACGCTGTAATCCGTAAAAGCTGGTTTGCCATCAGACGTGTTAATCTTGTCCAGTTCATCCACAATGGTGGCACCATTAGTGGTACTTTCACCTACGTTGGTGACTGAGACTTGATACTGGATCTGGCCATTCGGATTGTAGTGACAATCAGTGCCCGTCGAAGATGGGAACGTACACGTACTGCTGTCGGCGGTCGTGTTCAGCACCAGTTTTTGGAAATCTAAAACAGGTGCGACAGGAGGAATGGTTTCCGTTGTGTCACTCTGGTTTCCGGCTTTTGCGGTGTTTCCATCGATATCACCGACAGCATCAGCGCGAACTTTCCCCTTTACGGTAAATTCGATGACTTCTTCAGGCGCAATATCGACCACCAAATCCAGATCATCGGTGGCATCGTATGGTTCGATGTAGGTGTCTTGCGTGCCACTGGTACCAACAGAGGTAAAGACGTGGCTGATTTCAGATTCTGAAAATGCCGATTTCGTTGTGTCACCAATAACTTCAACACGAACATTAGAGATGATGTCTTGAATCGCGGCCTCGTCACGCCATACAGGTTCGGTGTTGATCACCGTAAACTTA
>NZ_JAWOVY010000388.1:0-678 GCF_033340155.1 Vibrio sp. 1562
TCATGCAGCAGCCCGGAGAAACAGCTCGCCAGTCTCCAACGCGGCTCATTGTCACGGCGTTCACGAGGCGTCCCCTCGATGGAAAAGATAACTGACTCAGATGCCTGAGCTGCCCAGAAGGCCACTTCAAGCCCATGTCGGAACAGACCACCAGCGCCACGGTGGTGGTGTGATTCGGAAGCTGGCAACAGGTGAACAAACGCGGCATACCGCTGGATCACCGGCAAAACAAGCCGGTTGAAGTCGTCCACAGTGAAACCGAGAGAGTTCCGCACTTTCTCAATCAGTTCAGCTTGGGTTGCCAGTATCTTGTCTAGTGGGGCCACTGGCAGGCCCTTGGCAAAAGGTGGGTATCGAGGGATTTCTTCATCTTCCACGTCTTTAAGCGGCAACACTCTGACGCTCGGCGCGGTCTCGATCACTCCACTTCGCCCACCAAATAACTTGTTAAGGGCTTTCAGCATGTAGGTTGACCATATTCCTATCGTATTTCTCGTCGCTACATGCTCTCAAAACACCTTTAGATCGCACACACGCCTATCTGTCCAATTTGGGCAGTTTGAGAAACCAGCTTTCCATCCCCCCCCTTTTAGAATGGGCTCATCGACAATTTTTGATGAGGAACGACACGATGAGACAACTGATAGCAATTCTGGGAGTGGCAATTCTGGCCGGGTG
>NZ_JAWOVY010000389.1:0-677 GCF_033340155.1 Vibrio sp. 1562
AGTTTGCGTTGGCGCAAGGCTCTGGGGAAAGTTACAAAATTTTGCTCTGGCTCACGGGCTCAACGTATCGCGCCACCAGCACAAGTGCATTGGTGTTACTTATCTCCGTGTTGGTGCTTTTAGCGATTGTGTTTGCGTTGTCACGTTGGCTAACGCTGATTTCTATTGGTCGAGCGTTTTCTAACGCGCGTGGGCTGAATCCATCTTCTGCGAACACGATTTTGCTTGTTATCGTTGCTCTGCTGTGTGCCTTTTCAACGGCGACGGTCGGCCCCGTTTCCTTTGTTGGCTTGGTCGCTCCACACATGGCGATGATGCTAGGAGCAAGAAAGGTCAAAGAACAATTATTCCTTGGCAGTTTAATTGGTGCAACGCTTATGGTTTGGGCGGATTGGTTAGGGCAAATCGCCATTTACCCGAGCCAAATTGCAGCAGGTACGTTAGTCGCGATTATCGGTAGTACCTACTTCTTGTTTCTGATGCTCAAAAGCAAGTTCCGATAACTTGGCGTAAAGATAAGCGAAAAAAGAAACCCGCTCTTTGGGAGTTTACTCCGAAGCAGCGGGTTTCTTTTTAATGCGAGTTAGTTGAATGCAGCGTCGTTCGATTCATCATTCGAAGCAGGAAAACGCTGCTCGTAAAGCTCCATAAAGTCCTGACGAATCAAATGTTCTAAA
>NZ_JAWOVY010000390.1:0-674 GCF_033340155.1 Vibrio sp. 1562
GATGACGCTAGAAGAAGCAGAAGACGCAATCAAAGACATGCTAGCGGGCAATGCATTTGGCGACGCAGGCAGCCGCGTAGTTATCGAAGAGTTCTTAGATGGTGAAGAAGCAAGCTTCATCGTAATGGTCGATGGTGAGAACGTTCTGCCAATGGCCACCAGCCAAGACCACAAACGTGTTGGTGATAAAGACACGGGCCCGAACACCGGGGGGATGGGCGCTTACTCTCCAGCTCCTGTGGTCACACCCGAAATTCACAATCGCATCATGGAAGACGTCATTTACCCAACGGTACGTGGCATGGCATCTGAGGGGAACCCATACACAGGTTTCCTATACGCGGGTTTGATGATCGACAAAGATGGCACTCCGAAAGTGATCGAGTACAACTGCCGCTTCGGTGATCCAGAGACACAACCAATCATGATGCGTATGGAATCGGATCTTGTAGATCTATGCTTAGCAGCAATCGACGAGAAGCTTGATCAAGTGGAATCTAAATGGGATCCGCGCGCATCTATTGGTATTGTGCTAGCAGCCGGTGGCTACCCAGCAGCGTACAACAAAGGTGACGTGATCTATGGCCTGCCTCAAGTTGAAATTGAAGGCGAGAAAGTCTTCCACGCGGGTACAGACAATCAAGATGGCGACATCGTGACAAACGGTGGTCGCG
>NZ_JAWOVY010000391.1:0-672 GCF_033340155.1 Vibrio sp. 1562
AATACTCTTAGTTTATTTCTATGGAGAGAAACTTTCTTCTCTAATACCTTTATCATACTGCCCCCAAGCAATTGATCTCACTTGCCTTAACTATGTCATAATTATATAAAAAACAACAAATAGATACCACATTTAAACACTAACCTTTGTGAAATATAATTAACTTATTATCTGGACTTTGGGCCGGACAAAGGCGACACAATAGGGCTCGATAGAGGGTCAGCTTTTTAGGCGAAGCCGTTAAGAAAAGCGATACAAATGCTTTTAGCTCGCCGAAGGCGAATCATATTGCCACCAGCATTCTGCTAGGACGGTGACAACGGGGGTTTGTTGGCATCGTACTAGCGCTGGTGGACAACAGCCATGAGCGGCAATACTTGGCGAGGAACGAGACTTAGTAATGCAAGGGGTAAGTCCGGCGGGTGGGCCTCGGTGGCGACTAGGGGGAACCCCTGTTAGTGGAGAGCAAATATTGCCCAGTAAATCTGAGCAATATTTATCTATTGATGGTCGAATGACAACGCTGCTCTTTCAAGCTCCTTCTCTAGCTCCACAAGGCGTGTCGGAAGTAACGCAAAAGAAAACAAGGTCAATAATGATTCGATTGAATCCCGCCATTGAGCCGTTGACTGAAGTATTTCTAGAACCCCGAAATCTGCACAAATCTGTTTT
>NZ_JAWOVY010000392.1:0-671 GCF_033340155.1 Vibrio sp. 1562
CGCATCCATGCCGGCACGCGACCGGGCGCACCGCAGATGGAAACGGCCGACGCGCAGCTTCGCTTCCTCTGCGAGGCGGGTTTTTCGGCCGGGGACGCCGTCAATGCGCTGATGACAATCAGCTACTTCACTGTTGGGGCCGTGCTTGAGGAGCAGGCCGGCGACAGCGATGCCGGCGAGCGCGGCGGCACCGTTGAACAGGCTCCGCTCTCGCCGCTGTTGCGGGCCGCGATAGACGCCTTCGACGAAGCCGGTCCGGACGCAGCGTTCGAGCAGGGACTCGCGGTGATTGTCGATGGATTGGCGAAAAGGAGGCTCGTTGTCAGGAACGTTGAAGGACCGAGAAAGGGTGACGATTGATCAGGACCGCTGCCGGAGCGCAACCCACTCACTACAGCAGAGCCATGTAGACAACATCCCCTCCCCCTTTCCACCGCGTCAGACGCCCGTAGCAGCCCGCTACGGGCTTTTTCATGCCCTGCCCTAGCGTCCAAGCCTCACGGCCGCGCTCGGCCTCTCTGGCGAGGCGGATGTGACGCGGGTGCGCTTCGTGAAATCAGCCCAGCGGCTCGGATTCAGCCTCGACGAGATCGCAGAGCTGCTGAGGCTGGATGACGGCACCCACTGCGAGGAAGCCAGCAGCCTGGCCGAGCACAAGCTTCAGGACGTGC
>NZ_JAWOVY010000393.1:0-671 GCF_033340155.1 Vibrio sp. 1562
ATAGTGCCTAACTTCTTGTGCTTTTTTCCTCGCTTCTGCGAGAGAAATTTCAGGGTATCCACCCAATCCAAGAAAAGTCGGCTTTCCCGTTCTAGGCTGAATGTAACGACACTCCCACGATTTAGCCCCCGACTTTCGCACATAAAAATACAGCCCACCTCCATCACCAAGTCGATAGGCTTTGTCCTTTGATTTAGCGCTTGCCACTTGCTTTGCTGTTAAATTCGGCACGTTACAGCTCCTTTATTCAAGCTCTCACTGGTGAAGAAGAAAGACCTTTCAACGAATGCTAGTAGAAAACCAAAGTAAAACACTAATGAAGAGTTTTACTTTAACATTCAACTCATTGTTTTTAATACACACTTAGAAAAACATCGCAAAAAAGCATTTCGTTAAGCATACACTTTAGCAGATGCTAGGCGCTCTCTCATTAAATTACGATCACTTTAAACAACATTTTTTTGTCGAAGCGTGACTCCAACCATCTCAGTAAACTCCCTACAAAACGATCGTAATAAGGAAACTCACGCATGAGTGAAAATGTCATCCAAAAGGTGCTCAGTGTTCGACATGAATACATGACCACAATTTTTGAACTCCTCAAGAAAGCAAAAGAAGAGAAAATTTGGACGCTAATCGAGCTGGCACACAGCAGAGGTTATAACTTTGGT
>NZ_JAWOVY010000394.1:0-670 GCF_033340155.1 Vibrio sp. 1562
AATAATTTGATTGGTTGAATCATGAAAATATCAAAACTACAGCTCGTTTATCTTGCAGCTTTATCTATGCTTGGCTTTGTTGCCACTGACATGTACTTACCTGCGTTCAAAGCGATGGAAATCGACTTTGCTCCAGGTCGCGAACAAATCGCAGTTTCTCTGACCGTATTTCTTGTAGGTATGGCTTTTGGTCAGTTGATGTGGGGATTGGCATCGGATAAATTTGGTCACCGCAATACGCTGGCCGCAGGTCTGGTACTCTTTACCATTGCCTCATTCGGCTTAGCATTCTGCGATGAAGTTTGGCAGCTACTGACACTGCGCTTTGTGCAAGCAATCGGCGTGTGTGCTCCTGCGGTTATCTGGCAAGCGATGGTAATCAAGCGTTACTCCAGCAGTAGCCAGCAAATTTTTGCAACCATCATGCCGTTGGTGGCACTATCACCAGCACTTGCACCTCAACTGGGTGTGGTTTTAGCGGATAGCTTTGGTTGGCACAGTATTTTTATCGCATTAACGCTTGTTGGTGTGGTGCTCGTTGCTGCAACCATGGCACAAAAGAACGAACAAGCCGAAATCAAACAAACCAGCATGTCTGCGGATATTAAAGCGTTACTAGGTTCAAAAACTTACCTAGGTAACGTGTTTATGTTCGCAACCGCTTCGGCAG
>NZ_JAWOVY010000395.1:0-669 GCF_033340155.1 Vibrio sp. 1562
ATAAGCGCATCGTCAAACATCACGGATGTCCAAGCGCCAACCTGACGAACAGCCTTGTCAACTTTGTTCCAAGCAACCATGGCTCTTGAACCCGAGTTGCCATCGATATGCTTGATGACGTCAGCGGGCTTTGGAAAAAATTGCCCAGTATCCGGTGATTGAATATGCCGAGTCAGACCGATTCGCACTTCTTCAATGCTATAAGCACGAAGGGCTTCAAATGCGATGGATAGCAATTGTGGTGATACGCTTTTGCCATACATGGCCCAAGCAGCTCCCCAAACTTCAGCAAACTCGGGTTTATCAACCTCCTGCACTTGAACGAACCTCCCGAATACCTGGTCCGGCCCAGCTTTCAGCAATGCGGCGATTGCTTTCTTCAATATTCAATTGGTGATTGCTGCCCTTTAGGCTCGTCGATGATTGCTGTACTTCATCAATGCGAACGTACTCGTCTTCCCATTGCCGGTTTAAAAGCCAGTTATGTGGCATAGGGGTCTTAGTCCGATCTTGATACTGCAATCGGTTGTCTCGTTGCTCTTTCCAGCGTGTTAGCACTTCCAAGGCGAGTTCATGGTCTTCATTGAGGCCCATGCGTAGCCATTCTTCTTTGGCTTTCGCTTTTTTTTCTTTGCGTATTTGTACATCCCAGAAGTCTTCAAACTGTAT
>NZ_JAWOVY010000396.1:0-669 GCF_033340155.1 Vibrio sp. 1562
TGGATTGCTCTTTTTCCGCAGATATTCAAACGCGCATTGATAACAAAACCAAACCCTTAGGTGCTCTAGGGTTGCTAGAAAAAGTCGCATTGCAGTTAGCGTTGATTCAAAGCCAAGATCAAGCACAAGCCGTAGAAGAGATTGTTATTCGCAAGCCAACGATGTTGGTGTTTGCTGGCGACCATGGTGTTGCGAAAGAAGGCATTAGCATCGCACCGAGTGAAGTTACCCAGCAAATGGTTGCAAACTTCCTTGCTGGAGGTGCGGCAATTAACTGCTTTTGCGATGTAAACCAAATCGAATTCAAAGTGATTGACTGCGGTATGCTTGCGCCAATCGAAGTCATGGTTCCTGAGTTTAAATCTCATCCGAATTTAATTGAGCAGCGTTTAGGAAATGGCACTGCCAATTTTTCAAAGCAAGCGGCGATGTCTTCTGAACAAGTAGCGCTTGGTTTGGAATATGGTGCAAGAGTGGCGCAAAGCACCATCTATTCAGGATCTAACTTACTGATGTTTGGCGAGATGGGCATTGGAAATACCAGCTCGGCTTCCGCATTATTGGCGGCACTCAGCCCGCTTGAGGTAAACCACTGTGTTGGTCTTGGTACGGGCATCAACTCAGAGCAGTTGAGCCGAAAGTTAAAGTTGGTTGCTCAAGGGGTAAGTC
>NZ_JAWOVY010000397.1:0-668 GCF_033340155.1 Vibrio sp. 1562
TCGTCCAAACAGTCCAATGGCTAAAATTTCGCGTAGAGGCGTACCTTCATCTGCAACGGTTTTAGTCGGTGCGGTGCTACTTGCGTCTTGTGTGATTGGGTCGTTATCCAAACTCGATTTAGAGTTTTTCCTAAAGCTGGCCAACAGTATTTTTGTTTTGGTTTATCTATTGGCAATGCTAGCTGCATACAAATTGCTGCACGGACTAGGAAAAGCCCTCGCGGCAATTTCTTTAGTGTTATGTACAGGCGTGTTCATCTGTTTAGGTCGGTCTATGCTTTACGCCCTTGGCATTTTTGCGCTGCTCTCTCTGCCGTGGAAACAATGGCGACAAAAACGACACTCGAGCATTGTCGAATAACTTCAGACGTCAAATAGCTCAAAGAGGCGTTTAATCAACGGGTCAATGTTATCAAGACGAACATTCCCATATCCGATCACGACGCCCTGCCAATCTCGTGCTTTAAAATCGGGATGCTCATAAAAACTGACTGGGCGCATCACGATGCCCGCCTTTTTGGCTCGTTGCGTCCACGTGTTTTCATCAATCCCTTGTTGCCAGCTCAACGTAACGTGCAACCCCGCCGCTTGGCTAATAACTCGAACTTTGTCACCAAAATAATGCTGAATAGAGAAACAGACTTGTTCGTGCTTTGACTTGTACACTC
>NZ_JAWOVY010000398.1:0-668 GCF_033340155.1 Vibrio sp. 1562
TGATGTCGCTGCGGTTGACCGCTTCCAAAACTCTGAAGCGGGAGAGAAGCTGAAAAACTCAATGAAACGTCGTGGTCTACAAGGCATTGCGTTCTGGCACAACGGTATGAAGCAAATGTCTGCCAATAAACCTCTGATGGTGCCAAGCGATGCGAAAGGACTTAAGTTCCGCGTCCAAGCTTCTGACGTTCTTGTTGCCCAGTTCGAGCAACTTGGCGCAAACCCTCAAAAAATGTCCTTCAAAGAAGTTTACGGCGGTCTACAAACGAAGGTTATCGATGGTCAAGAGAACACTTGGTCAAACATCTACGGTAAGAAGTTCTTCGAAGTTCAAGATGGCATCACGGAAACCAACCACGGTATTTTGGATTACCTCGTTGTGACGTCGAACGATTTTTGGCAGAAGCTACCAGAAGATCAGCGTGAACAGCTCAATACCATCATTCAAGAAGTGACTGTTGAGCGTAACGCGGAATCGACCAAAGTGAACTTGGCGAATAAAAACAACATCATCGAAGCGGGTGGTGTGGTTCGTACGCTAACGCC
Source organism: Vibrio sp. 1562 (assembly GCF_033340155.1). Taxonomy (NCBI): domain Bacteria; kingdom Pseudomonadati; phylum Pseudomonadota; class Gammaproteobacteria; order Vibrionales; family Vibrionaceae; genus Vibrio; species Vibrio sp. 1562. The sequence continues at coordinate 547 of NZ_JAWOVY010000398.1, forward strand.
AGAGCAGCGTCAAGAGTGGGTGACGGCTCTGCAACCAGTGTGGAAAAAGTTTGAGAAAGACATTGGTTCTGACCTGATTGAAGCGGCTTTGGCTTCAAACCAACAATAACAAAAACGATATC
>NZ_JAWOVY010000399.1:0-667 GCF_033340155.1 Vibrio sp. 1562
CGACGGTTAAGCACAACGTCTTCTACCGCTTCTCGTAGTTTTTCCGGAACGTTGTCATAAATCTCAAGTTGACCCGCGTTTACGATCCCCATATCCATACCATTTTTAAAACAGTGATAGAGGAACACAGCATGGATAGCTTCACGAACGTAGTTATTACCGCGGAAGGAGAAAGACACGTTCGACACGCCACCGGAAATCATCGCGTGTGGCAAATCGCGCTTGATGTCCGCTACAGCTTCAATGAAATCAACAGCATAGTTGTTGTGCTCATCAATACCCGTTGCTACGGCAACAATGTTCGGGTCAAAAATAATGTCTTCTGGCGGGAAGCCAACTTCGTCTACCAAAATACGATAAGCATTTGTACAGATTTCTAGCTTGCGCGCGCGTGTTTCTGCCTGACCAACCTCATCGAATGCCATGACGATCACAGCTGCGCCATAACGACGGATCAGTTTAGCTTGCTCAACAAATTTCTCTTTGCCTTCCTTCAAAGAGATAGAGTTCACAATACCTTTACCTTGAATGCATTTCAGACCCGCTTCGATCACTTCCCATTTGGAAGAGTCGACCATGATTGGCACTTTGGAGATTTCTGGTTCTGAGGCACATAGGTTTAGAAAACGCACCATACAAGCCTGTGCGTCTAACATCCCCTCATCCA
>NZ_JAWOVY010000400.1:0-666 GCF_033340155.1 Vibrio sp. 1562
TGTTTTCAATACTAAAATGCCCTTTTTGAGCTCCAATTAATAGTATGATGCTTTGTGTTACTTCCGAACGAATGCCCGTTAAAATTACGGAGTTAACATGTGTTTTAACAAAGCTATTTAAGTTCTCAAACTCTAACAATTTCGCTGGCTCGAATAATAGAATACACTCGCCGTTTAATGCGCGATCCATTGTGTTACCGTGTAACCACTCTACCTTATCAAACACGCTATTGGTTGAGATTAACGTCTTGAACGGATAACGGCTGTCATCGCGGGTGATGACAATAAAGTCTTCAAAACTGATGTACTTTTTTAGAACGCTGTTTAGCCCCGAAAAAATTTCATTACGATTTTTTGCCTCGCTCATTGCAGAGATTGCTGAAAGAATCGCTTTGTTTTCATCGGCAAGCAATTTTTCCCGTTGTTTGGTCTGCTTTAGCTCAACTAACGCTTCTTGTAATGCTTCTTGTTGGTATGTGTCTAAATATTTATCTTTCATAAGGTTTATGGAAAATCGCTGATGAGATCATCAAGTTTCCATGTCCATTTTCGCCGCCGATAAATCTTCCCTGCTCACCAAAGGTAAATGGGCATATAAATGGCAAGTGTTCCAGTTCCTGATTAATTTGTTCGCAAACGCTATTCATGTCTTGCATTAAGTGCAAC
>NZ_JAWOVY010000401.1:0-665 GCF_033340155.1 Vibrio sp. 1562
AGTGAAACTGCTTTCTGATGCACTCGATGTAAGCGCATGAGAAAGGAGCCGAAATCGGCTCCAAGTGAACGTTAAAAGTAAAATGAGCTCGGCGAGTCACCTGGCAGAACCAAGTTATCTTGCTCAAGACTGATTTTGATTGGTGTTTCAACGGGCTGCTCTGGCTTATTGGTGCTAATGCGCAACCGCTCTTGTGGCGCTTTTCGGTAAGCGGCTAAAACCTGTTCATCCAGCTCGCCTAACTTATCGGTGGCCAATTGCTTATAGTCCACCGTGCCCGCCATCATGTAGCGGCTGAGTTTGACCCCAGCATAGTCGGCATGAGCGTAGTTACCCATCATGGCGACCAATTTTGACTGGGCGTCTCGCATTTCCTCTTTCAAAGATTTAATGTGATTTTCCAGTCGGACCACTTCGGCATGTGCTGAGCAATACTGTCGAGACAGCGATGTCCAACGGTATTGGGCTTCACCCTTGGGAACAAAACAATCTTGCTCAGGGCATTTTGACGGCTCTTTTTTGGTCTGTACTAACTCCCAAAACTGAAGCGCTGTTTCTTGCAACTCAGTTAAGAACGCCGCGTCTCGCTGTATTTCAAACTCAATCAGTTGATCCTCAAAATAGAAAACCAACCAACCTCGCGTGCTATTGGCGACCAGTATTTG
>NZ_JAWOVY010000402.1:0-665 GCF_033340155.1 Vibrio sp. 1562
AGTGAAACTGCTTTCTGATGCACTCGATGTAAGCGCATGAGAAAGGAGCCGAAATCGGCTCCAAGTGAACGTTAAAAATAAAATGAGCTCGGCGAGTCACCTGGCAGAACCAAGTTCTCTTGCTCAAGGCTGATTTTGATTGGTGTTTCAACGGGCTGCTCTGGCTTATTGGTGCTGATACGCAACCGCTCTTGTGGCGCTTTTCGGTAAGCGGCTAAAACCTGTTCATCCAGCTCGCCTAATTTATCGGTAGCCAATTGCTTATAGTCCACCGTACCTGCCATCATGTAGCGGCTGAGTTTGACCCCAGCATAGTCGGCATGAGCGTAGTTACCCATCATAGCGACCAATTTCGACTGAGCTTCTCGCATTTCTTCTTTCAAAGATTTGATGTGATTTTCCAGTCGGACCACTTCGGCATGTGCTGAGCAATACTGTCGAGACAGTGATGTCCAACGGTATTGGGCTTCACCCTTGGGAACAAAACAATCTTGTTCAGGGCATTTTGACGGTTCTTTTTTGGTCTGTACTAACTCCCAAAACTGAAGCGCTGTTTCTTGCAACTCAGTTAAGAACGCCGCGTCTCGTTGTATTTCAAACTCAATCAGTTGATCCTCAAAATAGAAAACCAACCAACCTCGCGTGCTATTGGCGACCAGTATTTG
>NZ_JAWOVY010000403.1:0-665 GCF_033340155.1 Vibrio sp. 1562
AATTTTAGAATTAGCCGTCTCATAACAGCAACAACTGTTCACTGCCCTTTCTAGGGTTTAACGGTATTGTGACTTAACAGTCACAATACCGTTTTTTTATGCTATTTTGTAAGCTTCAACGCGTTCAAATATTGGGCATTCTAAAAACAACAATTAATGCACAAAATTAAGTGTTCGCGTTGGTCAGTAAAGTGGCGACCGTTTAGCTTTACATACACAAAAAATAAAATTGAAATCAAAGGTCTAACTTACGCATTTGTTAGATCTTTTTGTTTAGAGTAGTACTACGCTACTCACGTTTGTCTGTTCGAGAGTTCTTTATATATGTGGCTAGTTGTCGTTGTATTAGCATTCATACACATCATAAGTGTCCGTAAAGGGCCGAAATGGCTATTTTACGTATCAAAGCCATTGCCTGTACTTGTGATGATTGGCATTTTGCTTAATTCTCCCGCGAGTCAACTTCCTTACACTCAGTGGATATTAGTGGGTTTATCGTTGTCACTACTCGGTGATTTACTACTAATGTTACCGAGAGATAAGTTCATCATTGGTCTAAGCCTATTTTGCTCTGCTCATTTGTCCTACAGTTATGGCTTTAGCTTAATGTCGGCATGGCATTTCACTCCTTGGCTTCCTATTGCTTTGTTTGGGCTCGGCATTTG
>NZ_JAWOVY010000404.1:0-664 GCF_033340155.1 Vibrio sp. 1562
GCTCCCCGGACATCAATCAGGAGATGTACCGGATGATGGGGTTGCGTGATGGCTTCCGTCACGAGCTGCTGACATCTGTCATCAAGGAACGGATTAACTTCCTCCAGCACCACACGACAGAACGCATATTTGCCAAGACCAACAAAGGTATCTACGACAATGGCTTGATCCAAGACCTCAAGCTGTTCGTTACGTGCAAAGTCCCCATCAAGAACAATAACCCGACTGAAAGCGAACTCCAGCAGCTCGCACAGCTTCGCACGAAGGTCGAATCATCGCTTCAAACCGTTGGTCTGCGTCCCCGCACAATGACGGCGGTGAACTACATCCGGATCATGAGCACCATCCTGAATTGGGGGCCGGATGCTTCATGGCGACATGACTCTGTGGATTGGGAGATGGATAAGCCCATCTGCGAGCAAATCTTCGATTACGGCACTGATGTGGAAGTCAGCAAGAACGGCATCAGGCTGGGGGACTACCACGCGAAAGTCATGTCAGCGAAAAAGCTGCCTGACGTTTTCTACTTTGGTGATGCGTTGACCTATGCCGGGGATCTCAGCGGCGGCAACTCCAGCATCAAAGAAAACTACATGGTTGTGACCAATGTGTTTTTCCCTGAGGCAGAAAGCACGAAAAACACTCTGGAGCGCAAACGCCAGTT
>NZ_JAWOVY010000405.1:0-664 GCF_033340155.1 Vibrio sp. 1562
GCAGGCTTTGGTCGCGAAGATTTACCATCCGAGCTTGCCAGATCACCCAGGTCACGAAATCGCGAAAAAGCAGCAGTCGGGTTTTGGGTCTATGTTGAGCTTTGAATTTGCAGGCTCATTTGAGCAACTTAAAGTGTTTGTTAAAGAGCTCGAACTGTTTTCTCTTGCAGAGTCGCTTGGTGGCGTGGAGAGTTTGATTTGTCACCCCGCATCTATGACGCATCGAGCCATGGGGGAAGAGGCGTTAGCGGAAGCGGGCGTGTCGCATCAGCTGCTTCGTCTGTCTGTGGGTTTAGAAGATGCACAAGACCTGATTGCCGATCTCGATCAAGCCTTTGTAAAAGCTGCTCAGTAATAGGAGAACTAAAAAATGAGTGTACAACGTCAGTTACATAAATTTGGCGGCAGCAGCTTAGCAAACCCTGAATGTTACTTACGTGTGGCCGATATTCTCAAAGAATACTCTGCCGAGAATGATCTGGTGGTGGTATCCGCCGCGGGGAAGACCACTAATCGCTTGATCGAGTTTCTGGAAGGTTTAGACAAAGATGGCCGTATTGCGCATGAAGCACTGCAAGGCTTAAGACAATTCCAGTCGGAGCTAATTGAATCTTTATTAGAAGGCGAGGTACAGACGCAATTGCTCGCTTCTTTGCACGATGAG
>NZ_JAWOVY010000406.1:0-664 GCF_033340155.1 Vibrio sp. 1562
TAATGTATAAATCAACAATTCTCTGCGCATAGTCCTGGTCGTCTTTATTGTCTTTACCAGGGCTTGCGATCAAAGCAAGACTTGCTACTTCCGCCGCTTCTTCGATTTTTGAGTGCGCAAGTAAACGTTGTGTGTAACCGACAGAAAATGAGAAAGTGATGATTAATATAGGGAGAAACGAAACAAATATGATTCCAGCCACTCCTTTCTGCTTAGTGAAGCCCTTCATATTAAATCCTTGCAAATGAGTATGAACTGGTCACAACCTTGATCGGCTCACCACGCATTACACCGATGATATTGAAAGGTGTTTTGTAGCATAGAGATACGTGATAAAGCGGAAGACGTCGGTTCTGTGTCGTCAGTGGTAATAGCTTCTTCGCTTCTGCCACCGTGATTTCCTTCAGATCTGGAAAATTACAATCTTCTGTTTTGCCTTTGAAGTTGGTAAACGTAACGAGCTTAGTGTCCTTTTCTTCTAACGAGAGCTCCGTGATTCTCATGCCTAATTCGCTGGCATCAAAATCTGGTAACGTACGTTTCAGCATGCCTTTCGCCATGTAAAACGCGTTATTTACTTGTGCCTCACAATGTCTACCGTTCTCACCACAAATATTAAGTTCGTTGGCGAACAACTGTCGACGCTCGCTTATGACGCTTACGA
>NZ_JAWOVY010000407.1:0-664 GCF_033340155.1 Vibrio sp. 1562
ACTCGAGATTGGAAAGCAGCGTCGCTTGGCTATTTGTCAGTGTAATTCCCGTTGGCGTGCCTGCCGCGATTGCTCTTGCAGCAGGTTTTCTTCAACAACTGCTTCCTACTCCAATTAACAACCACTTATTTGCGCAAGTATTGACGGTTTTTCTGCTCATTTTGGTCAACCTATTGGGCACCAAATCATCAGGGCGCTTGCAAACCATCATCGCATTGAGTGTTTTTGCTTTGGTTGGTGCATTTTTGTTTAAAGGCGAAATCAATAGCGCAGATCTTTCAATGCCGACTCTCACAACAGAGTCCATTTGGCCGATCACCGCAGCACTTGGCGTGATGTTCTGGTGCTTTGTTGGCATCGAAGCCTTTGCTCACATGGGGGAAGAGTTTAAGAATCCGCAACGGGACTTCCCGATCGCGATTATCGTCGGCTGTTTTGTTGCTGGTGCAACTTACTGGGCTTGTTCTGTTGTCATCTTAAAGTTTGGTGCTTATGGCAGCGCGCAATTCGATAATGCTTCCATCCCTTGGTTAAGCGCCCATTTATTGGGAGATAGCGCAAAGTGGCTCATCAGTATCATCGGATTTTCTGCGTGCTTTGCCAGCGTTAACTTATATACCCAAAGCCTATCAAGAATGGTTTGGGCTCAAGCGCGCGAACATCG
>NZ_JAWOVY010000408.1:0-663 GCF_033340155.1 Vibrio sp. 1562
TGCTTATCAAATGGGTCTATCTGGCCAATATTATGAGGGTGTCTGTGAGGGCACTGAGCAAGCGCAAAAATTCCGCATGGAATGGCAACGAGGCTGGAACGAATACAGTAATTAATAAATACAGCAATTAACGCCAAGACTCACTGTGTTTCATAATCAAGACGATAGTTTGGCTTGTTGAACTTCTGACAATTCTATCGGATCGCTTTGGTCTACTTGGCTCATTGAGATTGAGTAATAAGTGATATTGAAATATGAAAAAGTACTTTTTAGTTGCGTTAGTATTACTGCCGCTAACCGCAAGTGCCGGCAATGTGCTGAAAGATACGATCAAAGCGAAACGCAAATACGACCATAACAAGCATCAGATTACGAATACGCTCAATAATACCAAGCGGGATATTGAAGATCTCACCAACGGGACTTACGTGCAAAACAAAATGAAACGGGAAGTAAACGAGGCGACAAGCCAGTACACGAATAAAGTGGAACGCGTTAAAAATGCCACTGATCCAGACCAGATCAAGCGTAAGGTGAATAACGAGTTAAATCGCGAATTTGATGAGTGGTTGTATGATGGGGATTGATGTTTGATGTATCAGCTCCGGCAAAAAGATAAGGTGGCCCATGAGCCACCTTTTTACTATCCAACCTTCTTACATT
>NZ_JAWOVY010000409.1:0-662 GCF_033340155.1 Vibrio sp. 1562
GAATTGGGTGATATTGAAGTGATGGATGGCGTGAACCATCCATCGGATCGTTAGACTAAGTAGCTAGGCGTGTCATTGGGGGTCATTGGGATTAGGTAAACAAGCCGCCGTTCATCCACAAATGAGCGGCAATACTGGCGGCGTAGCCCAGAGCGATCACGGGCGTCCATTTTAAATGGCCAAAGAAAGTGTATTGGCCACGCGCTGCGCCCATCAAAGCCACACCTGCGGCAGAACCAATCGACAACAAACTCCCCCCTACGCCCGCAGTGAGCGTAACAAGCAACCAGTTACCAGTGGACATGCTTGGGTCCATCGTTAGTACCGCGAACATGACCGGAATGTTATCGACAATGGCAGAAAGCACACCAACCATCACGTTCGCCCAAACCGGATTCCATTGGGTGTACATGACGTTTGAAACCAATTCGAGATAACCGAGCAAGCTCAAGCCACCTACACACATCACGACGCCATAGAAGAACAGCAAGGTATCCCATTCGGCGCGAGAAACACGATGGAATACGTCAAACGGTACGACAGAGCCTAAACGTTTCAGCGCATGATCGTCCCCATTCGCAATCGCCATGGCTGCTTTTTTCGCGAGCGAATGTTTGAGAGTTTTTCTTAAGAAGTACCCGAAGCACTGTAGGTACGCCAAG
>NZ_JAWOVY010000410.1:0-662 GCF_033340155.1 Vibrio sp. 1562
CTCATTGGCAATAGATTTATCACCACGTTCCTTCGTCACGGAGCAGAGTGATGGCTTAGGAGAACTGCTAGTGAACTTAGTTAGTCCCTCCCCTTGAGACACATTGGCGAATGTCAGCTCCGAATCTGAAGCCAAGGGGAGGTTAGGAGGGGTTAGTACGCTGGATTTGGCTTATCCATTAAGACGGATTTTTGTACTTATGCAGCAAATCTAACGGGATATGGCAGTAGTCGTTTGGAAAGCGCGTGAGTCGGTCTTGGTGCTCATCATCACTTGGTACATAGTTTGTAAGCGGCAGCACTTCTACAGCGATCTGATCGGCATCTGGTCTTTCTGCGATAAAAGCTTTAGCAATGGCCAGGTGTTGTTCGTTTTGGCTATAGACACCTGTACGGTACTTTTCGCCTACGTCTTCACCTTGCTTGTTGATGCTATATGGGTCGATGATTTCAAAGAAATAGCCCATTAAGGTTTCAACCGACACTTGGCTTGGATCAAACTCGGTGCGAACGCATTCTGCGTAGCCATCGTATTCGGATTGAGTGTTATCCGTCTTGCCATTTGCGCGTCCAGCTTCGGTGCTGATTACGCCCGGAAGGTGGCGCATAAATTCTTGCACGCCCCAAAGGCAGCCGCCTGCGAAGTAAATCTCTTCCATCATT
>NZ_JAWOVY010000411.1:0-661 GCF_033340155.1 Vibrio sp. 1562
GAGCCATATTGGTCTACGCGTTTGAATCGGTCGGTAACAAACTGCCCACTTGCCAGCCTTTTCCAAAAGTCGTGATACGCCGAAGAGTTTGCCTCTTCAGGCAAACAGAAAATTCGGTGATGCTTACCCACGATTTGTCCATGTTTGTAACCCATCGTGCTGAGGAAGTTATCATTTGCTTTAAGCACTGTACCGTCTAACGTAAATTCAATGACTGCCATCGAGCGGCTCAGTGCATTCAGCATGTCTTCGTACTCGCGCGATGTCGTGATCGTTCGAGTCAGTTCAGAGGCAAACACAAAAAAGCTCTCAACCTGGTCACTTGTGTTTCGCACAGGCTGAATAACCACTCTTAACCACGCCTCTTCACCATCCCCCTTGGTGATTTGAAACGCGCCATTCCAGAATGCTTTTGCTTGAACCGACTGTTTCATGCGGTAAAAGTGGTCAGTATTTCTAACGTTTGATGGTACAAGGTCAGAAATATGCTTCGCCAAGATGTCCTTATCTGACAGTGAAAGTTGCTGCAAAAACTTTTGGTTTGCCGATGTGACGTTGCCTTTCGCATCCAACGTCAGCCTTAACATTTCTTCGTCTAGGCTTTGCTGGATCTGTTGTAGGCTGTAGAGCTCTTGTTTTAATCGTTGGTTTTCTTGTTGAA
>NZ_JAWOVY010000412.1:0-660 GCF_033340155.1 Vibrio sp. 1562
GCAAAACCAACGGACGACATAAAGATTGGCAGCATGAACGACAGCGCCGTGTTTTGGCCATTCATCACCAGCATCACCACACCAGCCAGAGCCAACGGCGAGATACCAACCACAAGCGTGTTGTGTGTGCCAAAACGTTCCATGAACTTCGGTGCCAACATACAGCCAGCGATGTTAATGACCGCGTTAATGCCAAACCAGAATGTGAACTCATTCATTGAAAGGCCCATGCCTGTCATCAATACCGACGGTGCTGACGTCACGTAAGCTAAGATAACCGCCATGGCCATCAAACATAGTGATGCGTGGAAAATGAAAGATGGCGTGCTCAGTACCGACCAGTAACGACTTACTTTGAATACCGCTTGTTTCTCGGTTGCAGGGTTGGTTTCCTTCATCATCAAGAACATCAACGTTCCTGAGACAACCGCAAAACCAGCCATAAAGCTGAAGTTTGCACGCCAATCGAATTGCTGTGTTAACCAGCTACCTAAGATTGGGGCCAGTGCCGGAATAAAGCAGATCGCACCATTAAGGTAGCTGATCATCTTGCCGCTTTTCTCTGGGCCGAAAATATCGCGAACTGTTGCAAAGGCTGCTACCGATGTCGCACACGCACCTAAGCCTTGTAGCAAACGAGACATCAACATCCACTCAATA
>NZ_JAWOVY010000413.1:0-660 GCF_033340155.1 Vibrio sp. 1562
TAAGCGTTCACCTCATCCATCAACAGCAAAAAAGGGCGGCGTGATAACCGCCCTTTGTTTTACCAACTATTCTTAATCCGATAAGGAGTCAGAGATGAAGAACATATTCGATGTGCTAACAGAAAGTCATGAAAAACAGCGCCTTTTGCTGGATGCACTGATGGAAACATCCGGAGATTCCCCAACTCGTCGAGAGTTTTATCGCGACCTAAAGCACGAGCTTGAGCAACATGCCGCCGCTGAAGAGCGTTACTTTTACGCACCGCTGATTGAGAGCGATAAGACGATCGATATGACACGTCACGGTATTGCTGAGCACCACGCCATCGACAAAGTGATCGCTCAGTTGGATGATACCGCGTGGAGCTCGCCCGCTTGGCTTACGCACATGAAAACACTGCGCCACAATGTACTGCACCATCTGGAAGAGGAAGAGCAACGCTTTTTCCAAATGGCAGGCAAGGTGATGTCCGATAAACAAAAACAGCAGTTGGCCAATGACTATATCGAAGAGATGGCCGGCTAAGCGTTATCCCATCGCTAAGGATTAAGGAGGTCGAATGTTCATCGTCAAATATTATCTACTTGGCGCGCTGGTTGCGTTGCTCGCTGCTATCTACATACCTCAAATCGTAGTGAGTTTACTGCTGCTTTGGGTTT
>NZ_JAWOVY010000414.1:0-659 GCF_033340155.1 Vibrio sp. 1562
TTATCATCGTGGGCAGTTTCATTTTGATTTTTGCATTTCCACCATTTGCTGAAGATACGACGTTTACCTTTGGTCGTCTTTGGCTTGACTTTGCTACCACTCACTTTGACACCATTATGATGCCTTTCAATATGTCGATGGGGATCATGACCATCTTCGTGTCGCTCGGTGTCGCCTACAGTCTGGCGAAAGCGTACAAAATGGATGGGATCACTAGCGCGGTTTTATCTTTAATGTGTTTCTTGCTGGTGGCCGCACCAGCTCAAGATGGCACGTTAGCGATGAAACACATGGGCGGTACAGGGATCTTCACTGCAGTAATGTGTGCCTTCTTTGCTGTTGAGCTGTATCGATTTATGAAAAAGCACAACATCACGATTCGCATGCCAGAGCAGGTGCCACCTGCGATCGCGCGTTCTTTCGAGGTGTTACTGCCTGTTCTAGCTGTGTTTGTCACGCTTTATCCATTAAGCATCTTCGTTCAAACCCAATACGACATGTTGATTCCTGATGCAGTTATGGCGATGTTCAAGCCATTAATCAGCGCATCAAATACTTTGCCTGCCATCATTGGTGCACTACTCATGTGTCAATTACTTTGGTTTGCAGGGATTCATGGTGCCGCGATTGTGGTTGGCCTTCTATCGCCAATCTTTCTA
>NZ_JAWOVY010000415.1:0-659 GCF_033340155.1 Vibrio sp. 1562
CATTCGCATCATGGGCAAACCCAATATGGCTCTTTTGGGTGAAGACACCATTCTCACTCCTTTTGAATCGATGGGTGATGCGATGTTTATTCGTCCGGTGGTCGTAGGCGTACTGGTTCTCATCTCTGCCTTTTTGGTGGTGCGATTGCTAAATAGCGACTTCGGCTTGGGCCTTCGAGCGACGGGTGTGAATGGCCGAATGGTGTCTGCGCAAGGCGCAAGCACAGGGTTCTACACCTATTTTTGTTTGGCGCTGTCGAATGGATTTGTTGGCTTCGCTGGTGCGCTATTTGCGCAAACCAACAGCTTTGCTGACGTAACATCAGGCGTTGGTACCATCGTGGTCGGCTTAGCGGCGGTTATTTTGGGTCAAACGCTCATTCCAGGCCGCAAAATTTGGGTTGCCGTTTGCGCCGTTATTTTGGGCTCGGTGTTGTATCGACTAGCCGTCGCTTTTGCGTTGAGTTCTGGCATGTTTGGCCTTCAGGCCTCGGATCTCAACCTCGTGACCGCAGTGTTGGTTGCGGTAGCGCTCATTGCGCCTAAGCTCAAGCAAAGTATGAAAGCCAAACAACGCGTAACGACTGCGAAACAAGCGGCATCTAAAAATGGTTCTGGGGAGGCTTTATGATTGAACTCAACAACATCCAAGTGACGTT
>NZ_JAWOVY010000416.1:0-659 GCF_033340155.1 Vibrio sp. 1562
CTTTTTAATCAAAATTGACCCCTTTGATAAACTGCCAGAACCTGTGGTTGAAAGCATCGCGAATTCCGTCAAGGTCAAGTACCTCGTGAGGGGTGAAACCATCGGTTTTAGCGCCTTGTGCGATCAACGTTACCTCTACATTATCCGAACCGGCGCCATTGAACAGCGCACGCCTAATGGCGAACTGCGTGCACGCCTTGGGCAAGATGACCAATTTGGTTTTACTTTCCTCGACCCACTCGAAAATGCCGAAGATGGTTACCAAGCGGAAGCGATTGAAGATTCATTGCTCTATTTGATCCCCCATTCTGAGCTAAAACTGGTCAGCGAAGAACACCCAGAATTTGCCGACTATTTTGCCGCCCAAGCCAATGTGCGCTTGAGTTCTGCGGTGAAGTACGTTTGTCGGAAAGAAGAAAAAGGGCTGTTCTTTCGTACCGTCGGCGAGATCGCCAGCGAAAACATTGCGATTGTCGATGTGAACGACTCTATCCGCAGTGTGGCGCAAACCATGTGCGGCAAACAACGCAGCTCCTGTGCCGTTGTGATGAAAGAAGGCGAAATTATTGGCTTAGTCACCGACCGAGATATGACGAAATCGGTCGTCGCACAAGACATGGATACCAATCAACCCATTGCCGACGTGATGACGCCAAACC
>NZ_JAWOVY010000417.1:0-659 GCF_033340155.1 Vibrio sp. 1562
CACCACTGCGAGAACGCAAAGAAGATATCCTGTCGCTTGCCGAACATTACGCAATGAAAATGTGTCGAGAGTTGCAACTCGAATACTTCGTTGGTTTCACTCATCAAGCGCAACAAGCCCTGCTCGATTACTCGTGGCCAGGTAATGTGCGTGAGCTAAAAAACGTAATTGAGCGCGCTATCTATCAACACGGATTAAATGCAGAACCGATTGATGAGCTAATTTTTAACCCTTTTGCCACAGGCTGGAACAATGCGCTTGGTCATACTGCGGCAAACGAAGATCCTCAAGAAGAAGCCTCGTCTCAAACGACTTCGATCCACTTTCCTCTCGATTACAAACAGTGGCAAGAGGAGCAAGATATCAATCTTCTCAATCGTGCCTTGGAAGAAGCAAAATTCAACCAACGACAAGCAGCCGAATTGCTGGGATTAAGCTATCACCAGCTACGAGGTATGGTCAGAAAGTACGGTTTAGTCGGACAAAGTTAACAAAACCAAAAACACCACTAGCCATAGATAACGCAACTCATGTCTGCAAAATTCGAGCTACAGTGTTAAATAGACATCGTATTTTGATCTAACACCCTACCAGCAAAAGATTTTGTGTTTGGAGCGAGTTCACAAAGGTGTTAAATTAGCGAGATCATTTTCGCTTGT
>NZ_JAWOVY010000418.1:0-658 GCF_033340155.1 Vibrio sp. 1562
CGCAATTTCTGGGTTTGCTTTCGCCATGAACGCGCCTAAAACACCGGCACCACAACCAAAATCGAGCACTTTGCCTGACAAGTTAGGTAAGGTTTCCAGTAGTAGACGGCTGCCTAAGTCAAACTCACCATGACTGAATACGCCCGGTAAACTTTTTACTGTAAGTGACTGCTCACCAAGGGTTACCGTGTAAGACTTAAACCACTCTTCTTGATTGAATGGTTTTGGCTCATTTAAGCAATTACCCCAGTAGAAAGAGCAGCGGCGAGCTGAGTCGTATTTGTTCACAGGGCCATATTCTTTGAACATCTTTTCAATGCTCTTTACACCGGAACGGTTTTCACCGACAACCACAATCTCCGTGTTCACGCCGAGTTTAGCCATGAGCATGGCAAGCAAATATTCGGCTTCTGCTTTCGCTTTTGGCCAATACAGCAGGAGCATGTCGGCTTGAGTATCCACATCAAATTCAGAACCAAAATGGCTTTTTATTTTGTCTGAGTGACGGATTTGACGGAAATAGCTGTAGTTTGAAGTAAAGACTTCGACCGATTCACAGTGTGCGGTCAGTTCCAGAGGGAACATATCTTCGACTTCACCTGCAACTAAAACATGTTTTCCGTTGAAGTACTCTAGCTGACGCTGAGCGATTTGGCTT
>NZ_JAWOVY010000419.1:0-658 GCF_033340155.1 Vibrio sp. 1562
AACATTTACTTTCGCATGTGAAACTAGCTCTTCCTTGTCATTGTTTGTGTCGTGCAAAGTCACCTCCTAAGCCCGACCGCAACGAGAAGAAAATCCCATATTTTGAGGTGAAGAGGTAGTTCCTCCTCCATATGTTGCGTTTCGTAGCTTTGCATCAGTGGTTCAAACTTGGTTGGATTGCACAGCAATTCGTAAACTGTTCGGTTGGGCTTGGTGATCGGCTTATTCGGAGTGAATCCATGTTTGTTCTGGAGGTACAGCGCTACCGCGCCACTTCTGGATTCTCCGTAATAGCAATGAACGAAGATCTGATCGATACCGCTACCAACCAATCCATCCAGGAAGGTGGACAGCTTTTCAGCCTGGGATGAGTCAATGTAAGAGGCGTAATTCATCCGGAACGCTGCCTTCATCGTGTGGATGGTGTTCTCAGAATAGCCGCCGTCATAGAAGCTATCGCGGTACAACTGCCCCCACTGTCCGAGAGCGGCAGGGGACTTGTCTGGGTCAGTTATGGAGATCATGGCCGCACCGGGAACCGGCTCCAGTCTTTCGGCCTCCGCTTGACTAATGAAAAAGACTTTTTTGCTAAGCATGCCCCATCATCCCCTTACAAGGATGTGTTGCGAGTAGCTCACGCGCCTGACTTTGCCCCTCT
>NZ_JAWOVY010000420.1:0-658 GCF_033340155.1 Vibrio sp. 1562
CACTTACACCAACTGGTTAGACCTCTTACCAAAATACAGACGTACAACATTTATAAAGTCTGAAAAGGAAAAATTATATGGACATCTTGCTCTCTATCGTTGCGATGGCTGTTGTGTTAGGCATTACGCTTTACCACAGAATGTCACTCGTTAAATCCGTCAGCCTACTAACTGCTGCCATGCTAGTGCTGACTATCACAGGCTCAGTTGGCGTTATTGGCTGGGCACTGTATGTGCTTGCAATCGCGGTCTTTGCCGTTTCTGGCATCCGCCAATCGCTTATTAGCCGTAAGGCACTGGCGTTGTTTAAGACTGTGCTACCTGCGATGTCTCAAACTGAAAAAGAAGCTCTCGATGCTGGTACAGTATGGTGGGAAGCTGAGCTATTCAAAGGTAAACCTGAATGGGAAAAATTACACGCAATTCAAGCGCCAAAACTTAGCGCTGAAGAGCAAGCGTTCTTAGACGGCCCAGTAAACGAAGTGTGTGCTATGGTCAGCGACTTCCAAGTAACGCATGAACTCGCGGATTTACCACCTGAAGTTTGGCAGTATCTGAAAGACAACAAATTCTTCGCCATGATCATCAAGAAAAAGTACGGTGGTCTAGAGTTCTCTGCATACGCTCAATCTTTGGTACTGCAAAAACTGACGGGTGT
>NZ_JAWOVY010000421.1:0-658 GCF_033340155.1 Vibrio sp. 1562
GATAAGGCCGGCAATCATCGCCGCAGTGGTCATCAGAATTGGACGAAGACGCACTTTCGCCGCCTCCATTACTGCATCGATTCGAGACAGTTTGTTGTGCAGCTGCTCTTCTTTTGCTACTTCACAGATCAAGATACCGTGTTTGGTGATCAGGCCGACCAATGTAATCAGACCTACCTGCGAGTAGATGTTCATCGAGGCGGTGCCCCATGCCAACGCAATCAACGCACCACACACCGCTAGCGGTACCGATACCATGATAACGATAGGATCACGAAGTGATTCAAATTGAATCGCAAGAACCAAGAAGATGATGGCTAACGCAAGACCAAATGTTGCGTATAGCGCGCTACCTTCCGTCACGAACTGACGTGCTTCACCCATGTAGTCGTGGTTGTAACCGGCAGGCAGTTTGTTCTGCGCTACGTCCTCGAACCAGTTAATTGCATCACCCATTGCGACGCCAGGCGATGGTACAGCACCAACGGTTGCTGAGTTCAGCTGGTTGAAGTGAGGCAGTGAGCGAGGCTCGGCGACAACATCAATAGTGATCAGGCTACCAAGTGGTACTGCTTTTCCATCCACAGAACGAACGTAGTAGTTCTTCATTGATTCTGGATTTAAACGCCATTTACGTTCAACTTGAGGAATTACCTCG
>NZ_JAWOVY010000422.1:0-657 GCF_033340155.1 Vibrio sp. 1562
TGAGCCGTTTCCCAAGTGGCGGCTTTGCGGTTCACGACGCCCTTAATAGGCCACTGCTGACCATCAATAGCTAAGGTGATTTCACGCGGTGGAATACGACGAGGTACTAAGGTGACAGATAACGCAGGCGCTTCCTGACCAGGCGGAGTGATGTAAAGTGAAACCGGTGATTCTTTGTCCGTGGCCACATATACAACATTCCCCTTGATTTGCGTCTGAGCATCACTGGTTGTTCTGACCTGAGGCGATTCAAACGGCGTCACAATCCGGTTCAGATGACCAAGTGCTACAGGGATCAGTTCATTGACTCCCGGTGTCATCAGTAACGTTGTTGGCGCATCGGTTGCAACCGTATTGCTTTGAACCGGTGGATTTGCAGTAGCAGACTGCTTCATCACACTTGCTGGCACAATCGGCAATTCCACGTCTGCATAAGAAGCTTGAGATAACAGGACGCCACTCAAGCTCATTGCGATTAAGCTTGGTGTCATCCATCGACTAAGTTTGGTTCGCATCATTCACCCTCCGGTTTTGCTCTTGGGTCAACTTTTCACGAACTCGCTTCGTTCTAGCTTGCCCCTCATACGTATCCATCCAACTGAGCTTTGGACGGTATTGCTCAATATCGATGTCAAACTCATAGGTGCGAGTTTGGCG
>NZ_JAWOVY010000423.1:0-657 GCF_033340155.1 Vibrio sp. 1562
CAGTTGCAGGACAGCCTTTCACTGCTTGGCTATTGCTGAAGTACTTGATGTTGTCTAGGTTCTTGTTGTAGCTATCCGCCGAGATTTGCGGGTTGTTTACGAAGAACTCACGCAGTACTGATGCGTCTGTCATTTGAGTTGATTCAACTTGGATAACTGGGTAGTCATCACCGCCTGCAGCGCTGAAGCTAATTACAGCGAACGTGTAAGTTGCGTCTAGGTTGAAGCCTTTACCATTAATGTCAGTAATAGTTACTGAGCCAGCATCACAATCTACATCTAGAGTGATGTTGTCTAGTTGAGCGTAAGCACCAGAACCCGCAGATTTCGTAGCAACGACGTCTAGGTATTCTTTTACTTCTTTACCTGTCATGGTCGCTTTTGTTACGAAGTTACCAAATGGTTGTACTGTTAGTACATCACGGTAAGTGATATCGCCAGCTTGGATTGAATCACGAACACCACCGGAGTTCATCACACCAAAGTCTGCTTTCACTAGCTCGTATGTACGGTACGCTTCACCTAGTAGGTGGCCAAGGTTCGTTTGCTGTGAGCGAACTACACCGCGGTCGCCTTCAAGTTTGCCATCCGTAGAAGATACTTTAACGTCAAGCAGATCTTGACCTTGCTCTTGGTAAGTACGAAGAATTTGCTTAA
>NZ_JAWOVY010000424.1:0-656 GCF_033340155.1 Vibrio sp. 1562
GCATTTGGTTTGCGATTTGCTCAAGCAGCTTCGAGCCAGACACTTGATGCGGAATCGACGTGATGACGATGTCTGACCCTTCTTTATGCCATACCGCACGCATCTTGATGCTGCCACGGCCGTTGCGATAGATCTTTTCAATTTCCGCTTGAGGCGAAATGATCTCCGCTTCTGTCGGATAATCTGGACCTTTCACAAACTGCATAACTTCAGGCAATTCTGCTTTCGGATTGTCGATCAGATGGATAGTTGCGTCAGCCACTTCACGAACGTTGTGAGGTGGGATATCTGTCGCCATACCAACCGCGATACCCGTTACGCCATTCAACAAGATATGAGGTAGACGTGCTGGCAACATTTGAGGCTCTTTCATCGTGCCATCAAAGTTTGGTTGCCATTCCACAGTGCCCTGACCTAACTCACCAAGCAATACTTCTGCAAACTTCGACAGTTTCGCTTCGGTATAACGCATTGCCGCGAAAGATTTCGGGTCATCCGGAGCACCCCAGTTTCCCTGACCATCAACCAGTGGGTAACGGTAAGAGAATGGTTGCGCCATTAATACCATCGCTTCGTAACATGCAGAGTCACCGTGCGGGTGGTATTTACCTAACACGTCACCAACGGTACGTGCAGACTTTTTGTATTTTGCTGAT
>NZ_JAWOVY010000425.1:0-655 GCF_033340155.1 Vibrio sp. 1562
AACGAAACCGTACCTAAATCCGAATGTGGAAAAGACAGACGATCCACCAGCTCAGGGCGCTCAACAAAAAAGTCAGGGTGATCTTTTAGGTATTCAGCCACCACTTCTGCCGTTAATGCGTCAGCTTCAACTTGAGACAAACCGTTTCCTTTTTCTTTGACTAGCACGACAGTTGACCATCAAATACGTGAGTAGCAGGGCCTGTCATAAAGAGTGGTTTGCCCGGGCCTTGCCAAGAAATATGCAGCTCACCACCAGGTAGCGATACTTTCACACTCTCATCCAAAAGTCCTTGCAAAATACCCACAGCCACCGCGCCACATGCGCCGCTACCACAAGCTTGTGTTTCACCTGCGCCGCGCTCGTAAACTCGAAGACGAATATGGTCACGACTCACCACTTGCATAAAGCCAGCGTTCACACGTTCAGGGAAGCGTTCGTGTGATTCAAGCAGCGGACCTAGAGTGTCCACATCTGCGGTATCCACGTCATCCACTACTGTCACCACATGCGGGTTACCCATGCTGACGGCACCACAAAACAGCGTCTTGTCACCCGCGCGCATGATGTAGGTTTTTTCTTTCTGCTTCGCTTTGAACGGAATTTTGTTCGGTTCAAACTCTGGCACGCCCATGTTGACCGTCACTTCACCGTC
>NZ_JAWOVY010000426.1:0-654 GCF_033340155.1 Vibrio sp. 1562
CTCCAGCAAATGATTAAAGACACCTGCGCGGAGATCATTCCCACGTTGATTGAACACTATATCGAAGAGTCTCGCGAACGGATGCAAAAAATAGAGCGGGCGTTGGGTGAGCATGACCTAGAAAAACTCGAGTTTGAAGTCCATACACTCGGCAGTTCTGCACTGGCATTAGGCAATCGCCCATTATCTCGTCAAGCCAGAAGCATCGAGAAACATTGTGTCGAAGGTAAAACCCAACACGCATTGGAGCTGTGTGCGGCATTGCCTTTACTGGCTGAACGTTCGTTTGAAGCGCTCAACCTGCGCAAGGCTCAAGGTTTTGAGTAACAAGAAGAAAACCCGCAAAACCATATGAACCATCGCACTTATTCAAGTGCGATTTGGTCTTCATCTTTTAAAATCCATACCGCGCTTAATCAATTAAAAAGTAAAGAATTTTCGCAATATCCCTGCCCTGTGCTAATACTTAACTATAACTTTTCTCAAATTGAGAATCTTCTAGCGACTTGAGGATGCTTATCTATTTTTTCTTTCTCATCAATCTCCAAGTGAGCTGGCAGAATCATAACAATGAATCAGATTAAGTTGGGATAGGACTATGAGACCAAGGGTGTTACTGGTAGAAGACTCTACCTCATTAGCCATACTTTATAA
>NZ_JAWOVY010000427.1:0-654 GCF_033340155.1 Vibrio sp. 1562
GTTGTTCGCCATCCAGATATGCCTAAACAGGCGTTTAAAGACCTCTGGTCTCATCTCAAAGCTGGGAAACATTGGATGGGAATGGTGAAAAACAGACGAAAAAATGGAGGATATTACTGGGTGGATGCGTTTGCATCGCCAATCAAATACAACGGTGAAATTGTTGAATACCAATCTGTCCGTTTTAAACCAGAACGTATTTATGTCAAACGAGCAGAGAAAGCTTACGCGAAACTGCGAAATGATAAAAAACCGCTTCAACTTTACCTACCTCGAACACGTCTTTGGATGAGAGCTGCCTTTTTCCTTTTTATTTCGAACTTTTTGGGCTTGTTACTTCTAGAGATGAATCAATCACCAATGGTGGCTTTCAGCGCTGCAGCGTTACTTTCGGCATTATCCATCTACATGTTGACCAGACCAATTGAGAAGCTGGCTAAACAAGCAAGACAGGATTTCAATAACCCGCTGATGGAATACATATACTGCGGGAAAGTGAATGATCTTGCAGAAATCGAACTGGCTATGAAAATGAGGAAGCAGTTCGCGAACGCCTTGTTAGGCAGAGTAGGAGTTTCGGTAAAAGATTCCTGTGAAGAGACGAAAACGAATGCCGATAGCGCGGCGGATAACAGTGAGCGCGTTACTGAGAAC
>NZ_JAWOVY010000428.1:0-654 GCF_033340155.1 Vibrio sp. 1562
TGGACGGGTTAACTTTCCGCAGGGCTGCCTTAAAGGCGATGAAGGCATTTACCATTGCGTAGACTTCACGTTTACTGGCTACCGTTCTTTACGTCTTTCATCTTCAGTTTGGTTGAATATGGATGTCGTAAACTCGACCATTTTTCATCACAATAGTGTGATTTTCATTCCATATTTTGTGTCGCAAATAATCTAGGCGGCAGAGACTACATGAGACTTAAATGTTTTAGAACGGTTTGGTGTCTTTTTTATTGAGTTTTCTGAAAATAAACAAAAATCAGAGAGAAATCGTAAGATTTTGCGTCTCGACCGACACAAAATCTCATGATTTGTAGGGGTTATAGATGGTTATGCAAGGTGTAGGTCGAGCGGCGTTTTGCTTTTTCGGCCGCCGATTTCACGGGTGAGGGTCGGGATCAGGTAGCCAGAGACGTTTTCTAATAAGCCTGCCATTAGTTGTCGGGCTCGTTCGTCATCGACCATAAAATGGGCCGCTCCCTGGACTTTGTCTAGCACATGCAAGTAATACGGCAGGATCCCAGCATCGAACAGGGCCTCGCTGAGCTGGCTCAGGGCATCAACGGAATCATTAACGCCTTTTAGTAAAACTCCCTGATTTAACAAGGTGACAGTGGCTTCTTTTAGTTTTTTCGT
>NZ_JAWOVY010000429.1:0-654 GCF_033340155.1 Vibrio sp. 1562
GTTTACCTCAGGCTCAAAGGGGGCACCGAAAGCGGTGGTACATACGCATCGACAGCACCTAGCTTCGGCAGAGGGGTTACTATGTGAGTTCACCTTCCATCAACAAGACACTTGGCTGTTGTCGCTTCCACTTTATCATGTTTCTGGCCTTGCGATTGTCTATCGCTGGTTGTTTGTTGGCGCAACATTGAAAATCGGCACGGGAAGAATGGCAGACGATATCTTCGCGGTTTCACACGCCTCTTTAGTGGCGACTCAACTTAAACGCTTGCTAGATGATGATGTTGAACTGTCACTGACGCACGTTTTGCTGGGGGGCAGCCATGTGGCTCATGAGTTGGCGGTAAGAGCCACAGAAAAAGGCATCGAGACGTGGTTAGGTTATGGTATGACCGAGGCAGCATCTACCGTTACGGCAAAACAGATCAATGACGTAAGCAATGCTGGGCATTTACTACAAAATCGTAAGATTAAGCTGGTTGATGAGCGCATTTACATTGGTGGACAAACGCTAGCTTCAGGCTATTTTCACCAAGGTCAAGTGACGGCATTCGTGGACGAGGATGGTTGGTTCGACAGTAAGGATCTCGGTACTTGGCAAGGAGATGAGTTAAAGATCATCGGTCGGGCCGATAATCAATTTATCTCAGGTGG
>NZ_JAWOVY010000430.1:0-653 GCF_033340155.1 Vibrio sp. 1562
ATCGGTGGTGATAAACCATTGCCATACCTGCCAATCGAAGAGGACAATCCGTTTTTAGGTTGGCGCGGGATTCGCTTTACGTTAGATCATCCTGATATCTTTTTGATTCAATTGCGTGCGATGCTAAGAGCCAGTGCTGAAAGTGGTAATTTAAGTATCTTGTTACCCATGGTATCTGGTATTAAAGAGCTGGATGATGCGATGACGCTGATCAACCAAGCCTACAGCGAAGTTGTCTTGCTTGATGAGCGTATTCAGGCTCCAAAGGTCGGGGTGATGATCGAAGTACCATCGATGGTATATCTGCTTCCTGCCATCGCGCATCGAGTGGATTTTGTCTCTGTTGGTACTAACGACTTAACTCAGTATTTACTGGCGGTGGATCGGAACAATTCCCGCGTCGCTGATGTCTATGAATCCATGCATCCGGCAGTGCTGTTAGCACTCAAACAGATTCATGACGTGTGCGATAAATATCATGTGCCAGTGTGCATCTGCGGTGAATTAGCCGGTGATCCATTTGGTGCGCTCTTATTACTTGGGTTGGGATACACCAGCTTAAGTATGAACACATCTAACGTGGCTAAGGTGAAGTATTTGATTCGTCATAGCCAACAACAGGAACTAGAAAAACTAGCGGAACAGGCGATGAC
>NZ_JAWOVY010000431.1:0-653 GCF_033340155.1 Vibrio sp. 1562
AAAACATCGTTTATGCCATCGGTGGCGCTGCGATTCTTTACTTCGTCTCTTTAATGCTGAAAGCCAGCAAAGCCGAGTCATTGAAGATGGGCACCATCCTCATTGTGACCTTCTTAACTACGTGTTTCTTCGTCTACTACGGTCAAATGATGACGTCAATGAACATGGTGGCAATCAATACTTTGAAAGGCTCACTGTTTGGCTTTATCCCACTTGAGCCAGAAGCAGCAATGGCAATGAACCCACTTTGGTGTATGGTTGGTGGCCCTATTGTTGCGGGCTTCTTCGGTATGCTTGAAAAACGCGACGTTCACCTTTCTACAGCGACTAAAATCGCGATGGCGTTTGTACTCACTGCAATTGCATTTGGCATCCTAACGTTTGCGGTCACAACCGTTGGTGAAGATGTGGTGATCATGCCTGAAATCTTCTTGGCGATTCACTTCTTCCAAGCCATTGCGGAAGTTATCGTTGGTTCAATGGTTGTGGCATTCATTCTGTCTGTAGCACCAAAACACATCGAGAACTTCTCGGTTAGTCTATTCTCTGTTGCTATCGCATTGAGTGGTATCGTTGGCGCCGCTTTCTCAACGTCGATTGCGATGGAAAAAGGCCAAGAGATCACTCAAGAAATCGTACAAACCGTATACGGT
>NZ_JAWOVY010000432.1:0-653 GCF_033340155.1 Vibrio sp. 1562
GCCACGCCGCCCACCACACCCGAGATCAATGCGACGGGCGCGCGCCCGAACCGATCGACGAGGCCACCACCAACCCACGCGCCGATGATGGTCGCGATGACGCTGCTAGCGGCCGTGGCGCCCGCCCAGGCCGCGCTCTTTGTATGAGACAGGCCGAACCATGGAAGCGCGAGGGCCGCCACCGCGTTGCCGATCCGGAAGAGAAAGGTCGCCGCGAACAGCGTCGCGAGCGGGCTATATCGACGTTCGCTCATTCCGCTGCGGCGAGCTGCGCCTTCGCCGCAGCGAGGTACTCTTCGTTACCCGAGTCGAGGGCGAAGAGTGCGTAGGTGACCGCCCCGAACGCAAGGCGCTCCGCGATGTGGTGGGCGAGCCGCGGCCACACCCGGCCACCGGCCGCTTCATACGTGAGGAGGAGCTTCGCGAGCCCCTCTTCACCAAAGACCATAAGGTGCGCGGCCATGTCGATGGCAGGGTCATCAACGCGGGCCTCGCTCCAGTCGATCATCCCGCTGACGCGCTCCGTGTTGTCGATGAGCACATGGCCCACGTAGAGATCGCCATGCACCACCACGGAGAAATCTGGCCACGACGAATCGTCGTCGAGCCAGCGCTGCCACCGGTGGAGGCGCTTGTCGTTCACCACGAACTCG
>NZ_JAWOVY010000433.1:0-652 GCF_033340155.1 Vibrio sp. 1562
TAGGTTCGATTCAAGCCGGTAAAGCGGCAATTGATTCGGTTCAAGCAAGTGTTGTTCAGCACCAAACAGCGTTAGCACAAGCTGCAAAGTAACCACTTAACCCTGAAGGGGAGTTCTCTCCTTCAGGGGAGTCTCCCTTCAAAGGAGGCAATATGAAGGTTATCGACCTATCACAACGTACTCCTGCATGGCACCAGTGGCGCATTGCAGGGGTTACGGCATCTGAAGCCCCAATTATTATGGGGCGTTCACCCTACAAAACACCTTGGCGATTATGGGCAGAAAAAACCGGATTCGTATTACCGGAAGACCTGTCGAATAATCCAAATGTGCTTCGTGGTATAAGGTTGGAGCCTCAAGCAAGGCGAGCATTTGAGAATGCGCATAATGACTTTCTTCTGCCGTCATGTGCAGAAGCCGATCATAACGCAATCTTTCGAGCCAGCTTTGATGGCATCAACGATGCGGGCGAACCCGTTGAACTGAAATGTCCTTGCCAGTCAGTTTTTGAGGATGTGCAAGCTCACCGAGAACAAAGCGAGGCGTACCAGTTGTATTGGGTACAAGTACAGCATCAAATACTGGTCGCCAATAGCACGCGAGGTTGGTTGGTTTTCTATTTTGAGGATCAACTGATTGAGTTTGAAATACA
>NZ_JAWOVY010000434.1:0-651 GCF_033340155.1 Vibrio sp. 1562
CAATGGAGCCTTGGTCGAGCGTGCGATTAATCGCGTCGGTGTCAATGCGGCGAATGCGTCCACTGTGGCAGTAATCGACACCGTCATCTACGCCAAGTGGCTGTGCAATGACAAAGTTACCACTGACAACATTCAGTTGTGTGCCAGCCATTGGGGTGTTGTTTAAGCTCATTGAAAGGCGTGCGGTAATGGCAAGTTGAAGCTGCCCAGCAGCTTGCATAACTACCGATAGTGCTGCTTCGTCGGTAATTCGGATGTTTTTGTGGTATGGCGTAGTAAGGTCTTGTTTTTCAAGTAATTGATTAATTTGTGGACGAGCGCCATAAACGACAACGACTTTGATGCCTAAACTGTGCATCAAAGCAATATCATTGATTATATTGCCAAAGTTATTATGTGCGACCGCTTCACCTCCCAGCATGATCACCATGGTCTTCCCACGGTGAGCGTTGACGTAAGGGGTTGATTGGCGGAATCCTTTTACGAGAGCAGTACTACGAATTTTCACTACAGCCATTCCTTGTGTTTATTTATGCTTAAATAATGTCTTTTTATTCAGTTAATGGCAAGGCAATTTTTTGGAATAAAGCACAAACATCTGGAGTACGGCGCTTTGTCCAGTTTGGTTATGGAGGTTACAATACGCGCGTC
>NZ_JAWOVY010000435.1:0-651 GCF_033340155.1 Vibrio sp. 1562
GCTTATGAAGCGTTAGGCAAGTTGATTGACGATGGTGCCCTAGATAAAGACTACCGCGATGTTATGCAGAACTATCAGTATGGCATCAACAAAGGCTTGTACAAAATCATGTCGAAGATGGGTATTTCGACCATCGCCTCTTACCGTTGCTCACAACTGTTCGAAGCTGTTGGGTTGAGCCGAGAAGTGGTTGACTTGTGCTTTAAAGGCGTAACCACTCGCATCGAAGGCGCAAACTTTGATGATTTCCAACAAGATTTAACCAACTTGTCCCGCAAGGCGTGGGCAAAACGTAAATCGATTGAACATGGCGGATTACTCAAATACGTACATGGCGGTGAGTACCATGCCTACAACCCTGATGTGGTAGGTACACTGCAAAAAGCGGTGAAATCTGGTGAAAGTAACGATTATCAAAGTTTTGCCAAACAAGTAAACGAGCGCCCTGTCGCGATGTTGCGTGACCTAATGGCACTGAAAAAATCTGACTCGCCATTGCCACTTGAACGAATCGAACCTAAAACAGAATTGTTCAAACGTTTTGATTCTGCCGCCATGTCTATCGGAGCGTTGAGCCCAGAGGCACACGAAGCACTTGCAACGGCGATGAACCGTCTTGGTGGTTACTCTAACTCTGGCGAAGGTGGTGAA
>NZ_JAWOVY010000436.1:0-650 GCF_033340155.1 Vibrio sp. 1562
ATGTATCGGAAATAAGAACTCAAGCCAAAAGTAATTTTGTTTCTTGATAAATGACTTTATTTGAAGTTCGAAATATCATTGAGTACACTGTGTTGTATATAAGTTAAGCAGGTCACTTGCCTATGAAGTGGATACACAAATTAATCTTCGCTCTTTCGATTTGTACGATCAGTTTAGTTGCTCTGTACAGTGTGTTAGGTGACACGCGTAAGCTCGTCATTACACCTGAACAATTCAATATTTATGCGACAAAAGATGCGAGTGAAGGTGGGCTAAGCTCGGCCGATATCACCTATGATGCGCAAAGCTTGGTACTCAATTGTGAGCTGAAAAAAAGCAGTTATGCTTGGCCGTATTGCGGTATCTCGGTTTATACCGATGTAGCGAAGCCAACGTATGGCATCGATCTTTCTAATTACCATACCATCCGATTAAAGCTTCATTATGAAGAGGCGGGCAATGGGCAAACCCCAAGCCATGACTTGCGTCTTTATCTGAGAAACTACAATCCGGAATACTCGAAACCGGATGATGAATACACTATTAAATACAACGGCATGCAGTTTTCTCCATCGAATTTTAGTGAAACCATCGAGATTCCGATTAAGAACTTACAGGTAATGACGTGGTGGCTTGCGGATAACAAGGTC
>NZ_JAWOVY010000437.1:0-650 GCF_033340155.1 Vibrio sp. 1562
CGCAGCAACAGTTCCCGCGTGGTGAAGTGACTAAAGTGGGCTATCGCGTTAAAGAAGAAACCCTGCAGCGTGTTTGGTGGCGTTATCCAGATACCCCAGTTGGGCAGGAAGGCATTGTCACTCCGTTGCTGACGCAGGTGGAATCTTTCGACATGCGTTTTTATGACGGTAAACAGTGGAAGAAAGAGTGGGACAGCAATAAAGAGTTGCCGAAAGCTGTCTCAGTTGTCTTGAAGTTGAAGGATTACGGTGAAATTGCGCGCACGTATCTAACGCCAGATGGCAAGCTTGCGGAAAGTGAAAGAAACAAAGCATCGGAGGGCAACAACAATGGCTAATCGTCAGCGTGGTGTTGCTTTGATTATTGTACTGATGTTGTTAGCGATTATGGCGACCATTGCTGCCACCATGTCTGAACGTTTGTTTTTGCAGTTTCAGCGCGGTTCAAACCAAATCCATTACCAGCAAGCATATTGGTACAGTGTTGGTGTTGAAGCCTTAGCTGAAGTGGGTATCGAGCAGAGCTACAAAGACAGCGATACCATCAACCTCAGCCAACCTTGGGCGATTAAAGAACAAGTGTACCCATTGGACTATGGTCAAGCTGCAGGACGTATTATGGATAAGCAAGCGTGCTTTAACCTCAATGT
>NZ_JAWOVY010000438.1:0-650 GCF_033340155.1 Vibrio sp. 1562
CGTCACTTCTGGGCGATCAAGATAACCTTTCATGACGTTGTGCCCGCGCACAATAATTTCGCCTTCCTCACCGACAGGGAGAGCATGGCCGTCAAGATCAACGACTTTCACCTCAACACCTTGAATCGGTTGCCCGACAGAGCCCGGTACTCGCTCCTGATCAAGGTGATTAAAACACGCTATCGGACTGGTTTCGGACAAGCCGTAACCTTCTAGAATTGGTACATTGAATCGTGCTTCAAAGGTTTTAAATACTTCTGTCGGTAGCGACGAGCCTCCACTAACGGCTACTCGTAACGACGAAATATCGCAATTATGTTCAACATGCAGCAAACCAATGTACATCGTAGGCACACCGGCAAAGAGTGTCACTCGATGCTTTTCGATCAGCTCCAACACATGTTTCGGATCAAATCGAGGTACTAAAACCAAAGTTGCACCGCTTTGCACGCTAGCATTGAGATGCACGGTTTGACCGAATGTATGAAACAGTGGCAACGTTACTAGATGAACATCATCAGCCTGACTCGCCATGATGTTCTGAGCCACAAGCGCATTCATTACGATGTTTTGCTGCGTGAGCTCTGCTCCTTTGGGCAGTCCCGTTGTGCCTGATGTATACAAAATCACACAAGTGTCATCCGCATCGC
>NZ_JAWOVY010000439.1:0-650 GCF_033340155.1 Vibrio sp. 1562
CAAACTGATCAGGTCAGGATACGCGGTGCAAAGTGGCTCAAGCAATCGATGTGCCTCTTCGTACGCGCCTTTGTTCATCAGGCTCATCGCGCGAATCATTACTACGACTTCTTCAGAGTTCGAGGTCTCCTCAAGGCAATCAGCAATCGTATTGGCCTCTTGATGACGATGCATCCCCGTCGCCATCAAAGCAATTTCAGCCAACAGCTGGCGTAATTCTCGTTCCATGCATTACACCTTCTGCAGGATCGACTGCATTACATCTTTGATCGCACGAGTGGTGGTTGCGTTGATGTTGTATACCACCGACCATTTGTTGATAGCGTGCTGAAGTTCAGCCAGCTTAGATGGATCGTCCGCGTTGGTTTCTAGATTTTTAATGGCATCGGTGACGGATTTGTTCGCGTCTTTCGCTTGTTGCTCAAGTTTCGTTTTAACGTCATCGAGGTTTACACTGTTGGTCGCATCGTAAAATGACATAGGATTTCCCTTTATTTTTGGTTAGCTTCGTATGCTTCAATCACAACCTGTGCCGCTGTGTATGCTTCATACTGTTTTAGTAGCAATTGATACTGCTGCGGAGGACATCCCAAGTCCAACTGACGCTTTACCGCTGCCTGTGCTTGTAAGAGCTTGCTCTTAATGTTTTG
>NZ_JAWOVY010000440.1:0-650 GCF_033340155.1 Vibrio sp. 1562
TGGGTTTCCTTGTCTTCGTTATCGGTGGCTCTTTACTGCTATTCGCGGTGAAAGGTGCGGCGGTACGTGTTCGTGGTAACTTTGATTTAGTGTCGCGCGAAAATGCACTTCTTGCCAATAACG
Source organism: Vibrio sp. 1562 (assembly GCF_033340155.1). Lineage (NCBI taxonomy): Bacteria > Pseudomonadati > Pseudomonadota > Gammaproteobacteria > Vibrionales > Vibrionaceae > Vibrio > Vibrio sp. 1562. The sequence goes on from NZ_JAWOVY010000440.1 coordinate 124, forward strand.
TCTTGCTGATTGCTGCACTTGTGGTTGTCTTAGTTGGTACGTTGTTGCCATTGGTTCACAAGCAGCTCGGTTTGGGCTCGGTTTCTATCGGTGCCCCATTCTTCGATATGCTATTTGCATGGCTGATGATGCCGTTTGCCTTCTTGCTAGGTATCGGTCCTCTTATCCGTTGGAAGCGTGACCAGTTATCTTCGATTGTGAAGCCTATGCTTGTGTCGGGCTCTGTGTCTCTGGCGTTGGCGGCGGTTTGTGTATTCCTATTTGCTGATTTCTTCTCAGTGATGGCGTACATCGGCTGGGTTATGTCGATTTGGATCGTGGCAATGCATGCGTTTGAATTGCATGAGCGTGCGACGCACCGTCACAGTTTTGCTGAAGGTGTTCGTAAGCTTCAACGTAGTCACTGGGCGATGATGTTTGGTCATATCGGTCTTGCTGTGACGATCATTGGTATCGCTATGGTACAAAATTACAGCATTGAGCGTGATGTGCGTTTAGCGCCAGGTGAACACTTCCAAATCGAAGGT
>NZ_JAWOVY010000441.1:0-649 GCF_033340155.1 Vibrio sp. 1562
AAACAATGGGTGAAAAAGTAGAATCTTTCACTCACGGTGCACTTGGCATGGATCATCCCGACAAGATTGAAGAAGAGGAAGACGGCTCATATTCTGCAGGGCAGTATCTTTCCGCGGCGCTCACTGTTGGTGGTATCATTTTAGCTCTCGTCTAGTCGCAAAATTCCTACTCGACACGATAACAAACCGTGTTTGAATCCGTACTGAAAAGCAGACCATAATTCCTTTCGCTTAAGAACAAGCCATCATACAACATGGATGAATCTTTCATCTATAAGGCATGGTTCTTACTGCATTCACTCGTTTATTGCTCCCTCAATCAGGTTTCTTATGAAGGCGCTAAATGGATGACTTTAGTCCATGCTTTCAACTCCTAAGCGTAATCCAAGCCCACTTCTGTGGGCTTTTTTATCCCCCAACATCTGCGACCGAGTTGGCTAGCAACCCAAAATGACAATGCCGTGAATCTTTTATTACCGCCACAAAAGCGTCATAAACCGCTGCTTTAATTTCTGCGCTTTCAATAAACAAGGAAAATATAATGAAGCGTTTAGTTTCTCCGATTATTACTGCAGTGGCTGCATCTACACTTTCATTCAATGCGCTATCCGCTGAAATCAAAAACGTTATTCTGATGATTGGTGATGGT
>NZ_JAWOVY010000442.1:0-649 GCF_033340155.1 Vibrio sp. 1562
GAGCTTTGATCCCATCGCAGCGACCGAAGCTGCCAAAAAAGTACGTGCTCTACGCAAGGGCAAAAACTACAAAAAACGCACGTCCAAACTTGAGCCATTCCGCGCAGAAATCGCCAAGATGTATACCAGTGGCGCATCATTAGAACTGATCGCTCTACACCTCGAAACCAAACACAAACAATACGCCGCAAGAAGTACCATTCTTCGTTACCTTCATTCCATTGGAGTGACACGTCATGGCTAGAGGACATTTCGCGAAATCAGAGAATCAAGCAGCCTCGGTAATGAAAGAGTTACAGGGTAAAGGCAACATTATAGATTCGGTAGGCACAGCCAGGAACTACGAACAAGCACTTAAAACTTGCTGTGATTACCTGAAAGAATTCAAACTAGGCGCACTCCGAGAACTCACGCCAGAAAAAACTAAGACTTACTTAGAAACCCGCGCTCAAGAGTGTTCACAAAAAACGGTCGATATGGATCGTCAAGCACTCCAAACCATGATGCAGCATGTAACACATGAACTGAAAGAAACAGAAAAGCTCGATGTCGTAAAATCCTCTTTAGAGAGCATTGAAGCGTCCCGTTCTTACACTCCTGAGCAAGTTGATGCGATCACGCAACACCAATCGGCCAGCCACGCGTTCTC
>NZ_JAWOVY010000443.1:0-648 GCF_033340155.1 Vibrio sp. 1562
AAACCAGTACTGAACATCTCGGCCTTGTTGGCTTTGCGACACCTGTTTATTAATCCATTGGTTCAAGCGCTTAGATATGATGCGGCTACCAAACTGGAGCACCAAATCACATTCGTCGAGTTGGCTGGCCAACTTAGGCTGTTGTAACCACAAATCATAATGTGACCAACCGGAGCTAACTCCACTTTGCGGATCCGCCAATACAGGCCACCCCATTTGCTGTGCAAACGCTTTTGCCGCTTGCGCGTGATCAGCAGGTAAGCTGCCAATAACAACCACGCCTTTTCTATCAGCACAAAATGGAATGTCACGAAATGATGGACTGACGAATCGTTGAGTATATGTTTGACCGCCTTTGCGCCACGCTTCGACACTGTTCAGGTAGCTTTGGTAAGCGCTTTTTTCCCCGTCAGAATACAGCGGCTCAGGAAAGGCGCAGTTAATGTGAACCGCGCTGCCATGTAACTGCTGGTTAAACATCACCTCATCAACCGAAGTGAGTAACCAGTTGAGCGGCGTATTTAAACTCGGACTTGGCAAGTTCAAATTTGCCGATACATGATGCGAAAAAATCCCAAGTTGATTAATTGCTTGGTTTGCGCCACAACCGACGAGTTCAACAGGGCGATCAGCGGTAAGCAAAACCAG
>NZ_JAWOVY010000444.1:0-648 GCF_033340155.1 Vibrio sp. 1562
TACCGATCGTTTCGGCAGCATCGAGTTTATTTTCACAAAGAACAATTGAACCATCACTTAATATCAGACGCATGTCTGGTCGGCATCCTGGATAGATAACTTGTGTCTCGACCTTGCTGATCAACCTGCTATCTTGGTCTCCAAATATCAACCTAACAAATGCTCGATTGAAACGTTCTGAAGACCTTAACGCAGCAGCGAAGAATTCAGTTAAGTGATCCTCTTTTGCTACCGTTAGTTTTTGAGTATTGATGAATAAGCTCACAAGCATCCCTTTCTATCAGCGTCGTTTACTAACAGAGAGGTTATCCGATTTTCCAGTCAGAACAATGTTCTTGTATCAAATATCAGCGGGATATCTTAGTAGCCTTGCTCTAAGCAAGAACAAGGTTCTTGCAATATCGTTAACCTCTTAACGAGTAATTACTTCTGGCAGAACTCAACTCAACCTAACAGTATCATGGAACATTGTTCTCATTGAACTCTTTCAGTTAGCCGCTTGTTCCAATGCCGCTTGACCGTCGGAATGGAGATACCAAGAGCATTTGCTGTTTTGGATTGACTCAGTCCTCTTACCCTACATTCTTGAACTTTTTGAGTTGTACTGATAGCTTCTGGTCGGCCAATCCGCTTACCCTCAGATTTAGC
>NZ_JAWOVY010000445.1:0-645 GCF_033340155.1 Vibrio sp. 1562
TATCCAACTGTGGCTTTGGGCGCTCGCTTACCCTGTTCCGATTTGGCAAGGCATTGCGCTGCTAATGACTTCTCCGCTGTTTGCGACCGTAGGCTCAGGGCTTATCTTGAAAGAGAAAGTGGGCACCGCACGCTGGCTTGCCACACTAACTGGCTTTATCGGTGCCATGATCATCTTAGAGCCGTGGTCAGACTCCTTCACTTGGGCAACTCTGCTGCCTGTTGGGGCGGCCTTCTTTTGGGCGGCGTATTCTTTGATGGTGAAAAAGATGTCGGTAAACGATCCACCGTCTACCATGGTGGTTTACTTGTTGTTACTGATCACGCCTTTCAATATTGTGCTAGCGATACCAAGCTTTACCATGCCTAGTGACTGGACTATTTGGCTGATCCTTCTTTTTGCTGGTGCACTAACAGCATTAGCGCAATGGGCGATTGTGAAAGCTTACGCAGTTGCGGACGCTTCCTTCGTTCAACCCTTCGATCACGCTAAACTGCCTTTAAATGTGCTGGCTGGATGGATGGTCTTTGGATGGGTGCCTCCTGGTCGTTTGTGGCTAGGCGCTGCCATTATTGTGGCGCCGATTGCATTCATCACGCACTGGGAAGCAAAAAAGACAAAGTTAGTTGAAAGAAAAATCTAGCT
>NZ_JAWOVY010000446.1:0-644 GCF_033340155.1 Vibrio sp. 1562
AGGGGAACCTGGCGCTGGATCACCTCCTTAAACGATGATTATTGCGATGAGTGTTCACACAGATTGATACGGTTTATAAAGTAAAGAGACGATACTGGGTCTGTAGCTCAGGTGGTTAGAGCGTTCGCCTGATAAGCGAGAGGTCGGTGGTTCGAGTCCACTCAGACCCACCAATTTCTTTCCCAAGGAATTGGCGACAGTATCGACACCTTGATGGGGCTATAGCTCAGCTGGGAGAGCGCCTGCCTTGCACGCAGGAGGTCTGCGGTTCGATCCCGCATAGCTCCACCATCTTTAAGTGTTCTTGAAAAAGAATCTTTAAAAATGGTTTTCATCAGAAAATCTAGCTCTTTAACAATTTGGAAAGCTGACAAAACAACAATTTATTGTTGTTTGTAAAGTTCTCAATGTTTGTCTTTAAGACAAACACCAAAAAACACATTCAAGTGTTCTTGGCTTTTTGTTTTCATTTTTTCTAAAAATGAAGGTAAAGAGATGAGTCCGGCAAAATCGATATGTCTCTCGCTCATTCAAATAATGAGAGACAACTTTGGTGATTTGAACATTAACTCGAAACTCCTTCGGGTTGTATGGTTAAGTGACTAAGCGTACACGGTGGATGCCTTGGCAGTCAGAGGCGATGA
>NZ_JAWOVY010000447.1:0-643 GCF_033340155.1 Vibrio sp. 1562
TTTACGTTGCGGCAATCCTAGTGTTTGGCTTTATCGTATACCCTGCAATGGTGCATGTTTTCACTAAGACATCAGCGAAGAAATTCGTGTCTGCAATGAAAAAACCACAAGCAGTTGCACTATCAACAGCGTCGTCAATGGCGACACTGCCTGTCACTATGGATACGTGTGAAAAAGAACTTGGCGTGAAAAACTCAACTGCGTCATTCGTTCTACCTCTGGGCGCGACCATCAACATGTCTGGTAATGCGATTTACTACGGTTTGGTCGCAATCTTCTTTGCACAACTATTCAACATAGACCTAGGCATGGGCGCGTACATCGCTATTATCGTGACTTCAACACTAGGTGCGGTTGGTCAAGCTGGTGTTCCGGGCCCTTCTTTCCTAGTGGTAGCAGTACTACTAGCGGCGGGTATTCCAATTGAAGGTCTGCCTCTACTCTTCGCTCTTGACCGTATCTTCGACATGATTCGTACGGCTCTAAACATTACTGGTGATGCAGCATGTGCGGTCATTGTTGATGCTTTAGTAGAAGAAACTGCCGCTGAAGCGGAGTTACAAAAGCAAGAAGCTTAGTTTCCTAACAAATACTTAAAAGCCGCTCAAAAGAGCGGCTTTTTTTTTGATTCTTTGCATTACGT
>NZ_JAWOVY010000448.1:0-642 GCF_033340155.1 Vibrio sp. 1562
GCAGTACGGTTGACCAACCGCCATGTTGCCAACAGTAGAGCAATAAAAACCCACCTAAACTTCCGCCAACATAGTAGTGCACCAAGTACAAAGCTGTTGCGGTTGCTTTTGCTTGTGTTGCGTTTTGGCCTACCCAGCCGTAAGCCAAAGTATGGGTAAAAAACGCGCCAAAACTAATCAGCAGAAGACCGATAAGCATAGCGGCGAGGCTCTCAAAAGCCGCAATCCACATGCCTGCCATGCTAACCACAGCGCCTATGAACATACCTAGAATAGAAGAGTAACGTTTGCTCCAATGCCCTGCGCATCGAGAAGAAAAAGTTCCTCCCAGATAACAGATGAATATCAACGATGCCAGACCGACCGGAACGTTGTGCGGCGCGCTAACCAAACGAAAGCCCATCACTGAGTAAAGATTGACGAACAACGCAAAGTTAAGCCCGCCGATGAGCATTGCAAACCAAACCCGCTGATTTCGAAAGTGACCCATAATGGCACGATTTTGGTGTCTTAAGCTGCTGGATGACGGTGTGAAGTTGCGTTGTTTTGGCAGTAAGTAGTGAACGCAGATTACGCCAATCAGTGTTACAACCATCATGACTTCGATGGCGACATTGACACTAAAGGTATCCGCCAACAAAC
>NZ_JAWOVY010000449.1:0-642 GCF_033340155.1 Vibrio sp. 1562
GCATACCTTGCGCGATGCAAAGAGCATGATGGACGCGTTGGATATTCGACATATTCCGGTTGTTGACGCCAATCATCACTTACAAGGCTTGGTGACTCAACGTGATATTCTTGCTGCTCAAGAATCCTGTTTGCACCCAGATGACGCTGAACAATCTTTTACCCTCGATACGCCTCTCTACGAAATGATGCACACTAACATCATGACTGCAGAGCCAAGAGCAGGTCTAAAAGAGAGCGCCATTTACATGCAAAAGCACAAAGTGGGCTGCTTGCCTATCGTGCATAAAGGGCATCTGGTTGGAATCATTACTGACACGGACTTCGTTACGATCGCGATCAACTTACTTGAACTGCAAGAAGAGGTTGAGCCGGAAGAAATTGAACCGGATGAAGAAGCGTTATAAAGACGAAAAAAGAGCGGCCGGGATGCCGCTCAAAATATGCCATTACTGACGCTGATTAAGGAAGTGTTGCAGTGCCAATTAGAATTGGTCTTCTTCGGTCGAACCGGTAAGCGCAGTGACAGATGAGTTACCACCTTGGATGGTGTTCGTCATTCTATCGAAGTAACCTGTACCCACTTCTTGTTGGTGAGCCACAAAGGTGTAGCCTTTCTCTGCTGCTTGGAATTCAGGACGTT
>NZ_JAWOVY010000450.1:0-642 GCF_033340155.1 Vibrio sp. 1562
GCTCTTTCGGGTCTACTTCGTATGGCATGTCCATGTACACGTAATCTGGGTTAGAAACGATCACGTCGTAACCTTTCTTAGACCACTCGTACACTGATGAAGTACCGCCCCAGTACAGAACGTCCCAGAAGTTAACGCGTGTGTTTTCGGTTGCAAATGCCTTCTCACCTTCGCTGTACTTCAAGCCATCTTGCCATGCTTGGAAGCTTGGAATGCCCTTCTCTGCTACGATCTTCGACACTTGTTCTGCAAAATGACTTGGAAGGTGACCAAAGTCGCTTACTGTACCGTCTGCGATTAGTGTCTGACATTGTGGAGACTGCGCGAATGGCTTGTCTTGTTTCGACAGATCAATCGTGCCCTTCCAGCTAACTTTGTCTTGCGCGTTAACGTCTTGGAAACCCGCACCTAACTTAATGTTCTTCGCTTCATCACCACCAAAGTGCCATGTTGTTAGCGGCGCGCCTGCTTCCGTGTGCATTGCTGCCACTTCTGAAATCACTTTATCTACGAAGCGAGTGGAAGATTCCATACATGGGTTGATAAAGCTCTGCTTGTTGTAGAACTGAACCGTCGTTACGTTCGATGTATCTTGAGGATCCATCAGGCGGTACTCGTTCGCTTCCGCTTCTTTACCTTCTT
>NZ_JAWOVY010000451.1:0-641 GCF_033340155.1 Vibrio sp. 1562
TGATAAAACTCATAAGGGTGAGGTACTTTCGCCGTCGTCGTTACATGTTTAGTTTGTAGACCCGATTCTCTCGTTTTGCACAACACCATACCGCCTCCACCAGTCGTAATGATCTTGTTACCATTAAAACTGACGGCACCAAAGTCACCAACGGTTCCGGTATGCTGGCCTTTATAGAAAGAACCCAAGCTTTCTGCTGCATCTTCAACCAAAACAAGCTGCCATTTGCAGCAAACTGCCATTAGTTCATCTAACTCAACCGGATGACCAAACGTGTGCATGGGAACTGCAGCTCTGATACGTTGCCCCGTCGCTTTGTGAAAACACCCTTCCTCAGTGAGCGTTGCATGTTCCGCTAGGTAAGCCTCCACCGCTTTAGGACATAAACCAAGGCTAACTTTTGAAACATCAACGAAAATAGGTTCAGCTCCCATGTGATACAGGGCATTGCAAGTAGCGACAAAAGTAAGAGCTTGAGTGATCACCAAGTCACCACTTTGTACACCCGCCATATAAAGCGCGGCGTGCAATGCCGCAGTACCATTAACAGTGGCTACCGCTTTTGCACTACCAGTGTATTGCTCTATTTTTTGTTCGAATTGATCTACGAACTTACCGACACTTGAGACAAAAGTGCTGTC
>NZ_JAWOVY010000452.1:0-641 GCF_033340155.1 Vibrio sp. 1562
TCTACATTTCAACAACGGGTCGTCCTGGACCAGTTGTGATTGATTTGCCTAAAGACGTAATGAATCCGCAAATCAAACTGCCTTACCAATATCCAGAAAGCATCTCGATGCGTTCATACAAGCCAACCACTTCGGGTCATAAAGGCCAAATCAAGAAAGCGCTGAAGTCTTTGATTGAAGCGAAAAAACCGGTGCTGTATGTCGGTGGTGGCGCAGTCATTTCTGGTGCTCACGAACATATTTTAGAACTGGCAGACAAACTTAACCTGCCAGTTGTCAGTACCTTAATGGGCCTAGGTGCATTTCCGGGTACTCACAAAAACTCGCTTGGTATGTTGGGGATGCACGGTACTTACGAAGCCAATATGGCGATGCACGAAGCGGATCTGATCTTCGGTATTGGGGTGCGTTTTGATGACCGCACCACCAATAACCTTGAGAAGTACTGTCCAAATGCGAAAGTGATGCACATTGATATTGATCCATCGTCGATCTCCAAAAACGTCAAAGTGGATCTTCCAATCGTAGGCTCTGCTGAAAAAGTACTGACTACTATGCTTGGTCTACTGGCAGAGCAAGATTGTGGCAACGATGAAGCGGCGATCACTAAGTGGTGGGATGATATTCAAGTGTGGCGCGAT
>NZ_JAWOVY010000453.1:0-640 GCF_033340155.1 Vibrio sp. 1562
GATGACTTCGATGTTGACCACGAAAGTGGGGGCGAAGCTCGCGACCAATCTTCCTACTGCGGTATTAAAGAAAATATTCGCAATATTCTTGATGTTTGTTGCAGCAACAATGCTGCTGTAAGTTTATTCCCAAGTTATTCACGCTGAACCGAGCATTTGAGGTGACTTGGGTATATTGGTTTTATTTGTAAATAAGAAGAGAATGATTTATGTCTCAGGGATACCTTCAATTTCCCAATATTGATCCGGTTTTAGTCTCTATTGGTCCTGTTTCAATTCGTTGGTACGGTTTGATGTACCTCGTTGGTTTCATGTTTGCATTGTGGTTGGCGAACCGTCGTGCTGACAAACCAGGCAGCGGCTGGACTCGAGAGCAAGTCTCTGATCTACTTTTCGCGGGCTTCTTAGGGGTCGTCATCGGTGGTCGCGTCGGTTACGTTATCTTCTATAACTTTGAACTGTTTTTAGATGATCCTTTGTATCTCTTCAAAGTTTGGACTGGCGGTATGTCGTTCCACGGTGGTTTGTTGGGTGTGATTACGGCAATGTTCTGGTATGCACACAAGAACGGTCGTACCTTCTTCGGCGTTGCTGACTTTGTTGCGCCTCTTGTGCCATTTGGCTTGGGTATGGGCCGTAT
>NZ_JAWOVY010000454.1:0-640 GCF_033340155.1 Vibrio sp. 1562
CAGACGATGTGATTTGTTTGCACCACCACGTTTGTTGTTCGGGATCACCAGCAACGATCACTCAGCATCCTTCTTACATAGCATTGTTTGGTAACGCAGCGAGAGAATCACTCGCGTTTTATCATCACGACCACGAGCATCACCATCACGATTTGTCTGGCTCTCCAGTATCGGGCGACGCTACCTCGTGCTCTAACCATAGCCACGGACATCATCACCATGATTGAGTTTCTTCTACCTTCTATTCTCGCTGGTATTGGTATTGCAATCATCGCAGGTCCACTCGGGTCTTTTGTTGTATGGCGCAAAATGGCCTACTTCGGTGACACTCTTGCCCATGCATCGTTAATGGGGCTCGCTCTCGGGTTCTTACTGAACGTTAACCTCTATCTTGCGCTGCTAGTCTGCTGTTTAGCATTAGCGGTACTCCTTGTAACACTGCAAAGGCAGCAACTGGTGGCCACAGATACCCTACTCGGAATTCTGGCTCACAGCTCTTTGTCTATCGGTTTGGTGTCAGTAAGCTTTTTGGACAATGTTCGTGTCGATCTAATGAGTTACCTATTTGGTGATTTATTAGCTGTATCACCAGAAGATTTGATGTTTATTTATGCCGGCGTAATTGTCGTTAGTGCATGTT
>NZ_JAWOVY010000455.1:0-640 GCF_033340155.1 Vibrio sp. 1562
TGATTGCCACTCTTTTACCACACCAGAAAGCTGATTATTTTCACCAATAAACTGAGCGACGAACGCGTTACTCGGAGATTCATACAGTTCCGTTGGCGGGGCAAGTTGCTGCACTTCGCCTTGATTAAAAACTGCGATTCGGTCAGACATAGTGAGCGCTTCATCTTGGTCATGCGTGACATATAAAATCGTAATGCCGAGCTTTTCGTGCAGGTGTTTAATCTCCATCTGCATTTGCTCACGAAGTTGCTTGTCCAACGCGCCCAAAGGCTCATCCATCAGGACGAGTTTCGGTTCAAACACAAGCGCCCTCGCTAACGCGACACGTTGTTGCTGCCCGCCAGATAACTGCTTGGGATAACGACTGGCAACGTGCCCTAACTCGACCATGTCCAGTGCGCTCTGTACTTTATTTTGAATGGTTTGATTATCGAGCTTGCGCACTTTTAGAGGAAAAGCGAGATTCTCCGCAATCGTCATGTGAGGAAACAGCGCGTAGTTTTGAAATACCATTCCGATGTCGCGTTTATGTGGCGCGAGATTGTTTACCGGAACGCCATCAATGTAAATCTCCCCGCCTGTTGCCGTTTCAAAACCCGCCAGCATCATCAGACACGTTGTTTTGCCTGATCCAGAAGGC
>NZ_JAWOVY010000456.1:0-640 GCF_033340155.1 Vibrio sp. 1562
CGATACACTCATTTCGATATCAAATAATCGCCAATCAAACATCCACAAGTAGAAATGCGCAATCAGCAACCCCGTTAAAATATCAGCAGCTTGATGTAATCCCGCCAACACAAAGTTACACGCCACTTCCGGCAAATAATATTGTGCGCTGTCAGGCAGTTTACCTCGACGCTGTCCCAAACCGTATTCCGCGGCGATGCAGAGAAAAAAGATGGGAGCCAAAGCCATAAGCAAGAGCTCCGGTCGTTCCATGATTTGTGACCAATCCATTGTCTTATCTACCATTTTGCGTAGTGATCTTCCGTTAAACCCACAACACCGTCGAGTTCGTGCTTACTGCCATTGCCATCCACAACAAACCCTGAAAAGTGGCCGATATATTGACGAAAGTTACTTTTCAAAAACCAGAAGTTCTTTTTCTCAGAACGTTGATTGATAGGCTCAAACACTAAGTCTACGCAACCATCTTCGGAGGTGATGCGCCAATCAGTACGTGGATTCTGACGTGAAAATTGAAACTGCACCGGATCAAGCAAATGCCTTTCACCATCCACCCACAGTACATTTTCACAAAACCCGGTTTCGTTTACGCCAGCGGCGAGGTTGAGACCCAAGCTTTTGTCGCCATCTTTATGGTTGA
>NZ_JAWOVY010000457.1:0-639 GCF_033340155.1 Vibrio sp. 1562
CATCGGTCGCGCCGAAGCTTACGCTTCAAAAAATGATGTGCTTCCTGCCGCATTGGACGGCTTATGGATGGGACTGGGCATGACCAGTGTGCTAGTTGTGTTGGGCTCAATGCGCGAGCTTATCGGCAACGGCACATTGTTTGACGGCGCAGACTTGCTATTGGGTGACTGGGCTGCAGCGCTGCGCATTCAAGTATTCCAATTTGATAGCAGCTTCTTATTAGCACTATTACCACCAGGTGCTTTCATCGGTGTAGGACTTTTGATTGCGTTGAAAAATGTTATCGACAGCTCAATTCAGGCTCGTCAGCCGAAAGAAGAAAAACCGGCCATTGAGCGTGCTCGCGTAACTAACGCATAATATAAGAATTCTAAAATCAAGGCTCTACCACTCGTAGGGCCTTTTTCATAAACCGCAAAGACGGGTTTGGAAGTCAGCAATGAACAAAGAAAAAAGAATAGAAATTCTTGAACGATTAAGAGAAAACAACCCCAATCCTGAAACGGAACTGAACTGGAGCTCTCCATTTGAGTTACTCATCGCTGTGCTACTTTCAGCGCAAGCGACCGATGTCAGTGTCAACAAAGCCACTGATAAACTCTTCCCCGTTGCGAATACGCCACAAAGTATTCTCGATT
>NZ_JAWOVY010000458.1:0-638 GCF_033340155.1 Vibrio sp. 1562
TAGGAAAGAGCAATGACGCAATTAAAGCAGCAAACATGATTGGAACGACAACAAAGCCAAACCAAGGAATGAAAACCAAATTGTAGACTAAAGAAGACCAGCTAAATCCAGAGAAAAAATAGCCACTGATCGGGACAATCAATAAGCTCAGTATCAGTTGAGTCAACAAAAGTATCCGCAACTTTCCTAAACGACCTTCCTTCGAGTCTTGCACTGTGTTAACCGCAAACAAAACGGCACCAACGGATAAATAAGACAGCCAAAAACTCAAACTAAAAGAAGCAAAAGGTTGGAAGAAAAGTTGCAACGCCACAGCCAATAACAGTACGCGCCATGGACTCCAATGAACAAGCCAATACTTCAAAGCAATATAGATGATACAAACAGAAACGGCTCGGGTCGTCGGCAAAGAAAAATCAGCAAGCCAAGCGTAAACAATGGCAAACGCCAACCCACTCACTGATGGCAGAAACCAATATCGCGGCATAGCAAGCCGAATAAGCCCACCAAGGGCAAGCCCAAACGACAATGCCATCCCAATGTGTAAACCAGAAATTGATACAAGATGCAGTAGTCCGCTGTCACGCAGAGACTGCCAATCCTCTTTGGTAAGCCCAGTGCGATCAGCAAAAGCCAGT
>NZ_JAWOVY010000459.1:0-638 GCF_033340155.1 Vibrio sp. 1562
TACACCGCCTTTGACCGTCCAAGCAGGATCAACACGCCACACACCATACACTCGCGGACTAAAATGCGCGCCGTAGTTTTCATCGTGATCCAAACGACCACCTAATGTCAGACTAAAAGGTTCTGCGATCTTCCATTCATCTTCGATGAACACTGCCCATTGTGTATTTGATGCTTTCGTTTTAGATGATGCTTTGTTGGACGTAAAATCTTCCAACTCGGCATGCGTCGCATCGACACCAGTTGTCAGAGTATGCGCGCCCAGCCCTTTAACTAGACTGGATTTAAACGTGGTATTTACAATAGTCATTTCGCGAGATTTGTTTTCACTCTCCTCGCGCTGCAAGTAGGTATCAGAGTTACCCAATAACTCCCACTCCCCGGTGTGACTAAGCGTAACGTAGTTACGACGGTATTCATTCAATGAATCTTCACAGCCTCTACGACAGCCAGTCGTAGGTACAGAAAGACCAACATTACCGCGACGACTTTGTGCCGATGTACCACCCTCTAACTGCACAGAGTGACGATCATTGATTTGATAGATCAGTTTTGAAGAGATGCTCTGCATATCTTTGTCTTCATAACCATAATCAATGTCATCTTCTTCCCTTGCGGTGTATTGACCATAAACCTGTA
>NZ_JAWOVY010000460.1:0-637 GCF_033340155.1 Vibrio sp. 1562
TTCAACCAACGGAATCGGATCCGTCAACTAAAACGCTGTATGTCGGTAACCTTCCTTATAAAGCAAATGAGAGTCACGTTCGTGATTTATTTGCAGAGTATGGGCAGGTATTTGCTGTGCGCTTAATGAAAGATAAACGCACAGGTAAAAGAAGAGGGTTTGGTTTTGTCGTTATGGCCGCTGCTGACGCAGAACCGGCTATCGCGAAGTTAAATGAAAGGGAATATATGGAGCGAACACTTAAAGTGCGTATTGCTAACGATCCGAAACATCCAGATGGCGATAAATCTGAACTGGATTAAATCCTAATTTCGCCAAACAAATGTTCAGTGCATCTTCTTGCCAAGGAGGTGCGCTGGCAAAGATTCGTTTTATCCCTTCTTCTTTCTCTTCAAGCTCACCACAAGACAGTAATGCTTTAACCCGGCGCGCTATCGCCTCCCCAGAATCAATCAAAACGACGTTGCTACCCAGCACTTGCTGAATTTCGCTTTTGATTAATGGGAAGTGTGTACAACCAAGTACAGCGACGTCTACTTTATTGCATAGCGGCGATAAGATACTTTTCAGTTCATCCAAAGGAACACTTTCACCACGTAGCTTTTCTTCTGCCATATCAACCAAACGCGTCGAACCT
>NZ_JAWOVY010000461.1:0-637 GCF_033340155.1 Vibrio sp. 1562
ACCTGAAGTGACCGATGGCGTGTCTGTCGCTGCGGTTTTAATTGCACCCAAAGAAGATGTGGTGATGAAGGTGAAAACCACCAAACCTGCCATCCAGTTTTATTCAGGTAATTTCTTAGCCGGTACGCCAGGTGCAAGTAAAACTTACGAACGCTATGACGGCCTAGCATTGGAAACGCAGTACTTTCCAGACGGGCCAAACAAACCAGAATGGGGACTCAACAATGGGGTGTTGAGCTCTGGGGATTGCTATCAGCATCAAACTACTTATCAGTTTGAATTTTAGATAGCACTTCTACCCTTTGAACTTGCAGCGGCAGCAATGCTGCAACTCCAACGACTTTGGGTGTTATGGTGGGCTACATGCCCACCTTTTTTGTTTTTGATATGTATTTTTACTAGGAAGTTTAAATCACTTACCTCACTTTCGACACAATACTGTACGGTGGATGATCCCCGTAATTTCCTACTTATTACTCTTCGTTTTACCTTTATTGTTATCGTTTACATTTTTGTTGATTTTAGAGAGTTTTAATTAAATGACACTTCTCTTAATATTTGTGATCTTTAGCTCGTTATAAGGTTTTTAGCGTAATATGTATCAATATGTGTGATTTGAGTTACATTTCATTTGAGT
>NZ_JAWOVY010000462.1:0-636 GCF_033340155.1 Vibrio sp. 1562
GACCTTGGAGCTAGCTCCAAGGTTTATCCTTAGTGGTAGATGAACAGTCTCAGCCAATAAGGAAAATAAACTATGTGTACAAAACATCAAGGTTGCCAGTCAGGCAAAATCAAAACTGCGGTGCCACTCAGTGCCCATGACTCTTGCTGCGCGCCAACTAAACCGACGCTAAATATTGCTCAAGCGGGTGTTGATACTGTTGAAAGCTCTTGCTGTAGTGGAGGCTGTTGCAGTTCGGACACCGCCGATGAAGAAGGCCCCGCGGAACAGCGAGAATCCTCGATTCGTAGCAGTTGGATCGTGTCCGACATGGACTGCCCGTCTTGTGCGCAAAAGCTTGAAAAAGCCATCATGTCATTGCAAGGCGTTACGAATGCTAAAGTCCTTTTTGCTACAGAAAAGTTAGTTGTCGATTTTGATGACCATTCTCTAAGTTCGATCATCGAACAAACAGCGCGCCAAACTGGTTTCCCGCTTTCTGCGCTGGATAAAGCAAAGCAAAAGAAAGAGAACAAAGGCTGGTTCGGTTTTGTTCAAGACAATCTACAGATTTTATCGATCGCAGGTGCAATGGCATTTGCGGGCCTTGTCGCAAGCATCAACCCTCAACTTAGTAGCTGGATTTTTACTTTAACT
>NZ_JAWOVY010000463.1:0-636 GCF_033340155.1 Vibrio sp. 1562
ATTTACTGAGCTGCTGGAACTGCACAAGCTTGATAGCGAGCTTGATGTGCAGATGATCCCAGCGACCGTACTTTGGGGACGCAAACCAGGTAAAGAAGAGAGCCATCGACCGTACCTGCAACCAATGAATGGGCCACAAAAAGCGAAAGCGGTAATGGCAGCAGGTCGTGACTGTTTGGTGCGCTTTAGCCCGGTGGTTTCACTGCGTTATATGGCGGATTCTCACGGTACAGACAGTGCTATTGCGCATAAATTGGCGCGCGTGGCACGTATCCACTTTTCTCGTCAAAAATTGGCGGCATCAGGTCCAAACCTACCGCAACGCCAAGTGCTATTTGCTCGCCTGTTAAAGTCACCTGCAATTGAACAAGCGATTGAAGACGAGGCAAAAAGCAAAGACATTTCGATTGAGAAAGCGCGCAAAGAAGCCCATGACATCATGGATGAAATCGCAGCCGACTTCTCATACGGTCTGGTGAAAAACGGCGATCGCATCCTGAGCTGGCTGTGGACCAAACTATATCAAGGCCTGCACATCAACAACGCTTCGACAGTGCGTCGCTTGGCGCAAGATGGCCATGAGATCGTTTACGTGCCGTGTCACCGTAGTCACATGGATTACCTACTGCTGTCTTA
>NZ_JAWOVY010000464.1:0-636 GCF_033340155.1 Vibrio sp. 1562
TTTGGTTACGCTACTGCCAATCACGATGCACATGATGGCCGCCAGCATCGCCCCTAAACCGATAGGGTTCAGCGAGATTGAGCTTGGATCGAACAAGAACCACGCTAACGCAATCAACACTGCGCCGCTAATACCTTGTATTGCGCTAGGCTGACGTTTGTAAACCGCCCAACCAAACAGCATGGCAAAGACGGGGACAGAAATCATGCCGACACCGGAAATTGCAGAAGGTAGGGTCAACGCCATCACAAAAATGAGGCCAAAGAAGAAGGCGATGTTAATCGTGCCCAATATCAATAACACTTTCCATTCGTGCTTTTTGGGCAGCGAAGGTTTGATTGCCAGTAGCAGTAGTCCGGCTGGCAGTGCTCGCAGTGCTCCCAGCAACACTGGCGGCCAGTCTGGAAGAGTGAACTGCGTAACGGCATAAGTTGTGCCCCAGAAAAATGCGGGGATCATTGCGAGTAATATGTTCATGTAAAATATCTTTACGTTGAGATAATTAATTGTAAAGGTACGCGCTAGATTGCTTTTTGTAAAGTATCTTTATGTTAAAATAAATCGTCAGACCGAATGCGTATTGGAGAAAGAAAACTCGTGGACGCAATTGATAGAGTAGTAACGCAGTGGGCGAAG
>NZ_JAWOVY010000465.1:0-635 GCF_033340155.1 Vibrio sp. 1562
GCTGAAAGGTTTCAATCTAGCCAAGGTGGAAAAACGCATTGACTGGACTGGCGAGCTGTTCAGTTTAAGGGTCTCAGGCGCGCCTCTTACCTTTAAAGCCGGCCAGTTCACCAAGCTTGCTTTGCTAGATGATGAGGGCAAGCCTATCAGCCGTGCTTACTCTGTGGTTAATGCGCCAAGCGAGCAACACGAGTGGCTCGAATTCCTCATTGTGGCAGATCCTCAAGGGCAACTTTCTCCAAGGTTGCAAAAGCTAAAAGCGGGTGACCCGATTTATGTGGGTGAAACCGCGCATGGCGATCTCATTCACGACACCATTCCTAAGCAAGCGAGTGATCTATGGTTGCTTTCGACGGGGACTGGCATTGGCCCGTTTCTATCTTTGCTGGATGACATTAACCTGCTTCCTCACAATGATCGTATCGTGCTGGTGCATGGTGTTCGCTACGAAAAAGATTTGGTCTACAAATACCTGATTGAGCATCTTCAATTCCGATATGAAGGACGCTTAAAGTACGTGCCAATCGTGAGTCGTGAATCGTCACTCGGAAAACTGCAAGGTCGAATCCCAGAGTTGATTGCGTCTGGTGAGCTTGCCAATAAAGTGGATGTGCCTTTCTCTCCGCAAAGCAGCT
>NZ_JAWOVY010000466.1:0-635 GCF_033340155.1 Vibrio sp. 1562
TAATCCAAATTGTTTGGCACAAATGCCCCAATCATGGTTTAAGAACACTTTACTTATCATCAAATCAGAAACAGGCGCTAAACCATGTTGACGCAGCCACTGTTGTAACCACACAAAAATCGATTCATAGCTTGCACCACCCTGCGCATAGCTTTGAAGCAATACTCGCTTAGTCGGATGTAAGGTTTGATGTTGAATCGGTTGACACAACAAGCTTCTAGCCAGACTCGGCTCTAACTTAGGATAAACAAGGGAAAGGCTCGCAGACAAAAACTCATGAACCCATGCTTGTGCGTCATCAATCCAAGTTTGTGATTTATTCGCAAGTTGGCGAACCATCAACAATGAATAACAACCGCTGGCGGCATCGCGCATAGTTCCTAAACGAATGGATTGATAACCAGCTTGTTGCCAAAACTGAATCAACTCATCCGTCGCACCAAAACTTGTCGATAGGTAATCCACATGGGCACCAACACTTTCCTCGAGTAGTGTTAGCATGCGCTTGCCAATGCCCGAACCTTGTAGATCAGGATGCACCGCAATTCGCATCACTCGTGAAGTAATAAGCCTGCCTACCTTTACCAAACCAAGTTGATTGATGATGGTGATTGGCGTCAAATGCCCTTTAGGAC
>NZ_JAWOVY010000467.1:0-634 GCF_033340155.1 Vibrio sp. 1562
GCACCGTAAATACGGTTTTCTTCTGTGTCGCCTTTCACTTCGTGGCGAGGTAGAAGGCGGCCATGCATGTCACCATCAAGTGCGCGAATCACCGCTGCGGATACCACCCCCTCTGGTGCACCGCCAATACAGTACATGAGGTCCACTTCACTATCTGGCATACACGTTAGGATGGAAGCTGCAACGTCGCCATCTGGCACCGCGAAGACACGCACACCCATCGCTTGCATTTCAGCAATCACATCATCGTGGCGAGGTTTTGCTAGAGTGATGACAACCAGAGTGTCCAGCGTTTTATTCAGCGCGCTAGCAACGTTTTCTAGGTTTTCTTTCAACGGCTTTTCTAGATCGATCACGCCTTTCGCACCTGGGCCAACAACCAGTTTTTCCATGTACATGTCAGGTGCTTTTAAAAAGCTGCCTTTTTCACCCGCGGCAAGCACTGCCAATGCGTTCGATTGACCCATTGCGGTCATGCGTGTGCCTTCAATAGGGTCAACAGCGATATCCACTTCATCGCCACCTAGACCAACTTTCTCACCGATGTATAGCATTGGAGCATCATCGATTTCACCTTCACCAATGACAATTTCACCACTGATGTCTGTTTTGTTCAGTAGAGTGCGCATAACTT
>NZ_JAWOVY010000468.1:0-634 GCF_033340155.1 Vibrio sp. 1562
GTTTTTATCGGCCACTATGGATTTTCAACAACTTATCTTGAACAAGGAGCGACGCTGGCAGCGTAATCTCGTGATTATGTCAGTCGTACTCGTTTTACTCTCTACTATTCACTTGATGGTCGGGGAGGTTTTCCTTTCTCCTTTTCAATCCCTCTCTGTATTTGAGCAAAAGCTATTACTGGATTTGCGTCTGCCAAGATTGGTCGCAGCAGCAATGATAGGAGCTGCATTGGCCGTATCTGGTGCCACACTACAAGTTTTGTTGGGGAATGTGCTGGCAGAGCCGGGCGTGCTTGGCATTTCTGGTGGTGCAAGTTTGGCGATGGTTTTGGTGATGTTTGCATTGCCTGTGCTGCCAACGCCTATGATCTTTATGTTGGCGGCGATAGCTGGCTCGATGTTGTTCACGCTGATATTGGTTGGTATTGCTCGGGCGATGCATCTCACGACAGCGCGTTTACTGTTAGTCGGTGTCGCGTTGGGTATTTTATCCAGTGCCATCGTGACATGGGCTTTTTACTTCAGTGACGATTTAAGCCTACGCCAGCTAATGTACTGGCTTATGGGGAGCATTGGTGGCGCGAGTTGGTATCAGCACTCGGTAACATTAGTCATGTTCCCTGTTCTAGTTTGG
>NZ_JAWOVY010000469.1:0-634 GCF_033340155.1 Vibrio sp. 1562
TGGATAAAGTAAAAGCCAAAGATAGAGAGGCTTTTGCGTTCGTATTCCGTTTTTATGCCCCCAAGCTAAAACAGTTTGCCTACAAGCACGTTGGTAATGAGCAAGTTGCTATGGAGATGGTTCAAGAAACCATGGCAACGGTCTGGCAAAAAGCTCATCTTTACGATGGAAAGAAGAGTGCGTTATCGACGTGGATATACACGATTATCCGCAACTTGTGTTTTGACTTACTCAGAAAACAAAAGGGTAAAGAGCTTCACATCCATTCTGATGACATTTGGCCATCGGAATATTATCCGCCAGATCTGGTTGATCATTATTCTCCAGAACAAGACATGTTGAAGGAACAGGTGGTGAAGTTTCTTGATATTTTGCCTAAAAATCAGAGAGACGTATTGCAAGCGGTTTATCTCGAAGAACTGCCACATCAGCAAGTAGCGGAACTTTTTGACATACCACTGGGCGCGGTGAAGTCTCGGTTAAGACTCGCAGTAGAAAAGTTAAGGCACTCAATGCATACGGAGCAACTATGAACAAACATCCAGATAACAACTTGTTAGAAGCATATGCTTCGGGCAGCATTGATGCGGTTTCTGGTCTTGTGGTCTCCACACATTTAGAGACGTGCTCAAAG
>NZ_JAWOVY010000470.1:0-633 GCF_033340155.1 Vibrio sp. 1562
AAAATTCCTTTTATGGTTGAAAATTATTCTCTTTGTCTTTTTTGTGGGACGAAATCGTTTCTACATCGAAAGTTGGTGATTTATTATTCACTACAGAATGCATGGGAAAGCATGCGCGGTGTGACCATTGTCATTCACGTGCAAAATAATAATCAAAACTTCCCACCACACTGAAGTAACTACCCATCAGGGAATAATAATAATGTCGCAATTTTATAAGCTCAGAGCGTTGTCGCTTGTGTTTTGGTTCGTGTTTTTGACGACCAAAGTCTACGCGCAAAGCCCTGAGCCAAAAGATAAGTTTCTGCAATCTCTTGAAGGGATTGAGAGCCAAATTTACGCGCTGCCACAAAGTTCACTAGCACAAATCGAATCATTAGAAGAAGACTCTCTACTGCAAAACCAGCCCAAGGATCTGTTGATTCGTTATTGGCTGGCGAAGTCGACTGTTCTTGAGTTGTTAGGGCGCGATAAAGAGAGCTTAGCAGTGGTAGATAAAGGGCTGAGTTTGACACCAGAACAAAGCCAAGAGCACTTGCTGTTCAAGCTGATCCAAATTCGAGCCATGATGGGCAATCGAGATATCGATACCGCGCTCTCGTCGTTGGATGCTTTGCTTGAAACATCACGAGA
>NZ_JAWOVY010000471.1:0-632 GCF_033340155.1 Vibrio sp. 1562
ATTCATTATATTTGGGCTGATTGGTGATTGAAGAGCCAGTTTGTCTTTACTAAAGTGAAGAAAGTTCACGAATGGAATGCTCGAGTTTTATGGATAAGATACGGTCCCTACGATTTTTTATTGCCACTTTAGAAGGTGGCAGTTTTGCTGCGGCCGCCAAAGCGTATGGCACAGACCCTTCTACAGTGAGTAAAGCAATCCATCGTCTTGAAAGCGACTTGGGAATACAGCTGTTCCAGCGTTCTACGCGACAGATCCGTCTGACAGAAGCCGGTCGTCGATACGCAAATACCGTTAGGTTTGTACTGGACGAACTGACGGCGTGTGAGGATTCATTGAAAAGCCACAATGATGCGCTTTCAGGACTGCTTAAGATTAATGTGCCGGTCTCCTACGGTCGCCTTTACATTCGCCCTTTATTAAAAGAGTTTTGTCGCCGCTACCCCAGCATCACTATCGATATTCATTACGATGATGCCTACGTTGATATTATTGAACAAGGGATTGATGTGTCGATTCGTTCTGGTGTCGTTCAGGACAGCCAGTTGATCGTGCGCCAGCTGAGTCCTATCGATTTTATTATTTGTGGCAGTCAGGATTACTTAACACGGCATGGTGTTCCGAGTGGCCCA
>NZ_JAWOVY010000472.1:0-632 GCF_033340155.1 Vibrio sp. 1562
GATCTCATTTGATGTGAGAGATTTTTCTTGTTTACGCTCTTCAAAAGTTGGAGTTAACTGTAAACCAAACTCCTTTTCTAGTTTGTGAGTTGCTTGAATTGCAAGCATTACGTCATTTCTTCCGTGGTACAACTCACCATTAAAACCGATGCGGTTTAACCCAATATGGATATGCTCGTTGTTTGTGTCTGAGTGTTTACCAAGAAAGTATTGGTGCATGTTAATATCCACACCCATTTCTTCCAAAAATCGTTGAGCAACATTGCACCACGTTGAATTGTCAATGTTTTCCCCTGCTGGCAAAGCAAGAGAAACATGCCAAGCTGGACGCTGAACGTTAGGTCTTAATTTACGGCAAACGGCAAACTCTTTTGCAAGCTCTCTTGAGTTTTCTCCCGACATATTACCCCCTAGTAACTCAGCCCCTTTCACTGAATCAAGGATGTAATTAGCCAGCCCTCGAAAGCCGTTACCTCTATTAACTTTCGCTTTCATCTTTGTCACCTTTATTTGTATTTATATTTATTAAAGTGCTTCTTATTTTATTTAAAGTTTCTCTTAATTCATTTATATCACAATTGAGATATTCACTCATATTGTGCTTATTTAAATGATGAGTGATTTGATTAAGG
>NZ_JAWOVY010000473.1:0-632 GCF_033340155.1 Vibrio sp. 1562
CACAAATTGGTCTGACACCACATTGCCATTATTTATACAGATGGGCAATACGAAGTCAGTACCACTTCCTTTTGCAAACTCCCGTACTTCTCTTAAGGTATCTTTGCTATTGCTAACTGGTACTAGTAAAGAGTGGCTAAGTTCCCTTGTTCCACGCAACTTAATATTGGGTATTGAAAAACCTCGATGTAACAGCTCCTTTGTTTTAATGATTTGCACAGAACTGAATGACTTTACGTATTGGAGTTGTGCGGTTACTAGTTCGTTATATACCGTTTTTAACTTAAACTTTGCTAGCAAATAGTCGTCTGTCAAATTACTGAGCTGATACAAAGCCTTTTTAATAATTAATGTAATTTCTGGGTTATTCAACGATGGCATCGCCAACTCTCGGTCATAGGCGTTTATTACAGCGATTTTTGGATAATGGTCCATTTCACCGACATCTGTTTCAAACTTATCCCTATCGCTTAAAATCATGTTTGTGAGTTTATCGTGTCGCTCTGTCATACCTTTAGAGCATAAAATTAAGAATCTGTTTGATGGCTTAGTTTCGCAGCTAACTAATATTGGGAGTTCATTTTTGTGGTTTGGCACAGGGATATACACCTTTCTAATATCAGAATCCTCTA
>NZ_JAWOVY010000474.1:0-631 GCF_033340155.1 Vibrio sp. 1562
TCGTTCAACTGCTGGATTTTCTTTTGCAGTGTCTCCATGTGCTGGGAGCATTTCTCACACATAGCACTGAGCGCCAATTGGAATGCATATCCTTTGGCGTTTGCAGCAACAGAGCGAAGTAATTGAACAAACTGATCCGCGTTAACAAATGACAAACTTCCCGCGAACATATCAATGCCGCCACAACCGGCTTGGAATGACGGTGGCACCATAGAGACGAGGTTCTCGTTCATGATCCTGTTACGAACAACAACGCTTCCTCCAGATATAACGCCACGCCGCTGACTCTCGAATACACCAGGCGCAGTGGTGTTGGTCATTGAACCAAACAACTGGTTCATCTCCTGTTGCAAGCTTGCTTGGCTCATAGATGAAAAACCAATCGCACAGGCGATTAGCGATACTCGGATTACTTTTTTCATTGTTATAACCCTCCTTGTGCACGCAGATAGCGAACAAGGAACTCAGGGTCCTGTAATATCTTTTCGTTAAGCTCTTGGGCTGACATCGCGAGTGACACGCCGGGTTGAACAGGTCTGGTGGCATAGTAAGTTTGATCGTCAATCCAACCGGCTTGATGGGCTGCGAGAATGATTCGATTATTGAGCTCATCAAGGCTCATTGCGCCTTG
>NZ_JAWOVY010000475.1:0-631 GCF_033340155.1 Vibrio sp. 1562
GCCAATAATCATTAATAAAAACTTGAGCGTCATACTGACGACCGAGTTCAATCGCGCGTGCAATCTGCTGTTCTAAGTCTGACAGATAGGGGTCTTTGATACGTAGTTGAATGGTGTTGATGCCCAATGGCAACAACCGCTCAATCCAACTGACGTCGTCCACGACCGGATAGAGACCCAAACTCTGTTTGCTCACATGAGGAAAGTTGACCGACTGTCCGTGTGATGACCAACCTACTTTAATGCCTAAACGACAATCTTCTAGGACTGGTGTAGGAAAATCAGCAAACTGAGACGCCCACTCCTGCTTGACCATTGTTTCACCATTAATGAATGTTTCACGTGAAACATTCGCCATTGCGCGCGCCAAGGTCAAAGCATCTTCAATAGGGAAATCGAGAGCAAGCAGCGTTACTGTCCACGCTAAGTGTTGATCGGTTTGAAGAGTTGTAGTTCTAGAAGTAGAAGCAACTGACAGAGCTCTTATTTCATCATTAACCGGATGGCGCCAGATATCCAACACGTCTACGCTTGTCGTTTTAACAGAATCATCGTGCTTAGACTCTATGTCTTCAATACCAATAAAAATGGCCGAGGATGGTTGTTGGCGACATTCTGAAACCGATAGACC
>NZ_JAWOVY010000476.1:0-630 GCF_033340155.1 Vibrio sp. 1562
TAAGTGGTAGCTACTTTCTTGCTCATGCACTCATTGTTGCTTCTATCATTTACTAACGTAAGTCAAAGCAGTGCTCGACGATTTCAGTACACTGGTCGGGTTCTATTTGCTAACTGGAGTTAACGATGAGTGACATTCATGCTCACAACTTACTAAACCTACTACGTGAAACCCCAATGAGCCGCGACGAGCTCGCACAACATTTTGGCGCAGACGTACGCTTTCATACCTGTAAGTTGAATGATCTAGACTTAGATGCATTGCTAACCTTTTTATTACAGCGCGATAAGGTTCGCGAACTCGAAGGCAAGTTCGTCGTCAACATGGCGCGTATTTGCAACCATTAAGCGGCGTCTGAGGTTGTTTCGGTAATCGGGGGCGAATTATCTGATTTCGCCCTTAGGCGTATACTCGCGCAATCTCCTTACTATACACTGGTCGCCATTTTTTTCGTCGAGGCCAGAACATGGATATTCTTTCTGCAGCGACCATGCTGTTTCTTATCATGGACCCTCTTGGCAATTTGCCCATTGTGTTGTCCATTCTTAAACACATCGATCCCAAACGTCGTCGTAAGGTGCTCATCCGCGAGCTGATTTTTGCCTTGTTGATTTTGATGTTGTTCTTGTT
>NZ_JAWOVY010000477.1:0-630 GCF_033340155.1 Vibrio sp. 1562
AATCGTATTCAAGGTGTTCAAACGGTGCTTGTTCAATCACTCGAATCCCCACTTCCTCTTCAAGCTCACGAACCATCGCTTGTTCAACTGTTTCTCCTAGCTCGACTTTACCGCCCGGAAACTCCCAAAAACCACCTTTATGTTTATCATCAGGACGTTTAGTAATAAAGATTTGCGACTTATCTTGATTGAAAATGATCGCTGCAACAATGTGAATTCTTTTCATGGATATTTACCTAGGATCTATCGATACAAAAAGAGCCGCCTAAGCGACTCTTTCTTATTAAGTTATCAAGTTAGATTAATTGATCTGACCGTGACACTGCTTGTATTTCTTGCCACTACCACATGGACAAGGTTCGTTTCGACCTACTTTACGCTCATCACGAACAACAGGTTGATTTGAGCCCTCAGACTCTTCACCATCAGCCAACTGATTTTCCGCAGCTGCATGCTGAGCCTGCGCACGACGAGCAGCTTCTTCTGCTTGTGCACGACGTTGCTCTTCCATACGCTCAACTTCTTCTTGCTGTTGAACGCGGACACGAGACAGAACAGTAATAACGTCAGTCTTTAGCGCTTCAAGTAAACCTTCAAACAATTCAAACGATTCACGTTTGTACTCTTGTT
>NZ_JAWOVY010000478.1:0-630 GCF_033340155.1 Vibrio sp. 1562
CGAAATACAGATCGTCAATGCGAACTGACGATACATGATGCCAGTAATACCCGGAAGCATCGCGACAGGTAGGAATACCGCCAACAGAACCAACGTTGAGGTAATGATTGGCCCAGTCACCTCTTTCATCGCTAGCAACGTTGCTTTACGTGGTGAAATGGTTGGATCTTTCGCCATCGTGGTATCAACGTTTTCGATAACCAGAATCGCGTCATCCACCACGATACCAATCGCGAGAATCAAACCGAACAAGGTTACCGTGTTGATGGTGAATCCTGTCGCTTGCATGATGGCAAACGTACCAATCAACGAAACTGGAATCGCGACCACTGGAATTAACGTTGCTCGCGCACTGCCCAAGAATAGGTAGGTTACGGCAATAACCAGTAGAATCGCTTCGACAAGTGTTTTTACCACACCTTTGATAGACTCAGCGACGAACACAGTCGTGTCGTAGCTGGTTTCGTAAGTCATACCTTCAGGGAAGTTTTCGCTCAAGCGTTCAAGCAGTTCCATTACTGCTTTACCACTTTCTAGTGCGTTTGCATCAGACTGAAGTGACAGAGCGACAATCGAAGCATCTTGCCCACGGAACTTACCGTTACCATCGTAGAACTTCTTACCCATTTC
>NZ_JAWOVY010000479.1:0-630 GCF_033340155.1 Vibrio sp. 1562
TCTACGTCTCATGAAACATCTCTCTTATTTTGCAAGCCCTACAAATATCCAATTCAATGCGTTCTGAATGGCTCGATTATGATTAGTGGATATGCATCTATCCCAAACAAATTAGTTAGAATGATAATTACCCAGTGTTGTACATACAACAAAATTTACGTTTCTATACGCTTGTCGAATGCGTTTGTTGTAAAGGTGCAATAGAACTCTCAGATTTGAAGATATTGTGTTGGAAATCACACTTTTCTGTGTACAAGTGGACGGGTCAAAAAGTGTGTGAATTGATGATAAAAACGGCAAGTGTTTGTACAGAGTTTTGAGGTCAAGTCCAGATTTAATTGATTAAATCCAATTGGCGAAAAGCTACGTTAAACATCAGCTAAAAAAGAGCCCGCACATCAGCGGGCTGTTTCGCATCAATTTCAAATATCAGAGCTTAAACTCGGAACTGGCTGACTTGCTGATCCAATCTCTGAGTTTGTTGTGACAGCATCGCAAGTGATTGCTGAGCCTGCGTGACAATATCAACAATCGATGTACTGCTGTCTGCAATACCCTGAACGTTGGTATTCACTTCATCGCTCACTGTGCTTTGTTGACTCGCTGCAGTTGCAATGTGCGTGTTCATCT
>NZ_JAWOVY010000480.1:0-628 GCF_033340155.1 Vibrio sp. 1562
GATGACTGGGAGCTGATCGCAACCAAGACCGTCAACTTCCAAACGGAGACAGACACCGTTACGCCAAATAGTCTGCTCAAAAACCGTAACTTCAGTAAAATCAAAATAAAGTGCATTCAAGGCACCGTCGATTTAAAAGACATCAAAGTCACCATGACCGACGGCAGCGAGAAAAAACTCACTTCAATGGGCACGCTCACCAACGGAATGTCAACGCGAGCTTGGACACTACCAGGAGCGGAGGACGCGAAACTTAAGCACCTTGAAATGAAATACAGCAGTTGGGGAAACATGAAGCTCGACGTGTTGGGTGTCAGCAAAAAAGCAAAAGTCGAAATCTGGGGCAAAAAGAGAACCAAAAACGCTCAATAAACGTCATGCTTGTCGATTGACTGATGAAAAGCAAACAGCCCGCTATTTCAGCGGGCTGTTTCAGTATTTAAAGCTCTGAGAACTCTGGCGCGTAATCAATGCGTCCAGAACGTCCTGCACATTGGCCTTCGACGAGTTCAGCTACTCGAAACGCACCTTCAGGCACTTCCCAAGCGCATTCAAAGCCCATCTCTTCACCAGCATTGAAACCTTGTCGTGCATAGTAGTTAGGTTCACCCAACACGACACAGACTGG
>NZ_JAWOVY010000481.1:0-628 GCF_033340155.1 Vibrio sp. 1562
CCTCACCAGCCAAGTTAAAGTAGGCGTGATTGGTTAAATTCACTGGCGATGTTTTGTCGGTCTTAGCATCATAGGCGATAGCCAGTTCATTCTCGTCAGTGAGCGTGTACGTCACCTTCACATCGAGGTTTCCCGGATAGCCTTGGTCACCGTCCGGGGAGCGAAGTGAAAAAGTGACCTGTTGATCATTTTGCTCTTCAACCTCCCAGCGGCGTTTATCAAACCCTTCTAGGCCACCGTGCAGTGAGTTTTCACCGTTATTGATACCAAGTTGATACTTCTCTCCGTCTATCTCAAACTGCCCTTTCGCAATTCGGTTAGCAAAGCGGCCAACAATGGAACCGAAGTAAGCGTCTTGCTTCATGTGTTCAGCCATATTTGGTGAGCGCAACAACACTTCACGGTTTTCACCATTTACCGGTAATGTGCAACTCAACCACGTCGCACCGATATCCATAAACGACGTTGTCATACCATTCGCGTTGGTCAAATGAATCAGAGTCGCAGTTTGGCCATCAAACGACGGCGTTTGCGCCATCGCTTGTTCTAGTTGTTGAAAATAGGCTTTCATCATCATTCCTTACAGCACTTCAACCAAACCCGCACCATTTTTGGCTTGGCAAACATA
>NZ_JAWOVY010000482.1:0-626 GCF_033340155.1 Vibrio sp. 1562
TAGAACATGCGTTCTCAAAATCTAAGACTCTAATAACCAATAAGAACATAACAAGGATTGTTTATGCTGCTGGAATTGGCTCTGTTGTTTGCTGCAGGCGTGCTAGGTGGAATCATGAATTCGATAGCAGGAGGTGGGAGTTTTATCACCTTCCCCGCCCTAATGGCGGTTGGCGTGCCGCCCATCATGGCTAACGCCACCAACACTTACGCGGCGTGCGCGGGATACATAAGCGGTGCCGTGGGCTTTCGTGAAGAAATTTTGAAAAACAAACAAGAACTGCTATTCACCGTTTCGTTCAGCTTAGTCGGTGGCGCAGTTGGCGCGTATCTTCTTCTCAACACGCCAGAATCACTGTTTTTGGAAGCCATTCCTTGGCTACTTTTGTTTGCTACGGTGCTATTTCTTACAGGTTCGCGGTTAACAATGATCATCAAATCCATCACCAGAGAACATAAACACGCTGGCGTTTTAGGCTTAATCGCATTGAGTTTGTTGTTGGTGGGCGTTTCAGCATACGGCGGATTTTTTAATGCCGGATTAGGTGTGATTGTTCTGAGTTACCTCGTTGTGGCGGGCCATCAAGACATCAACTTGATGAATGGGCTTAAACTTCTGGTTTCAAC
>NZ_JAWOVY010000483.1:0-623 GCF_033340155.1 Vibrio sp. 1562
AAGGTTGGAGGCGGCTCACCCTCAGAACGACCACTGAGATAACGTGAGTAGTTTTCGATACCAGAGCAGAAACCCAGCTCATTCATCATCTCGATATCAAACTGTGTACGCTGGCTAATGCGCTGCTCTTCTATTAGCTTGTTATTCTCTAGTAATTGTTTCTTGCGTACTTCGAGCTCAACTTTGATGCTTTCTATCGCTTCGAGAATACGGTCGCGGGGCGTCACGTAGTGCGTTTTCGGGTAAATCGTGTAACGCGGCAAATCTCTTTGTTTCACGACACCCGTCAATGGGTCGAACACACTGATGCAATCCACTTCATCATCAAACATTTCAACACGGACAGCATCTTGGTCAGACTCAGCTGGGAATATGTCGATCACTTCGCCGCGAACACGGAACTGACCGCGTTCAAAAGCGACATCATTACGCGAGTATTGGAGTTCCGCTAGGCGACGAAGCATGTCACGCTGATCGATCACGTCACCACGGCGTAAGTGCAGCATCATCTGTAAATACGACTCGGGATCACCCAAACCATAGATGGCCGAGACAGAAGCGACGATGATGGCATCTTTTCGTTCTAGTAAAGCTTTGGTGGCAGACAAACGCATTTGCTCAAT
>NZ_JAWOVY010000484.1:0-623 GCF_033340155.1 Vibrio sp. 1562
TAGAAAAAAAGCCAGTCGCATAATACGACTGGCTTCTTCATGTAACGCGATTCTAAAATGATAACTATTTCGCGGTAAGCGCAGAAGTCTCAAATTGAATGCCTTCCCACCCCGTCACCATGAAATTGCGGATATTTTGGTGATCGTTGTTTTCTGGGTGAAGCAGTACGTCCTCGCGGTAGAAACGACCAAAACACGCCAACGTCGCTTCTTTATCGAGAGTGTTCAATACGCCGAATGCAAAAATTTTGCACGAACCGTTGTTTTCATTCGCGCCATTTTGCGTATTGCCATTCGTAAATGCAGCGGGCGTAAAATCGTAATTGTCTTCAATCACCGCCATCGTCGTTTCAAATTCAATCTTTTCAGGTGATGATGCCAGCACATCAAGAAATTGTTGTAGTTCCATTTTCATTCCAAATCCTAATGCCATCGCAATCTCGCCAATGACACATTTGTTTCATAAAAAGCCCATATAAGATTCATAAATCATACATATATTCAGAGCCTTACCAAATCACACGTCAATCAATGTTCTATTATCGTCCACTGCAGTGAATGAATAGATATCTGAAAATCATGCATTGAGCGACAGTATATCGGATTGATAAGGAGATATCATG
>NZ_JAWOVY010000485.1:0-622 GCF_033340155.1 Vibrio sp. 1562
ACCATATATTGGCAGGTCTTTATTCAATCCGAGATGGGGAGTGATTATTTCTTTTGGCTGTTCAATGCACGAATACGGCTTGATAGCGAGTAAAGACGGATGAAGCCACCAGCATGACTTTGATCGTAAACCTCATCTTCACCAAAAGTAGCGAACTCTTCTGAGTACAAGCTGTTGTCAGAACGTTTTTGCGTTACCGTTGCTTGACCTTTGTATAGCTTAACAACCACTTCGCCATTGACGTCTTGTGCTAGCTCTTCTGAGGCAGCAAGAATCGACTTACATAGCGGTGTAAACCAACGACCGTCGTACACAAGGTGAGAGGCTTTTAGACCAAGTTCTTCACGGAACTCGAATGACGATTTGTCTAGCACCAATTGTTCAACTGCGCGCAGAGCTTCCATCATGATGGTACCTCCCGGAGTTTCGTAACAGCCACGAGACTTCATTCCCACTAAACGGTTCTCTACGATATCAATACGACCCACACCGTGTTTTGCGCCTTTTTCGTTTAAGTAAACTAGCGCATTGTATGGTGTCATCGCTTCACCATCCACTGCCACAACTTCACCTTTTTCGACTTTCAACGTAACGTATTCAGCTTCATTTGGCGCTTGTTCAG
>NZ_JAWOVY010000486.1:0-621 GCF_033340155.1 Vibrio sp. 1562
ATGTAACCTAACAGTGAGTACGCAATTTCAATCACATCTTCACCACGTTCGCGAAGAGGCGGGAGATGCAAAGGAATCACGTATAAACGGTAGTATAAGTCTTCGCGGAAACGTCCTTCTTGAACTTCTTTCCAAGGGTCTCGGTTGGTCGCACAAACGAAGCGCACGTCCACACTCTTCATTTTTGAAGAGCCCACTTTCTGGAACGTACCGGTTTGGATGAATCGCAATAATTTGGTTTGTAAGTCCAAATCCATTTCACACAATTCATCGAGGAACAACGTGCCACCATCGGCTAACTCAGCGGCACCTTGACGGTCATTTGCCGCACCAGTAAATGCCCCTTTTACGTGACCAAATAGTTCACTTTCAATTAAGTCTTTAGGTATGGCTGCACAGTTGATGGCAATAAACGGCTTATCACCACGTTTGCTTGCAGCGTGGATGGCTTCTGCGCATACCTCTTTACCCGTACCACTTTCACCAGTAATAAAGATACTCGCTTTACTGCTAGCGGCAGAGTCAATGGTGCGATAGACCTGCTGCATGGTTTGGCTGCTGCCGATAAAACCTTGGTAATTCTGATTACCCGGATTATCTGCTTCATTTTTTAGCTTAGTT
>NZ_JAWOVY010000487.1:0-621 GCF_033340155.1 Vibrio sp. 1562
ATGCGCCCACTTAAAGCACTGACAAACGTAACTTCTCAATTCCAACGTGGTATGGCAGCAAGCCAAACTTTGTTTGCTCTGATCGATTTAGAACCAGAGAAAAACGAAGGTAAATACACGGTTGAGCGCGCGAAGGGTGATGTATCTGTGAAAGACGTCAGCTTCACGTATGTAGGTTCAGAAAAGCCGGCTCTAGAGCATGTCAGTTTTGATATTCCAAGAGGTAAAACGGTCGCTCTAGTGGGGCGTTCAGGTTCAGGTAAAAGTACCATTGCGAACTTGTTTAACCGTTTTTATGACGTGGACAGTGGCTCGATTACATTAGATGGCCGTGATATTCGTGACTATGAATTGAAGAACTTGCGTGAGCAGTTTGCTTTGGTTTCGCAAAACGTACATCTTTTCAATGACACCATAGCAAACAACATTGCTTACGCGACGGAAGATAAGTACCAACGCAATGATATAGAGCGTGCAGCGAAGCTGGCTCACGCAATGGAATTCATCAATAAGATGGAAAATGGTTTAGATACCATGATCGGCGAAAACGGCGCGAGCTTATCTGGTGGTCAGCGCCAACGTGTAGCGATTGCTCGGGCGTTGCTGCGTGATGCGCCTGTA
>NZ_JAWOVY010000488.1:0-620 GCF_033340155.1 Vibrio sp. 1562
TCTTTCTCTTGTAAGATAAGCTGCTGCTCGTCGAGCCAACGGAGCAGCAGTAATAGATTCACGTTACCGTGGTAATTGTTTTGCAATGATAAACACGCTTCTTTTACTTCTCGCACGCCATAAAACTGCAGGCTGAACTGCCAAAGGTGTTCTAGGGTAAGAGTGTATTCCGCGTGTTTGTTTGTCATTGGTTAAACTCTAGCTCCATCTGCTCCAGTTCTTCCTGAGCAGACATCCATTCCATTTCCACTTCTTCAAGTTCTGATTTGCTCGAAGCTTGAAGGGCCAGCACTTCATTTAGTTTAGCTTTATTTTCGGCTTCATACAGTGAGTTATCCGCCAATTGTTCTTCAGCCTCTGCCAGTGCTACACCTAACTTATCCATTTTATTTTCTAATTGTGTCAGGGTTTTGCGAATTGGCGCCGTCAGTTTACGAAATTCCGCTTCGCGACGTTTTTGCTCTTTCTTCGCAGCGGCACTGTTTGCGGTATCTTTAACTGGTTGCGACGCTTGTGCTTCTTTTCGCTCGGCTTTTTGTTGTTCGGTCAACCATTTGTAGTAGTCGTTTAGGTCACCATCGAATGGCGCAACTTGGCGATCATGCACTAAGTACAAGTCA
>NZ_JAWOVY010000489.1:0-620 GCF_033340155.1 Vibrio sp. 1562
TCGCTTTGACAATCGGCCTAGTGCGCTGTCTAAGCTACGACGAATGTGCTCGTGCTCCATGCCGTCGTATTGACCACCAAAGTGGCTGTCGGTGCTGTTTTCCATCAGTTGATCGAGACTTTGCATTTCACCTGCAAGCGCCGCGTTTTGACGGTTGTAATAATCTTGCTCGTCGGTGCCTAGAGCCTTGATGATTTCTGAGTCCGTTGGCATGCGACCTAACGAGCGGGTGAGGTCACGTGTGACGTCGTTAAGCTCATGGGCTTGCTGACGTGTCTTACGTGAGCGCCAGTCTAAACGGCGCAGTTCATCTAAGATCGCGCCGCGTACACGGCAAACCGCAAACGCCGGGAAGTGAGTATCGTCAATGTCTCCATAACGACGTCCTGCTTCAACCAGCGCGATAAGACCAATTTGCTGCATATCTTCGATACTGCAATGGGAAGTGGCATGAACGCGAAGCTGGTTAACTACGCGTTTCACCATCACTTGATGACGTTGCAAAAGTGCGTTTTCATCAATCGGGCGTGATGGTGTGTTCACTTCCTCTGGTGCGGTGTACGTTTCTTGAGGGTTCATGTCTAACATGGTTGTGCTCCGTTATTGCACAACGTATTTCG
>NZ_JAWOVY010000490.1:0-620 GCF_033340155.1 Vibrio sp. 1562
ATAAACCTACAAACCAAGCGTCATAAGCCAGCTTAATCGCTAATACGCTCACGACCGTGACAAAAACGGGACGAATGAACTTAGAGCCGAATCGAATTGCAGAATGCGCACCAACAAATGCCCCAGCCATTAAACACACACCCATTGTTAAGCCTAGCACCCAGTTAATGTGACCTAAAATAGCGAAAGTAATAAGTGAGGTAAAATTACTGGTGAAGTTCATCGCTTTGGCTAAACCAGAGGCGAGCAATATATTGAGACGGTACAGCGCCATAGAACTTACAGTCCAAAACGCGCCAGTTCCTGGACCGGCTAATCCATCGTAAAAACCAATCGACAAACCTTGCAGGTACTGTTTTTTATGCAGCTTTGGGCAAGGCTCTGGTATTGGGCTTTGATGAGGGGAATGTGGCGTTTTGTGGAATACGGTATACAGCGCAGCGGCTAATATAATAAGAGGCAAGACTTTTTCTAGCCAATCCGTACTGATTGCATCGACAAAGAGCGTGCCCAATGTTGCGCCGACAAGCGTTGCTGCAAACGCGCGCCCCCAACACTGAGGTTTGAACAAGCGTTTTTTGTAGTAAGTGAATGCGGCAGTTGACGATGCAAAGGTAGCA
>NZ_JAWOVY010000491.1:0-620 GCF_033340155.1 Vibrio sp. 1562
GCAGATGGTGTCTAAGTGTTTGTCATATAGTCAGTATTTGTATTTTTATTAAGTTATTTCCAAATTGCCTGACTTCAATGTTGAGCTAATAATAGACTTCCAGCTTCACTGCTTTCTTATAAGATGCTCTTTGTGGCTTCTTGACTAAAAATTATACGATGGAAAGTCTCAATGTGCCTCAAAAACCGCTAAATTTGGTGTGATCGCAATCATGCTTTAAAGGGCAATTTATGTATACCATTGAATATCAGCAAGGAATATTGTGCCTGATGAATGGATGTAATTTTATGTTTCACGCCGCCTATTAATTCACCATAAAAGTCACGCTTTGTTTGTCGTGTTCACAGATTTATCATCTGATCTAAGCCTTGCTGTTAACTCGATGTTAACTTAGAACAACACCACAGTGACGTGGAAGTGGGTTAACGGTAAGGATGTACCATGAGTTGGAGAACCATCAGCTTTAGAAAGCGCATGCTGGTCATTATGACGCTCTCGGGCTTGATCGAGTTACTTCTGCTCGTCGCCGCAGGTTTTACCTACCTTAAAGTCAATCAAGAACACGAGATGGGTGAAAAGGCACTCGGTGTTGCCCGTGTCCTCGCAGAGTCTGAAATCGT
>NZ_JAWOVY010000492.1:0-619 GCF_033340155.1 Vibrio sp. 1562
CACTAACGCAGCATCAACGCCTTCTTGTTCCAAATTGAACCGTCCAGAAAGGTTAGATAGGCGCACATCAAGTTGAGGGGCATAGGCTTGAAGGCGTGGCATACGTGGGATCCACCAATGCAGTGCCAAGGAATTCACCATGTTTAGCGTAATGCGTTGAGAGTTTTGATCGTGCATCAGTGCTTCGGTTGCATCGACGATTTGTTCTAACGCTGGCGCGACTTTGCGGTAGTATTTTTTGCCTTCCGTATTGAGGTACACATGGCGTCCAATTCGGTCAAAAAGCGGTTTGTTTACTTGGCTTTCGAGAGATTTAATTGCTTGGCTGATCGCCGAGTGGCTAACGCTCAGAAGCTGGGCGGCTTCCGTCATACTGCCTGATTCCGCCACCGCCACAAACGCGTAGATGGATTTTAATGGTACTAATTTGCGCATGGAACGAACCTGTTTTCAATGTGTAAGTTTTACTTA
Organism: Vibrio sp. 1562; assembly: GCF_033340155.1. NCBI lineage: Bacteria > Pseudomonadati > Pseudomonadota > Gammaproteobacteria > Vibrionales > Vibrionaceae > Vibrio > Vibrio sp. 1562. The sequence continues at coordinate 472 of NZ_JAWOVY010000492.1, forward strand.
CAATAGTGATTAATATTACTCGCTATTCCTATAAAGTCACTTTTCATAAAATGCTCCGAGAATTAAGGAGTATCTAATGAATCACGTTCACAAACCCATCGTATTTATGTTGATGTCTACATTAAGCTTATCTGTTACGGGCTTGCTA
>NZ_JAWOVY010000493.1:0-618 GCF_033340155.1 Vibrio sp. 1562
AATTGTCGCGGGATTTGTGACTGGATAAGCCGTGGCCAAAATGGTCGACAGCTAACAAATGCAGCTTCGGGTTCAATTGATGAATTTGCTCCATCAACGCTTTGAAGCTTCCGGCATTATCTAGCCACCCATGAAGAAAAACGACTGACAAGTCAGCCGTTTTTTCATTACCTATTTCAAGGGCGGCCATTTCTCCCGTTGGGAGAGTAAATCGGCGCTCATGCATCTGGTTTATTTCACCTGTTTGATTACTTTACCATCTTGTGGAAAATCATTACGCAGCATGCGGCAGTTGATGGAATAACATGGATAGAAATACGTAGGAGAGTCATACATTCTCACTCGTTCTTCAATCTTCCACAGGCGATACCCCTGCCCTTTTACTAATGGGAATACGTACTCATGCTCTCCGATTTTGCCTTCTTCTTCACCGGCCCCTTTGCCCACAATGGTCACCAAACGGCCTTGGCTAAATGCAACGGGTTCTAAGTAGCCATCAAAATACACGGCGAAACGACCCGTAGGCTCTTGGTCAATATCAGGTTTGCCCGATTTATTGATAGGTAGATTGACGATCTCTAGGCGTGTTTTGTCTTTGAAGTTGTCCACTTTCGCAAT
>NZ_JAWOVY010000494.1:0-618 GCF_033340155.1 Vibrio sp. 1562
CAATACCACCAATCAAGAAGATCAAAGACACCATCCAGCTAATCACGCGATTTCGAATGAAATAAGCCGCAATGCCCGTTACATCATCATCACTTTGAGGCACTTTGTTTTGCTCGCTCATAAACCAGCCTCCTGCTTAACCACTTCCACTTTCATTCCATCTCTGAGTCGCGAAACGCCAGCAACCACCACTTTGTCGTTAAGCGCTAATCCATCAAGCACTTGAATCGAGGTTTTGGAGGCTTTGCCGGTTCGGATTTGTTTTCGTGAAATGGTACCGTCGTCATTCAGCACCCAAACAAACTTGTTCTCACGTCCAAGCTCGTCTCCATCAGCATTGAAAATTGCCTCAATCGGCACATTGATCCCAACGTTCAGCTCTAAACCCACTTTTTCATCTTTCGAGGTCACTTCAACGGCCATGCCATCAAGGATGTATTCCTCTTTTGGCATCGGTAAAGAAAGCGTCACGGTAAACGTTCCCGTGGTTGGGTCAGGCTCAGTAGTGAACTCTTTAACCGTCGCCTTGTACTCGTTGCCACTAGGAACACGAACCACCGCATTAATTGCCGTTAATCTTTCTTCTGTAGGAGGCTGTTTGACGTACAAGCGATCTGG
>NZ_JAWOVY010000495.1:0-618 GCF_033340155.1 Vibrio sp. 1562
TTTTCAAGATCACCATCAGGAGATACCGTTTTTACAAGCTTACCTAAGCTGTCATAACCATATTGAATTTGAGCACCGGAAGAGTGCAATTTGGAAATTAATTGGCCTTGCTGATTGTACTGGTACTGTGTTGTCGAGTTATCTGGGAATACCGCTTTCTCTTTACGCCCTAAATGATCATAGTGCCATTGCCACGTTCTTCCTGTCGGGCTCGATTTTTCAAGCAGATGACCTTGCTCATCATGAATGAAAGTCCACTCATTATCTAAAGAGTCAGAATAAGAGGACTTTGCGCCCTCATAATGGAATCGATAATCGTAAATACCTGAGTCGCCAAAGTTTCTAATGCACTTAGCACTCGAGCCTTCTCCCGACCATTCAAAGTAATGCGTAAACCCTGTTGGTCGCACACGTTTGGCTATCAAATGTTGGTCTTGATACTCATATCGCTCAGTCAAACCCAAATCATTCTTCGCACTAACAAGATCGTCTTGATCGTCATAGATATATGTTGTTATTACTTGTTCTGTCTTTGCGTTCAACAATTCAACAAGGCGCCCTTGTTTATCATATTGACACTCAAGAACTGGTCGCTTGTTATGTGCAACTTCAATTAGG
>NZ_JAWOVY010000496.1:0-618 GCF_033340155.1 Vibrio sp. 1562
ACGTTAGCAAGCTGGCAACAGATCCAACAGAGCAGCTAAAACTGGTAGGCTCGAAACTGTACTTAAACGACGGCACACAGCTGGATAGTGAGCGAGTTATTACTCGTTACTCTCCTGTTCCTGAGGTTAAGTCTTTAGAAAATGTCGAGTTCTTACTGTTTACTCCTCAAAATGGTGTAGCGAAAGACGTGGTGATCTACCAACACGGTATCACCTCAGCGAAAGAAAACGCGTATGCATTTGCTTTTAATATGGTGCAGGCTGGCGTAGCTGTTATCGCTATCGATCTTCCAATCCACGGCACACGTAGCCTAGACGAACAACGATCGGCAAATGCGAACGTTCTTGCTTACTTGAACCTTTCTAACCTTGCTGTAGCGCGTGATAACCTCCGTCAAAGCGTGCTGGATGTATTGGGCTTACGTGCTAGTTTAGTAGTATCAGCGCAAGGCGGCCTATTGGCTGGAGGCCCTCTTCAAGGTTTTAACCCAATGACGGGCTCTCAAGTAAAAATGCTAGGTCACTCACTAGGCGGTATTGTTGGTACGTCTGCGGTTGCTGCTGCAAACAACACACTAGGCAGCCCTGCTGCTGACGCACTGTATACATTTAGCGCGG
>NZ_JAWOVY010000497.1:0-618 GCF_033340155.1 Vibrio sp. 1562
AGAAGGAATATAGAAAATTTCTTTGTTCGCGCTTGCACTGTTGTACTCTTTGTTGACGTTCTTAATGTCTTTATCACTAAAGGATGCACCGTACACAAAGTAATGCTCTGTACTACCAAGCGAGAGATATTTGTCAAACTGTGAGTCAAACTGGTAGCCTTCATCCTCGTAGATGTAGTCTTTACGTTGGATATTCTGGCCTTTAACACGATCAGTAATGCCGTTTTCTTCCTTGCTAAGCCAATCTAGTTGCCAGGTAAGGGAGTCCGCTAGGGCCGTTTGCATCTCCCAAATATGTTTTATACCAACTTGATATTGCTCTGTTACATCTTCACTTGTTGCATTCGTATAACCGTTGTAAGACTGCTTTCCGTTGCCTTTGTTGCGAATATAATTCCCATTGAACTCAACACGATGTGCATCATTGACTTGGTACTGAAGTTTAACCAGTAAGTTGTTCGCTTCAGTACTTGCATCTGCTAGATCTCCAAAGTTATCCAGTTCATTGCCGTCGCGACGCGTATAGGCAACTAAAGATTCCAAATCGCCCGCTTTGTTCGCTAGTGCAACAGATTCACTGAATGTATTGTCTTCGGAAGAGTAGTTGAACTTCGCATG
>NZ_JAWOVY010000498.1:0-618 GCF_033340155.1 Vibrio sp. 1562
GTGCGGCAACGTCCAGTGTGCGTATGCGCTCGGCAATCTCGTCTACAGCCGTCGCAAGTTCGGTATAGTGTTCTTCGAACATGAGATGCAGTTCTCTGAAGTTCGGGCCTTCCACATTCCAATGGAAGTTGTGCGTTTGCAGATAGAGCGTGTAAGAATCTGCCAAGAGCTGCTTCAAGCCCTCTGCGGTGCTTAATCGGTGCTCTCTATCAATGCCGATATCGATGTGCGTCATGCTAGCTTCCTCTCATTCCATCTGGTTTCACGACTTTTTGTAAGCCGTCAGCAAACAACTAAAAAAAGTATTGGATAGATGTTCTGATTTGTAAAAATGATAAAAATGAATGTAACGTTCGGAAATTTTGATTACTGAATGGAAGGCGTTGTCTATAGCAAATATCAAAGCCCACAAAGCCCACAAAGCCCACAAAGCACACCGAGGTAACGGCGCGCTGCTGGGTTTAAACGATTTTGATTTCGAGATTATTTGAGAGATTGCTTCGCGATACGGGAAAGCGCTTCGAGACTGGAGACGTCCACATAGTTTGGGCGAAACGCGAGGGCTATTCTGCGGTGAGGGCCGGGCTCATTTAAATGCACTGCCGATAATACTGGGTA
>NZ_JAWOVY010000499.1:0-618 GCF_033340155.1 Vibrio sp. 1562
GTTTCGCTCGGTAGGCACTTTCAACAACTCTTCTTGAATGAAGACAGAGATACCGATTTCAACTTCACCACTAAAGTGTTTTGGCGGCTTAATTTGAATATCGCTCAAGTCGATAGAAGTTTGCGTCAAGTCTTTAACTTGAATGCTCCACTCGCCATTGCCTGCGTTTTTCACAATGTAATCGGATGAATTAGACTCAACAACAAAGTCATTTGGAATGCCTGTCAGCTTAAGTGAAACAAAGCTTTCAGAGCCATCATCGTCGGTCAGACTGATCGTAACGCCAGTACCTGACTGGTTGAGTGAAATCAACGTATCTTCATCACCCGTCACGACGATAGGCTGACTTGGATCGGTTCCCGTAATCACGATGTCATCCACGACAGGCGTGACTTCAAATGTCACGTCGTCGGTAAAGGTGCGTACATCTACGTTATCGCCCGGATTGATCAATGTCGATTGGTCAAACACGGCAACGTCTGTGATTTCGCCTTCGATGTTAATTTTCACCGTATTTTGACCACCACCAACCGGGTAGTTTTCACTCGGTTTGAACAGAACGTTGTCCAACGCTCCCGCTAAAATATCGGCTTCATTAAATTCGATACTCGTGCCCAA
>NZ_JAWOVY010000500.1:0-617 GCF_033340155.1 Vibrio sp. 1562
CTCTCAACCACAGGCGTGTCGTTCACCGCATTCACGGTGACGTTGACCGTGGCTTGGTCAGTCAGCGAACCATCGGTCACGGTGTAAGTGATTTCAGCATCGCCATTGAAGTTCTCAGCTGGTGTGAACACCAGTTTGCCATCAACAATCTCAACTGTGCCTTGTGCTTCAGGTACAGACGCCGATTGGATAGACAACTTATCGCCGTCGATGTCGGTGTCGTTTGGCAGAACATCAATCGTGACAGCGGTGTCTTCGTCAGTCATCGCCGTGTCATTGGTCGCCACTGGCGCGTCATTGACTGGTGTGACATCGACGTTCACCGTGGTGGACTCCGATACCCCACCGGACGTGACGATGTAGGTAAAGCTGTCTGCCCCGTGGAAGTTGTCGTTTGGCGTGTAAGTGACGCTGCCATCCGGGTTGACCGAGACCGTGCCGTTAGCTGGACCGTTATTGGTATCGAGCGACACCACTTTATCGTCGCCTTCGAACGTGTCGTTACCTAAAACCTTAATGATGGTCGGCGTGTCTTCCACTACCGTCGCTTTATCTGCCACGATGTCCGCCACAGGCGCTACCGTGAAGTTCACCGTTTGGCTAACGCTCTCGCCGCT
>NZ_JAWOVY010000501.1:0-617 GCF_033340155.1 Vibrio sp. 1562
AGGCTTTAACTAATGAAGGCAAACCTATTATTGGTCGTTTCCGTTTTACTGACCGGTTGCTCGGTATCGGTAACCCCAAATAAAACGACGGTAGACACCATTGTGGAAACCTTTGAGTTTCGAGTCACCAACAAAGACGTGGCAATGGATAAGTCGGTTAACTTTGTTAATCAAATCAATAGCCAATACCCAAAGTCTACGTTTGCAATCAATTACGACACCGAAGAGAGTCAATTTGTTGATGGTTTTGTAAAAGAAATCAAAGCCAAAGGCGTAAATAAACTGCGATACACACTGAACGCAAACAGTGAGGGCAAAGGTGTAAAAATCGTCGCGAAGTATCACAAGATTCAAGAACAAACCTGTGGTGCTGTTTCATTCAATACTCTTAAAAATCATCCATTTGGATGCAGCTTGGAATACAACAGACGTTTGAGTATGACGAATCCTGTCGTGGAGTAAAAAATGGATTTAGATAACCTATTCAAAACGACTTCATCGAGTAAAGACAAAAAGAATAACACCATTGATCTGGTTGTTTCAGATGATATGGCTTTTCTGCAAGCGATCGATGAGCTCTATGCGATCGAAGGTTTTGCTTCACCTCTTAAAGTAGA
>NZ_JAWOVY010000502.1:0-617 GCF_033340155.1 Vibrio sp. 1562
CGAATGCAATTCGGCCCGGGTCTTTAGGCCCAAACACGGCGATAACTCGCGTTAATATCGACAACATCATCGCGGTGGTCGCGGCATTCGACATAAACATCGAGAATATTGCGGTGATCAGCATCAGGCCTAACATGACAAACTTAGGGTTTTGCCCAAACGGCTTGAGCAACACCCTAGCGAGGTTCACATCCAAACGATATTTGGTTGCGGCCATTGCTAAGAAAAAACCACCTAAAAACAGCATGATGATTGGGCTGGCAAAGGTAGCCATGATTTCGTGATATTGCAGTAGTTCGCCAAAATGAGGCTGCCCTTCTTGTGTTCGAAACAAGACAATGCCTTTGTTCGAAATGAGCAATAACTCAAGCACGATGATCACCACCGACGTGGCATAAATCGGAATAGGCTCGAACACCCAACAGAGCGCAGCCAGCAAAAAGATCGCGATAACTCGCTGTTGGACGATGGTGATGCCGTCAAAAGGAAACGCTGACAAAGGCATCAGCCAAATAAGTAACGGAATCACCGTTGGGATGATGTATTTGAGATATGGGCGCATAGTACTACTACTCTTCCTGAGTTGGTTGGCCATGACATTAGGCATTTCGAGCCAC
>NZ_JAWOVY010000503.1:0-616 GCF_033340155.1 Vibrio sp. 1562
TTTTCAGCCCTAAACCACCTACTTCAGTAGGTGGTTATCATCCGTTTCGGCTTTGCCTGTAAAACTACTCATGCTAAATGCGTCTTTGATTTTTCCAGAAGTCAAAGAGGACAAATAACATGAGTAGATACAATCAAGCTTCCCACGTATTTTGGCGTTGTCAATACCATATAGTGTGGACGCCAAAGTATCGATTTAGGATCTTGAAGAACAATATAGGTAAAGAAGTTTATCGATGTATTTATGTTTACTGTAATCAACTTGGATGTGAAGTCGTAGAGCTAAACGTACAAGTTGACCACGTACATTTAGTTGTAAAGGTCCCACCAAAGCTTTCGATATCCAAGTTGATGGGGGTATTGAAAGGCAAAATAGCCTTAAAGCTATTTAGCAAGTTTCCTCACCTTAGGAAGAACAGGCTTTGGGGTAATCACTTTTGGCAAAGAGGCTATTTTGTCGATAGTGTTGGAATCAATGAAGAAATAATACGCCGATATGTAAGACATCAAGAGAAGCAAGAGCGAGTAGAGCAGCAGCAATTGGCGCTGGACTAAACAAAGGCCCCCTTTTAGGGGGCTCACACAAAGCCACCTTCTTTAGAAGGTGGTAATTTACT
>NZ_JAWOVY010000504.1:0-616 GCF_033340155.1 Vibrio sp. 1562
GTCGCTTTCGTCCGCATGGGTAGAAAAGCAAGGGTTGAGTTTTGACCGTCGTTTTATGATTGCCAAAGCCGATGGTTCGATGATCACTGCGCGAAAGCACCCTCAAATGGTAACCGTGAAATCAGCGTTGCTTGCCGATGGGGTGGTGTTCAGTAGCTTGGGAATGGAACCACTTAAAATCCGTTATCAAGATTTCAAAATGCAGGAAACACCCGCAACGGTTTGGAAAGATACCTTCACCGCTTACACGACTACCGATGATGCGGATGATTGGTTTAGTCAGGTATTGGGACAGCGCGTAGAGTTGCTTTTTAGCGGTGAACAATCCAATCGTGTCCGTGAAAGCCTGGGACAAAATGTGAGTTTTGCTGACGGCTATCCAGTGTTGGTGATCAGCCAAGCTTCGCTAGAGGAATTGAACAAAAGAAGTTCTGAGCAACACTCCATGGATCAGTTCCGCACAAACTTAGTCGTATCTGATACCAAGCCATTTGAAGAAGATTCTTGGAAGCGCATCCGAATAGGGGAAGTGGAATTCGAATCTCTCAAACCTTGTGAGCGTTGTATTCTTACCACGATCAATACTCAACGTGGCACTTTCCGTGAAAGCAAAGAG
>NZ_JAWOVY010000505.1:0-616 GCF_033340155.1 Vibrio sp. 1562
TTGAATTACATCGCTTGATCGGAAATCAAGTTGTGCTTGTTAAGTAGTCGATACATGGTTGCACGCGACACACCAAGTTCTTTCGCCGCATTGGAAACTTGACCTGAGTGCGATTCCAACACGACCAATAACGCATCACGCTCACTCTTTTCTCGAATTGATTTCAAACTGCGTTTTGAATCATTACGTTGCGGCAAATCGAGATGATGTTCTTCAATCATCACGCTGTCAGACATCAACACCGCACGCTTAACTTGGTTCATCAACTCGCGAACATTACCAGGCCAGAAGTAACGAGTCAGAGCTTTCAAAGCGTCCTCTGAGAAACTTTTTGCTTGAGAGTTGTACTCTTTAGAGAACTCTTGCAGATAGAAGCGAGCTAGTAGTGCAATGTCACTCGCGCGCTCTTTCAAGCTTGGTACGTTGATACGAAGTACATTGATGTAATGGTACAACTCTTCGTTGAAGTCGCCATCAATCAAAGCTTTTTCTACGTCTGACGAGTTAGCAGCAAGAATACGCACATTCACATTCTTCACACCTTCGCGCGTTTCAATCGTGCCCTCTTGTAAGAACCTTAACAGGTTCATTTGCTGGTCCTTCGAAATGGTCAGAA
>NZ_JAWOVY010000506.1:0-615 GCF_033340155.1 Vibrio sp. 1562
CGTAACCTGCTGGAGAACGGAACAAAACCAATTTGTAGTAAGGCGCTTGTTGTAGTAAGTCCAACACTCGTGGGCGCACAATGGCATTGTGTAGTCGGCCGGGACGAGTAAGTTTAGATGGAATCCACATTAGTAATTATGTCCTTATTTATGATACCCAAGTGACTTCAACGCACTGTTTTTAACAAGAGACCCTCTCGAAGTCTTCCTCTCGTCCAGCGACACCGTTAAACAACCATCAATGTTTCGGCGATTAAGCGTGATTTTCACTTTGCACTGCCCTGTTTTGGGTTTGGCAATATCCACACAAAATGCCATCTCCCGAGGTCACTTAGGTATAAAAGCTAGCAAAACTAGAAATGACTCACACCGCATAATTCTAGCTTGTATAAAAATCGCTCAATCTTGTAAGCCGAGAGGGATGGTACGACATCAGAAATGTTCGTTACTTTGATCCACTTCCTAATTCTCAAGAGTTGATGGATTTGGCATCAACTACGCCCTTGTTTTGTGATTTTTGTCACTTAAATGTCTTTGGTGTTGGTGCTATTAAGATTGTGTTGCACATCTCTTGCGAAAAATTTCTCGATGTTAACGAAGCTAATGTGATCGGTA
>NZ_JAWOVY010000507.1:0-615 GCF_033340155.1 Vibrio sp. 1562
CATTATTGTACGTGACATACAGTGTCTCAAATCTTAATGAAGTGGAAGTTAAGGAAGGCGGTTGTGTTACGCATGACCTGCGTCTGCCGACAATTGGCTTGGGTCGATACCTAGCTTTTCTACCGCTTTTTTCCAGCGCTCTGTAATGGGCGTATCGAAGATGATTTCTGGTGTGGCTTCGATGGTTAGCCAAGAGTTTTCAACCAGTTCATTTTCTAACTGACCAGCACTCCAACCGGAATAACCAAGAGCAACCAAATAGTCACTTGGCTCAGCCTCTGTCCCCAATACGGAAAGAATATCTCGCGAAGTGGTGACAGCAAGGTCGTCGGTCATTTGAATGCTGGATTCATAGTAATCTTTCGGTTTATGTAGAATAAAACCACGGTCTTCTGAGATTGGACCGCCATTGTAGACGGGTCTATCTAAGCTGGCTTCAAACAGGCGCGGGTGAACAGGCTGCACGTCAACTTGCTTGAGCATGTTGCCTACGGTGATATCAACAGGCGCGTTGATCATCAGGCCCATAGCGCCTTCTTCGTTATGTTCACAAACGTAGATAACGCTATTCTGGAAATACGGATCTTTCATTCCAGGCATGGCTACTAAAAAATG
>NZ_JAWOVY010000508.1:0-615 GCF_033340155.1 Vibrio sp. 1562
CCACACCGGTGTACCATTGGGTGCACTTCTTGGGTAGCCATCGCCATAGCCCACTGCGATAACACCGACTTTTGTGTCGCGTTCACTTGTCCAGATACCACCGTACCCCACGCTTTCACCTTTCTTGACTTCACGAACCGCAATAAGATGAGACTTCAACGTCATCACTGGCTGGTAACCCAAATCTTGGGCCGTCTTGTCGCTAAATGGTGATACGCCGTACATAATAATGCCCGGACGAACCCACTCTAATTGGCTTTGAGGCCATGCTAATAAACCCGCAGATGCCGCTAGCGAGCGCTCGCCCTGACAGCCCGAGGTTAATGACATAAACAGCTCAATTTGTTGCGGCGTGATGCTGCTATCAAGCTCATCCGCACAACCAAAATGACTCATGTATCGCAATGGCTTCGCCACATTCGGGCACGTTTTTAAGCGAGAAATGAACTCATCATACTGCTCCGGGCGAACGCCCAAACGATGCATACCACTGTCGATCTTCAACCAAACGACCACTGGCGTTTCTAAATCCGCCTGTTCCAACGCGATAAGTTGCTCTTCACAGTGCACCACGGTTTGGATGTTGTTCGTCACTAACACAGGCAGATCGCCCGG
>NZ_JAWOVY010000509.1:0-615 GCF_033340155.1 Vibrio sp. 1562
TTCCCTATTAGTGATATGGCGCGAGCGGCTGGGCAAACGTTAATGGGGTTAGTAAAAAAACAGGAACACATAGAAAAACCTGTCTTCGAAGCCAAGCTAAAACTGCGTCATGCGGATCGAGTATTAAAACAAGACTCTGATTGATACTCAGGTATGAGCTTGATTCAAATTATGAACAACACATTGGTTCTTAACGCGAATGACTCGCACTTGTGAGTTATTATTGATGAATTTATTTACAGAATCTACTACTATTCTTGGTTTATCGTGAAAACTTAATAGTAGTGAAAAAGTGGCAGCAATTAAACTTACAGTGGATCGTATTCAGCCGGGATTACATATCCGCCTTCCGCTAAAGTGGAACGATCACCCCTTCCTACTCAATAGCTTTAAAATTAAAGACCAGGAACAGATCGAGATGATTCGTCATCTCGGTGTGAAGTTCGTGTACTTTAATCCAGAACAAAGCGACACCGCACCATTGCCCGTCAATCAAATCCAAACGGACAGCACAACAAGCAATGAATCGTTGGATCTAGAAACGCAAAAACTGTGGCAAGAAAAACAGAAACGAATTGAAAAGCTCAGTGCATATCGTCGACGAGTGATTCAGTG
>NZ_JAWOVY010000510.1:0-615 GCF_033340155.1 Vibrio sp. 1562
CGGAACCGTAACTCAGCTAGGGAATAGCCTATTAACAGGTATGGATAATTCCATTCACCTGCTCTTTATCGTATTCAGCTTTTTGATTGGCTCTGCGTTTAGCGGCTTCTTTATTGAGAGTAGCGCTTTAAAGCTTGGCCGACGCTATGGTGTGGCACTTTGTATTGAAGGGAGTTTGTTACTGTTAAGTTTAGGCTTCTTGGTCGAGGGCGACTCCTACGGCCAATACTTAGCGTCAGCAGCATGTGGTTTGCAAAATGCGATGATCACCACTTTTAGTGGCGCAGTTGTCCGAACGACACACATGACGGGGATCATTACCGACCTTGGCATTATGATTGGTGAGAGCTTACGAGGACGTCAATTTGACCGCCGTAAAGCTAAGTTGTTTCTATTCATCTTCTTTGGTTTTTTACTAGGCGGGAGCGTCGGCGCTGCCTTATTTATGGCTTATGGCTTGTATGCTCTGGTATTTCCTGCAATTTTAGCCTTTGGTATCGCGCTAATTTACTGGGCTTACCTTTACTCCATCAGTCGCAACCAAAACGCTTAATTTCAAGCAACGGATTCAGCCATCAATGCATGAATCCGTTGCGACTCAGCTTCATTCCAATC
>NZ_JAWOVY010000511.1:0-615 GCF_033340155.1 Vibrio sp. 1562
TTTGTTAGCTGACAATTTCACCGAGTGCTTCTATCCATTGCTCTGGCTTCGCTACAATAAACTCGTAACACGTATTGTTGGCTAATTTTATACGAAATGCATCCGTAGTGATTGGAATTACACCACCACCTTTGCCCAAGCACTTAGCTACGGCAGTAATGTCTTGGCGCTTTAATTGATATGGACCAAAACCCAACTTTTCGTTGTACGGAATAAAAATTAAATCCGGCTTCGTTAGTTCTAATTTCCCATCTGCTTTAGTCGCACCGAATTGAGTTGTAGCTGTTGAAGACTTAATTACTTTATCAGACATAACGTACCCTCTTCCTTGATTTACTTTTGTCTGCTAACGCCCAATTAAGGGGGTGAGTAACGCAAAACCGATGCACCACAAAGCACCTTAATCACTCAAATTAACGCATAGTAAAAATGCCAAGCGTTGGAAATCACTCTTAAACAGTTTGTTAGCTATCTATCAAATTGATACAGTTTTGAATGATGATTGCACTATCAGCTTTACTTTGAGTTTGCATCGCGCATTGTGCCATAGAGCTATAGCCACTACTCTTACGTACTTCATGATTCAAATTATCTAGCGCAAGACGAAGAGTTGAA
>NZ_JAWOVY010000512.1:0-614 GCF_033340155.1 Vibrio sp. 1562
AAGCTGCTAAAGATGCAGCTTTCGAATTGGCGACGGCGTCAACTGCTCAAAAGAACCAAGCTCTAGCGATCATCGCAGATGAGCTAGAAGCAAACTCAGCTGCGATTTTGGCAGCAAACGCAAAAGACATCGAACTTGGTCGCGAAGCTGGTCTGATCGATGCGCTGCTAGACCGTCTACTGTTGAATGAAGAACGCTTAACGGGCATTGCAAATGATGTTCGCAATGTGATCAGCCTAAACGATCCTGTGGGCAGCGAAATCGACAGTAAAGTGCTAGAAAACGGCATGTCTCTCTCTCGCCGCCGTGTACCACTTGGTGTTGTGGGTGTGATTTATGAAGCGCGTCCAAATGTGACCATCGACATTGCCGCACTATGCCTGAAAACGGGTAACGCCAGCATCCTACGCGGTGGTAAAGAGACGTTTTTCTCTAACATGGAACTTGTGAAAGTTATCCAATCAGCCCTTGCAAAAGCAAACTTGCCAGCCGCTTCAGTACAGTACATTGAAAAGCCAGATCGCGAGCTGGTTTCTCAACTGCTTAAACTGGATGACTACGTTGATATGATCATCCCACGTGGTGGAGCTGGTCTGCACAAAATGTGTAAAGAG
>NZ_JAWOVY010000513.1:0-612 GCF_033340155.1 Vibrio sp. 1562
AACACATTTTTGCAAATTTGTCGCAGTTACATAAATGCATATTGATTATTTTTTCTGCTCCATTAGTCCTGCAAAACGGGGCTAACGGAGCAATTTATTCTAATTGTTCCCCGAGACTTCTTCCGTTGCCTCCTGGCGAAGTTTCTGGGCATCCATTCCGTTTAGCCGTTCAATGGCTCTATCTGCGGCACTCTGACGATTTCCATCAACGTTTAGCGTACTTCCTGAGCCTGTGAGTCGTTCCAGATCCAGTGACGGTACTTCGGGTAGGTTGCCTGTTATCGACAAGATACCTATCCATTCATCGAGATTGACTTGGCTCCAATCTACCTGGTTTAACTGACTCGCGGTCAAACCTTCACAGTTTGGTGACTTGGCACTGCCCCAACCAAGGCCCAATTGAGGGCGTACTTGTTCTTGAATGATCCGTGAAAGTGGCGAAGTAAAACAGCAATATGACTGCCGTTTTTCAACACAGGCACCTAAGAACTTAGACTTGCAGTAAGAGCCTACATAGTGGCAACTCTTCAATACCCGCTTGGCGTTCATTTCAAACTCGCTCTGCTCACATTTCCAGATAAGCTGAATGAGGATCATAGTGACTGAATAAAT
>NZ_JAWOVY010000514.1:0-612 GCF_033340155.1 Vibrio sp. 1562
AACACATTTTTGCAAATTTGTCGCAGTTACATAAATGCATATTGATTATTTTTTCTGCTCCATTAGTCCTGCAAAACCGGGCTAACGGAGCAATTTATTCTAATTGCTCCCCGAGACTTCTTCAGTTGCCTCCTGGCGAAGTTTCTGGGCATCCATTCCGTTTAGCCGTTCAATGGCTCTGTCTGCGGCACTTTGACGGTTTCCATCAACGTTTAGCGTACTTCCTGAGCCAGTGAGTCTCTCAAGATCCAATGACGGTATTTCAGGTAGGTTGCCAGTTATCGACAAGATACCTATCCATTCATCCAGATTGACTTGGCTCCAATCTACCTGGTTTAACTGACTCGCGGTCAAACCTTCGCAGTTTGGTGACTTTGCACTACCCCAACCAAGACCCAATTGCGGACGCACTTGCTCTTGAATGATCCGTGAAAGTGGCGAAGTAAAGCAGCAATATGACTGCCGTTTTTCAACACAGGCACCTAAGAACTTAGACTTGCAGTAAGAACCTACATAGTGGCAACTCTTCAATACTCGCTTGGCGTTCATTTCAAACTCGCTCTGCTCACATTTCCAGATAAGCTGAATGAGGATCATAGTGACTGAATAAAT
>NZ_JAWOVY010000515.1:0-612 GCF_033340155.1 Vibrio sp. 1562
ATCAGTCCCGAATCGTGAGAGTGTCGATGGAAAAGCGGCTGATGCATTGCTAGAGCATGAAGGCGTAAAAGCCGTTGCTGACGAATCCGAGCAAACTTCGGAAGCATTTCAAGAAGAAGGTAAAGCCCCCGTCGTAGCGAAGCAAGCTTTGTCGCCAATGGAGTCAGAGGCTCAGTTGGATTCAAAACAAAGCGCTCAGAACACAGACTCGCAAGATAAGATAACGGTGGCCAGTGCGATGGGAGAAGGTCAGCAACTACTCGGTCGTATTGAACAAGCGAACCAAGCATTGCAAACCAATGATTCTTTTGTTGATAGCGGCAAGGGTTTGCCTCTACAGACGACGCAAGCAACCTCTTTCTCTGCTCCAGTGTCGAAACTGGTCGAACCAGAGGACGCAAAAGCGCTAGCAGCGTTGCAATCGACGCCTTCTGTTGAGCAAGTGAATTTGGCGGCCGATCAGCAACTGGAACCAATCTTAGATGCCAATGGAAAGCCGATTGATATTGAGAAGCTACAGTCTCAATCAACTGAATGGCAAAACCTGACTGCGCCTCCTGTAATGGATGCTTCAGCAATGCAACAAGCTCAGGCGAACACCTCAGGTGCATT
>NZ_JAWOVY010000516.1:0-611 GCF_033340155.1 Vibrio sp. 1562
TTTCAAATTTACGCTAGGAACCAAGACAAGCTATGAACCATAACCGTATCGTCTGCTTCGATTTAGAAATGTGCTGCTGGAGCGAGAATGGCGTCGGCCGCACGGGAGAGATCATCGAAGTAGGGTTAGCTGAAATAGATTTGTCTAAAGGCGAGATCGTCAAGCGTGCTCAATACTACGTGAAGCCAGAACATGATGAAGTGTCACTGTTTTGTGCCGAGCTGACGGGCATCACGCCGCGTAAAATCGAAAAGCAAGGCAGACCATTGGCCGAAGTAATCAAATCTATGATTAAGAACTTTGGTGGTCGCAACAAGATTTATGCTTCTTGGGGACGTGACGATGTCATTCTTCTTGAAGAGTGTAAACAAAAAGGCATTGAAGCGCCGTTTACGGAATTCATCAATCTCGCGACGCTGTACCGTATTCAAAACCGTTTAAAAGACAAGCGGATTGGCCATCGAGCTGCGCAAGAAGCAAAAGGGATTGAGTGGGAAGGGCGTCAGCACTCGGGCTACGTGGATGCGCACAACCTAGCGAAGCTTGCGCTCACCATGCTGTAATTAGTTCGTCATCCAATCATTGTTGTTTTGTCATGGATGTAGCTTAGT
>NZ_JAWOVY010000517.1:0-611 GCF_033340155.1 Vibrio sp. 1562
GTAGAGTTTGTGAATGGCGACCCAGATCAACCTATTGTCACGGGTGCGCTGTATAACGGGAGCCAGTTGCCCCCGTATTCTCTTCCAGAGAAAAGTTCTCAAAGCGGTTTTAAGTCCCGCTCAGTTCAAAAAGGAAACGCCAATTTCAACGAGTTACGCTTTGAAGATAAACCTGGTGAAGAACACATTTACCTTCACGCAGAAAAGTTGTTCCAAATGTTAGTCGAAGACTGCGTAGATATTGTTGTTGAGAACAATAAAGTTGAGAAAGTAACCAACGATGTCACTCAAGACGTTGGAAAAAATGCGATGTTAAAAGTGGGAGAAAACTATACCTCTGACACTGGCAAAGTGCTGTCCCTCAATGCAGGGAGAAGTATTGAAATTAAAGTCGGTGGAGCCTCAATTCAAATGTCGAGTTCTGGCGAAATCAACATTAAGGGCAACAAGATTTCTATCAATGGCTCTGCAATCGCATTGAAAGCAGGACAAATCTCTTTGAATTAAGAGGGAACTTAGAATGGGTAAACCAGCAGCAGTGATTGGAAGTTTTCACCTTTGTCCAAAGAAAACAGGCAAGATCCCTCATGTTGGAGGCCCTGTTGTTATGG
>NZ_JAWOVY010000518.1:0-610 GCF_033340155.1 Vibrio sp. 1562
AAACGGCGACCTAGCGACATTCTACCTGCCATCGACTGTTTGCCATCTTTTTCAAATAATGTATACGCGTAACAAGTGAACGATCGCTCGAAGTGTTGACATAACGTACCCTGAGTATTCGCGATGATGAGCTGAGTTTCGCCGTCACTATAACCATTGTATGGTGAGCTTGAAGCGTGAGGCAAAGCCACAACACCTTGCTCAAGCGCGAGGGACAGTTCAATTTTCTCATCGACCGATGTGGTATCGTCTTGCGCAATTTCTGCAATATCAGTGGTGATTTTGCTGTTTACGCAGCTGATGGTTTGATGTTCATCTTGCTTAGAAAAACGAGCACTTTGCAGCGCGTTTGTGAGCATCAAATCTAAACTTGGTTGCTCTAATGATTCAGAATAACTTGTCGCGACACGAGCATCTTTAATGACTCGAACACCCAGCACTTGGCTTGAGCTGACTTTGTACTCATCCAGCTTGCCTTGGTTTGCTTTCAGCGAAAAGCTGCTGTTACGGTTCACAATCACATCCGCTTCCGCACCTTGGCGTTTGGCTTCTGACAGGACGTAATCAACCGCGTTAAGAAGTTGTTGTTCTTGGCTCATTAGTTACCGCC
>NZ_JAWOVY010000519.1:0-609 GCF_033340155.1 Vibrio sp. 1562
CCCTGATCTGATGACTTTCGTCTCTGGTGTCTATTTACTATAGCTGCGCAGCCATATCGTCGGTTAGTTGGTTCAAACCTGCCGACAGTGCATCAACCAGAGCGTCGTAGCCTTCATCTTGCAATGGCATCAATATCTTTATTTGCGAGCTGCGAACGATGTTGCCGCTTGCATCGATGAGTAACCATTCACCTTCAATCTCCGCGTTACCTTGGTAGCTACCATTAAACTTGTTCAAAGTAAGTTGAAGCTTGGATTCTCCACTTTGATCCAGAAGATTATTCATTTCAACTGGCCAATAGTCGCTTTGTTTTTGGCGTAGCTCAGCCACAACACGTTGGGTAATTTGCTCAGAAATACTTTGAGCCCACTGGTGGCGTTTGGCTTGAACAATCTGAGTATCTGATGTGCGATACACAATACTATTGTCATTCAGGTAACTAGCGAGTTGAGCCGGGCGAATCACCAGTAAAGGTCGTTCTGCAATGCTCATCTGGTTAGACGTTTTTGTCTCAGCTTTAGGTAGGAGATACAGCGCCCCTGTTGTTTCTGGCGCGCTGCTGCATCCTGTCAATCCGGTTACAAGTGCTGTCGCTAATAAGAATACAC
>NZ_JAWOVY010000520.1:0-609 GCF_033340155.1 Vibrio sp. 1562
TGATTGGGCGTCAGAAGAACAAACAAGCCAATCTTATGCGGATACAAACGCAGTCTATCAAGAGCAGGTGCAAGCCAAGCATGAAGAGGTTGTTGAACACGATACGCCTCAACTTGAATCAAGCTATGCAGAATATGCACAGTTTGCTGCTCAGCAAGAACAGCAACGCCATGTGGAACCAACGCCACACGAAGAGCCTGTTATTGACACTCGTGCACTTGATGACATTACCGACCACGCTGAGCCAAGTGAACATATTGAACCAACCATCTCTGATTTTGATGTAGTAGATGAAGAGGAGGTATATGTTGCTCCTCAACCTCAGTCGCGTTCACCAGAGCCTCAACCTATAGTTCAACCACAATCGGTTTCTCAAATTCAACCAGAACAGACACCTGAGCCGAGTGTAGTGTTTGAACCAGCGCCACAAGAAGTTGAGGTTGAGGAAGTGCAAGATGGCGATCAAGATGTTGCCGCATTCCAAAGCATGGTATCCAGCGCGCAAGCAAAAGTTGCCGCGACGCAAAACCCATTCTTGATGAAGCAAGAACAGAATTTACCAGTGCCAGAAGAGCCGCTGCCAACACTTGAATTGCTTTACCATCCGGA
>NZ_JAWOVY010000521.1:0-608 GCF_033340155.1 Vibrio sp. 1562
ATGCTGGGCGTTACGCGATGCACCCGTTTGCGCAGAGCGCCTCTGGCATTAAAGCGCCGATTGCAAAGTTTGCTCCGAGTGAAATGAGCGAGCGTCAGATCAAAAAGACCATCGATGCATTTGCCAACAGCGCTGAACTCGCTCAACTTGCCGGTTATGACGGCGTGGAATTAATGGGCTCAGAAGGTTATTTGATCAATCAGTTCCTTTGTAAGCGCACCAATATGCGATATGACGATTGGGGCGGCAGTTACAAAAAACGCATGCGCTTCCCGTTGGAGATAGTGAAAGCTGTACGTAAAGCGGTGGGTGAGAAGTTCATCATCATTTTCCGTCTTTCGATGCTGGATCTCGTCGAGCAGGGCAGCACGTTCGAAGATGTGATTGAATTAGCCAAAGGATTGGAAGACGCGGGCGTCACCATTATCAACACTGGTATTGGTTGGCATGAAGCACGTATTCCTACCATTGCAACGCAAGTACCTCGCGGTGCATTTACATGGGTAACCGAGAAGGTGAAACCGCACGTTTCTGTGCCAATCGTCACCTGTAATCGAATTAACACTCCTGATGAAGCAGAGCGAATCCTTGCATCTGGTCAGGCGGAT
>NZ_JAWOVY010000522.1:0-608 GCF_033340155.1 Vibrio sp. 1562
GCCAGCAAAAGCGCCGTCAACGTGATGATGAAAACTCACGCCCTGCGAAAGAGCATTACAAAGCGAAACCTCAAGGTGAACGTGCGAAGCCACAAGGTGAGCATGGCAGACCGCAAAACAAGCCTCAAACACCGAGCAAACCGAAGCAGCATTACGTCAATCCGAATACGACAAGTAAACCGGCAAAACGCACTAGTGGCACATTAAGCCTCAAAAAATAACAATAAAGGACGCTTTCGCGTCCTTTTTCTTTGTTGGTCATTCAACCCAAACTGGCTTACAAGCATAATGGGGCAAACTGCCCTCTGGTCAAAGCCACAAGATCTTGCGGAGCAAGCTCAATTTCTAAGCCTCGTTTACCCGCGCTCACACAAATCGTCTCTTGTTCTTTTGCACTTTCATGTAGAAAGGTTGGCAACGCTTTCTTTTGTCCAAGTGGACTAATGCCCCCAACTACATAGCCCGTTGTCTTTTGAGCGATGTCTGGGTCTGCCATGTCGGCTTTTTTACCCTTTGCTGCTTTGGCTGCCAATTTTAGATTCAGTTTTTGATCCACAGGAATGATGGCTACTGCCAAGTTTTTGGGCTCGCCATTAAGGCAAAACAAC
>NZ_JAWOVY010000523.1:0-608 GCF_033340155.1 Vibrio sp. 1562
TATCAACCTAATGAGACACGCTTGATATGAAAATTGGCGAACTGGCGCAAAAAACGGGCCTTGCTCCCTCGCGTATTCGATTTTACGAGCGCATCGGACTGCTAAAAACCGTGACCCGTAAAGCCAATGGGTACCGCGAGTATCCGCAAGAAGCGTTAATGATTCTGGACATGATCACAACGGGTCAGCAGGCTGGATTCAGTTTGGATGAACTAAGTGCGTTACTGCCATCCGACCTTTCTAACTGGGATCATCATCAGTTATTGACAACCTTGCAGCAAAAAGTCCAAGAGCTCGACGAGCTTGAGCGAAAAATTGCGCAGAGTAAAAGCAAGTTAAAAGAAGTACTTAAAGAGATTGAAGCTAAGCCAGATGACATGGACTGTGCAATGAATGCAAAACGCGTCATGTCTCAACTTGGTCAAACGATTCTGACCAAAGAAAATCCCTCAAATAAAAAATAAGACCGTCACCAAATCAAAGCAATGTTAACAAGCGAAGCTTTACTCTTGATGGTGAGTTAACGATTCGCAAGTTCCCTACCTGCAACTAAATTGAGTTTGTCAAAACAATTCGCCATTAGCTCAGGTTTACCATCACCTTATTTC
>NZ_JAWOVY010000524.1:0-607 GCF_033340155.1 Vibrio sp. 1562
CTGATAATGATGTCTTGCTTTTCAAAGCCTGCGGCACTTGCTGGACCATTTGGGTCGATACCTAAAACAACGATACCGCCAATGTGCTCGTTTCCTAGTAAACGGGCCGTCACTGCATTGATGTCTTGCCCATCAATACCGATGTAGCCGCGAATCACACGACCATCAGCGATGATTTTCTGCATAATTTTGCTGGCGAGTGGGGCTGGGATTGCAAATGAGATACCGTAGGTTTCAAGATCGGTTGCCTGCTGGAAAGATGCGGTGTTGATGCCCACCAATTCACCTTGAGTATTCACCAATGCGCCGCCCGAGTTACCTTCATTGATTGCAGCATCAGTTTGGATGAAGGCTTGACGACCATCGCTAATAGAAGAGCGACCTGTCGCGGAAATAATGCCGAAGGTCGTGGTTTGTCCTAAGTTGTATGGGTTACCAATCGCTAAAACGACATCACCAACCTGAGGTTTGTATTCAGAATTCAATGGGATGACAGGTAGGTTAGAACCTTCAACTCGTAAAACGGCAATGTCCGTGCGTTTGTCGGTGCCAACAAGTTGAGCGTCAGCAGCTCGACCATCTTGCAATGCAACAACGACTTGGTCTG
>NZ_JAWOVY010000525.1:0-607 GCF_033340155.1 Vibrio sp. 1562
ACATTGGCTGGGCGACCTTCGTGAATAAGCAAAAACAGCACTTTCTTTTTAGCAGAAGGTGCAGGCTGATTCGCTTGCAAAGATTCGACTTGCGTTTTTACCTCTTGCTTCAAGTTTGCTGCTTGAGACTCACGGTTCATGATCGTTGCAATCTGGTCGATACGATGCAAAAGCCCGTTAACGTTGGCTTCTGTATTGACTATCTCGACATCCACACCTGCCGACTTTAGTTGATTTAAGGTGGTAGTTGGTCCCATCTCATCAGAGCCAATTAACTTGGTTGGGCTCAGTGCCAACAACCCCTCTGCTGAAAGTCGGCGATGATACCCAACGTCGGGTAACTCCATGCCTTGCGGCAAAGTACTGGTTACATCAACGGCGACCAAGCTGTCTTTCGCATCGAGCGCAAGTAATAGTTCGGTAACGGCGCTGCCCGCACTGACGATGCGTTCTGAGTTTGGGGCGTTGTTGGCAAAAAGGTTCGTGCTTGCAAGTAACAGAGCGGCAGCAGTCAACGCAGTGCGCACTGGTGATAATGTGTTCTTCATGAAAATGTTCTCAGTTTTATGTTCTTGTTATGGCGACTCTTCAGTGAGCAATTGAGTCG
>NZ_JAWOVY010000526.1:0-606 GCF_033340155.1 Vibrio sp. 1562
TCAGATTCCCCTGAGCGAATTGAAGCTCTCAGAAAACGTGCATTTAGCTACTCAGACAATTGATGACAATTACATCAAAGCTAAAAAAGCGTCGCTCGCTGTCGACGCTTATAACTAAAATTATTATTCTCGTTCTTGCTCCGATCATTTTAGGCATTTTCGTTCAGAGTTATTACTTCTCCAAACAGATCATTTGGCAGGAGGTCGACCGAACCAAGCAGCAAACGTCTGCGTTGATTCTGAACATTTTTGAAAGTCATTTTGCAGCGATTCAGATCCATCACGACAGCAATTCGAAAAGTGATGTGATTTTGGATTTTTACTCGGAGCGAAATGAAGAAGCCTTAAATTACTTCTTTCTCAGCATTGATCAGAGTGATCCTTCGCACACGCCTGAATTTCGTTTTCTCACCGACCATCAAGGTATTATTTGGGACGATGGGAACGCGCATTTTTATGGTATCAACGATTCAATGCTGGACGGCCTGACTAGCAAAGTCACGTTCAGTAATAATTGGTATTACGTCACGTCAATCACGTCAATGGGTGCTCGTCACTTGTTGCTACGCCGCGTTCCTGTGTTAGAGCCGAAAACGGGCGAAGTGA
>NZ_JAWOVY010000527.1:0-605 GCF_033340155.1 Vibrio sp. 1562
GCCTTCGGCGAGCTTAGCGAAATATTCAGGACGATCAGATTTGATTTCTTCCGACCATTTTGAATTATTCTCAAATAACTGTTTAATTTCCGGCATCTTGCAAACTACTTCCCTTAAATGACAAAAGCACTCATCGCAATTGAAACATATCAAGCGATCAGTGTTGTAACTATACACAATGTTACAATTTCGATCCCGTTAAATATGCGTCAGACAGGACTCATCTGACGTGTTCTTGGAAATAAATTCGTACAATTCAGACCGCTTATTAGATAACGAATTAAGCCATAATTTATTTATGGTTTAATTTTTCACATTCCTCGTTAAAGTAATGACATTTTACTTATTTAATTTTGAAGTTAATGCAGGGAGCTAAACGGTGTTCGGTAGTCGTTTTAAAGATATCAATTTCAAAGGGGATATATTTGGCGGGGTGACCACGGCCATTATTTCTCTCCCTTTGGCGTTGGCGTTCGGGGTTGCTTCGGGGGCGGGTGCAGAAGCTGGCCTTTGGGGCGCCATAATGGTGGGCTTGTTTGCCTCCTTATTTGGTGGCTCAAATACACTTATCTCAGAACCCACGGGTCCGATGACGGTGATCATGA
>NZ_JAWOVY010000528.1:0-605 GCF_033340155.1 Vibrio sp. 1562
CTTTGGTTGGCGGTTTGGGACTAAAAAGCCTGTCAGAGGCTAAACGTCTCAATACCTTGCTTTACCCATAGAGATTTTCGATGCTGTTACGACGTATTCCTTTATCAACCACGCTGATTACGCTGTCTGGATTTTTAGCGTTTATCGCCATCGCTTCTATAACCGTCGGCCCGATGAACATCAGTTTCACAGACAGTCTGCGCGGCTTAGTTGGCGCACATTCAGAGCTGGCACCACACATTCAACTCGTTATCAATGAGATACGCCTGCCTCGTACGATTTTGTGTATGTTCATCGGCGCAATCCTCGCGATTTGTGGGGTGGTCATGCAAGGGCTTTTCCGAAACCCATTGGCAGAACCCGGCATTATCGGGGTTTCTGCTGGTGCGGCGTTGGGCGGCGCTTTTGCCATCGTCGTTTTTGCTGAGTTTAGCCAAAACCATCCTCAACTCATGAACTTAGCAGCGTTGCCATTATTTGCTTTTCTGGGCGGTGCTCTGACAACGGTGCTGGTGTACTGGCTCGGTACGAACAAGTTTGGTACGTCCGTCACGATCATGCTGCTCGCTGCCGTGGCGATCAGTGCACTTTCAGGTGCCTCGATC
>NZ_JAWOVY010000529.1:0-605 GCF_033340155.1 Vibrio sp. 1562
GAAATCGAAATAGATAATCGTAATTCGCTCATCCCTGCGGGGATCAGTGCGGAAGTGCAGCTCCCTTTGAATGAAGTGCTAGCGATTAAAATTACCGCTGCAATGTTGGCGTTAGATGAAGAAGGGAATTTAGGTGTCAAAATACTGCAAGATGAACACGTTAAGTTTGTTCCTATCCAGTTAGTCAAAGCAGAAGAAGATGGCGTTTGGTTATCTGGGCTTGGCGAGCAAGCGGACATCATTGTATTAGGACAGGGGTTTGTTCGTGATGGCGATACCGTGATTGCGAATAAAGTCGGTGATGTCGCTACCGATGCGGCCGAAAAATAGGGAGGCAGCATGTTTAGCATAATTGACGCTGCGTTATCCCGATCAAGAACGATGTTGACCTTGTTGGTGATGATCCTCATCGCAGGGGTCATTACTTACGTCACCATCCCAAAAGAATCTAGTCCCGATATCACTATTCCTATCATTTACGTCTCTGTTGGGCATCAAGGCATTTCTCCAACTGATGCTGAGCGTTTACTGGTTCGTCCTATCGAACAAGAACTGCGCTCAATTGAAGGGGTGAAAGAGATGACATCGGTTGCCTCCGAAGGCCA
>NZ_JAWOVY010000530.1:0-605 GCF_033340155.1 Vibrio sp. 1562
TTACGGCAATGGATACCGGCGTAGCGATCCTTGCTGGTGTCGCGATGTTCCCGGCAATGTTTGCTTTCGGCATGGAGCCAGCAGCAGGCCCAGGTCTGGTGTTCGTCGTTGTTCCTCAATTGTTCGCGGAAATGGGCGGTGTGATTGGTTTGCTACTTGCGCTTCTGTTCTTCATCGGATTAACGGTAGCGGCGCTTACCTCTTCGGTTTCATTGTTAGAAGTAGTGGTTTCTTACCTTATCGATGAGAAAGGCATGAAACGTTCTAACGCAGTAGTTTCAGCAAGTGTCGTGATGGCATCACTTTGTGTCTTTGCATCGCTTTCGCTAGGCGGTATGGGACCAACGCTATTTGGTACCGGCGCATTCGATATCTTCGACCTACTGACAGACAAAATCTTCCTAGCGGTTGGGGGGATGTTGGTATGTATCTTTGCTGGCTGGCGCTTAAACCGTGCAGAGCTTGAAAAAGAAATCACGAATGATGGCGAAGTATCATTCCCACTATTTGGCTTATGGTACAACCTCGTTAAATACGTCATTCCGGTAGCGATTGCTATTGTTGCCTTCATGGGCATTAAGTCTGGCTTCGATAGTGGCAAAGGC
>NZ_JAWOVY010000531.1:0-605 GCF_033340155.1 Vibrio sp. 1562
CGCATCAATAAATGCATTCACATCTTCTTTGCGTAAGGCATTAATACCCGCAGCTGCTTCTCGCCCACCACCTGTAGGGAACTGCCCACACACGGCAACAGCACCTTGTTTATTGTTCAATGGTGCACGGAGTGAAACTGTGTAAGTACCATCTGCGTTTTCTGTGAGTACCGCATGCGCAGAGTCTGGATTTTGGTTTGCCAGCCAGTTGCCATACACACCGCTAATTCGACGTGATGCGGCCGTGTTTGGTAGCTCAAACAACTTCAATGTGTCGCTTTCATATGGGGCTGGTACCGCTTGCGCGGCATCCATGTCTTGTTGGTAAGCTGATTGCAATTGATAGTAAGGCGAGGCTTTATCTTCAATGACTTCGAATGGCGAAATATATTGGACCAATGCTCGGTATAAATCCGCAGGATGGAAATGAAGGTCGTCGACTTTCGAGCCATAACCGTTGTAGTTGATTAATGTACCGAGCTCTTTTAACTGCGCTTTTTGCTCGTTATTAAGTCCGGCTTGATCCGCCAGCGTATCCGCTTTAGCAATCAAGTTATCACCGTAAGCAGCGGTGATCGCCCAAGTATGAAAGCGTCCTTCCAGCA
>NZ_JAWOVY010000532.1:0-604 GCF_033340155.1 Vibrio sp. 1562
GGTTAATTTTTCCAAGAGCTGATCAGAACTTTATCCCCTACACCGTCGATGAAGCGGTTGGTTTGGCATTTGAATTACACCCCGTAATTCAAATCGCATTGGCGGATGTGGACTCTGCCAAGTTCCAATACAAACAATCGAAAGGCGTTAACTACCCGACGATCTCGATTGAAGCTTCTCAAACTTGGAAAGACGATGCTGATGGCTTAAAAGGTCGAAGCGATGAAACTCTCGCCATGTTGCGTTTACGCTATAACTTGTTCAACGGCGGTAGCGATGCGGCAAATTCAGAAAACTTCGCATACCAACTCAACAAAGCGAAAGACTTACGTGAAGGCGCGTACCGTAATGTTGAGGAAGGGCTTCGCTTATCTTGGAGTGCTCTGGACTTGACGCTGCAACAAAAAGAATTTTTAGCAGACCACGTTGATTCGGCAGCTGAGACGGTCATCGCGTATGAAAAGCAATATCGAATCGGTAAACGAACCTTACTAGACGTTCTGAACACTGAAACCGAGTTGTTTGAAGCGCGTAAAGATTACCTTGATCCAAAATATGCAGACCACTATGCCTAATATCGTCCGATAAACGCAACTGTCCCATT
>NZ_JAWOVY010000533.1:0-604 GCF_033340155.1 Vibrio sp. 1562
TTTGGCGCATCTCATCTCTAGTCATTATCGGTTCGTATTGGATCGCTTCAACTTTCATCGAATGGAAGAAGCTCCCAACACACGCATTATCCCAGCAGTTTCCTTTTCAACTCATACTTTGTTGTAGATTATAAGCAGTTATTAGGCCTCTATAATCTTTAGAGCAATACTGGCTATCTCGATCACCATGAACAATAACCTGCTCAGGGAGTCCGCGACGAACCAAAGCCATTGATAGCGCATCATAGACCAGCGTAGCCGTCATTCTGGAATTGTCTGAGTAAAGGTCAATAATTACCGCCAAGTACAGCCAGCCTTCGCTTGTGGCGACATAGGTGATGTCTCCAACCCATTTTTCATTCGGAGTCGTTGCATTAAAGTCCTGATCTAGCGAGTTCGGAGCTGCAGGTATCTTATGCTTGCTGTCCGTTGTACACTTAAACTTGCGTGCCGATTTCGGTGTTAAATCCTGACGCTTCATGCTGGCTGAAATTGTTTTAACATTATTGCTATCACCGTTCTTAGCTAGTTCTTTCTGGTTGCCCCTTGAACCATCTCGACCTTTACTGTCGTCAAAAGTATCTTTAACTTTTGTATTAAGCTC
>NZ_JAWOVY010000534.1:0-603 GCF_033340155.1 Vibrio sp. 1562
AAGGACTTAACAATACTCAACAGCAGAATAAGGACAGTGAGTTGTGGAATGGTTTGCAAGCTCAATTGATTAAGAAAAATAATCAACGCTTTATTCACATTAAAAACTCAGGAAATCATCATGTGCGTCTGGTGAATTTACAACTGGATTCTCCGAATAAAGAACCGTTAATGATTTCTGAAGGATTAGCCGGTTATATTCTTCCAGAGCAATATAAGGTTTGGCCTATTTCATATAAGAATATAAACAATATGAGTTTGAGTGCGAATATTGGAGGTAAACGCTACAAAATACCATTGACGCAATAATGATAATAATGAACAGACGCAATGAAATGTATGTCTTGCTTTGGCTTGGATTACTAAGTATGGCGTGGAGCAATATTGGCCTTTGTGCGAACTCACCCAACAGTTTTTCTGAGTTACCGAGTCCTGAAAACTTTTCTTTTGATAAGTTTAACAATATTAGCTTGAAACTAGAATTGGTGATCAATCAAAGAGCGACGGGGCATATTGCCGAAGTCGAGCGCATTGGCGAGCAGTACTTTCTCCAGCGGCAAGATCTAATAGCGGTTGGCGTTACGGCCAAATCGTTGCCAGGAAC
>NZ_JAWOVY010000535.1:0-603 GCF_033340155.1 Vibrio sp. 1562
AATTGGTTGCGGCATTACCGTCATATTGTTACAAAGGAAAGGAGCCATTTGAGTCGTTATCGTTACTGGTTAGCCCTAAAGCGAGAGAAAAAGGGTACGGTAAGCGCTTGCTTTCACACTTAGTGGCGGAGGCTAAAACACGAGATCGTAAAGTGAGATACCGAGTAAATATCGAAAATACACCTTCGATTAAGTTGTGCGAATCTTTGGGCTTTGAAGCTTATAACCGATTGCGCGTATTTACTCAGGATGAATAGAAAGGAAAGTAATGGGATACACTGTAAGGAATGCTGTCAGAGAAGAAGCAGCTCAAATTGCTAAAATACATGTCGATTCGTGGCAGGTGGCGTACAAAGGGTTAATGCCACAAAGCTATATAGAGCAGTTTACCATTGAGCGCCGAGAAAGGATGTGGACACGAGTTATGACGGAGCAACTGGCTCAATTGATCGTGGTTGAGAAACAAGGGGAAATCGTCGGGTTTTTAAGTTACGAGTTGCCTAACCACACCAGTGAAGATAAAACGGCGTTGGTAACGTGTTGCTATGTCTCGCCGTTACATTATGGGCAAGGGGCAGGAAGTGCGCTGTTAGATGAGCTCGA
>NZ_JAWOVY010000536.1:0-603 GCF_033340155.1 Vibrio sp. 1562
GACCTACGCTGTTAGAGCCGAAACCACGTAGTGTCGTAAAGCCACCTGCGTAATAGTTTTCGTAGAATGGGAACAAGTTATCGTTGCCATCCGTCTGACCGTAACCGTTACCATAACCTAAGCGACCACGGAACAAGAGCGTGAACTCATGCTTCTTAGTCAAAGGCACGTACTGACGCACATCGTACTGCATTTTGAAGTATTGAACGTCAGAGCCAGGTACGGTCATCTTGTAGAATGCGCGTTGGTGGTTACCCGCTGTCGGGAAATAACCGCGGTTCAGGTTGTTACGAGTCCAAGAGATATTGAAATCAAAGTCGTTGGTGTTTAACGCACCGCTTGAGTCGATATTGTCTGCTTGAGCTTGCAAGAATTGCTCTACCTGCAAGTAAGGTGACAAGTTACCGATCTTGTTGTGGGTATAACCAACGCCGAATTCAAAACGGTTCAGTTCGTCAAATGGGAAACCCCATGTCAAACTTGCACCATAACTTTGGTTGGTATAGTCAATGATACCCGCTTCAGATGCTTCAAATTCATCGTAGAAACTCTTACCGCTAACGCTTACAACATCCAGGTTCCAGTATGGGTAGCGGTAGTCTA
>NZ_JAWOVY010000537.1:0-603 GCF_033340155.1 Vibrio sp. 1562
CGCTGCCAGGTACGGCTTCACGCTGAGCTATTGCTTTGTTCAAAAGTTTAATAGAGCTTGTGTCTACGTGGAGTAATGCAGAAGTCTGGGATTTCTTCATTATATTTATATAGTTACTTGCTCTTAGAAGCTCAATAAATATGTCTTGGGTGTCTGTTTCAGAGTCCAAATGGTTGGACTTGCACCTAGACAGTACTGTTGCTGCATTTAAGTAGTTCATTGAAAAACAGTCTTTAAGGCTATCAACTAGATATTCACGAACTAATACTTCTGACTCTTCTTCAGAGTAAGTTTCGCCAGGGTTTCTTTCTTGGTCCTTAGTCGGCAAGATATGCTTATCTGTGGGTATTGGGTATACAGCAGTATCACTTGTCGTTGATGCAATAAAGTAGTTTGTTGAAGTAATCTTTGTGGTATCTATGAACAGGTTCAAGGCGTATAAAAATGCAACAATAGCTAAGAAAAATAAAACCAGAGCGTAGTATGGAGATCGCTGGACAGACTTAAAATTGTCATAGATTAAATTATGACGTTTATCTGTTTCAAACACGGCATCGTGGTTACGGTTAACCTCGCTGGAGGGTATTGATTGGCAACTAAAGG
>NZ_JAWOVY010000538.1:0-602 GCF_033340155.1 Vibrio sp. 1562
ATTGAACAAAGGCAGTGCTTTTTCTGCTGAAGAACGTAGTTCATTCAACTTAGAAGGTCTGCTTCCAGAGACAACAGAAACAATTCAAGAACAGGTAGAACGTGCCTACCAACAATACAA
Organism: Vibrio sp. 1562; assembly: GCF_033340155.1. NCBI lineage: Bacteria > Pseudomonadati > Pseudomonadota > Gammaproteobacteria > Vibrionales > Vibrionaceae > Vibrio > Vibrio sp. 1562. The sequence goes on from NZ_JAWOVY010000538.1 coordinate 121, forward strand.
GAGTTTCGAAAGCGACATGGATAAGCACATTTACCTGCGCAATATCCAAGATACCAACGAAACCCTATTCTACCGTTTAGTACAAAACCATATTTCTGAGATGATGCCGATCATCTACACGCCAACCGTTGGTGCTGCGTGTGAGAACTTCTCGAACATTTACCGTCGTGGTCGTGGTCTATTTATCTCTTACCCGAACCGTGATCGTATCGATGACCTGCTAAACAACGCAGCCAACCACAACGTAAAAGTGATTGTTGTGACTGATGGCGAACGAATCCTAGGTTTGGGTGACCAAGGTATCGGCGGCATGGGTATTCCTATCGGTAAGCTTTCTCTGTACACCGCATGTGGTGGTATCAGCCCTGCTTACACATTGCCTATCGTTCTGGATGTGGGTACAAACAACCCTCAACGTCTTGCTGATCCAATGTACATGGGCTGGCGTCATCCTCGTATTACGGGCCCTGACTACGATGCAT
>NZ_JAWOVY010000539.1:0-602 GCF_033340155.1 Vibrio sp. 1562
GCCGCTTTCTTCGCTTCTTCAATCCAACCATCAAAGGTTGTTTGGTTGGCTTTAATCCAGCCATTTACGTGCGCTTCGATGTCTGCCGCGCTATTTTTACCTTGGCTCATCATCATGTTTTGAGCGCTGACATCATTGATATTCAGTTTGATGATTTCGAACAGTTTCGCTGCCGATGGGTTCTTCTCGGTGAACTCTTTGTTCGCGACGATGCGCATAGAGTTCATTTCAAAACCGTAGTTTTTGCCGTTTTTCAGTGTGGTGTCGATGTCTTTACGTTCACCAGGAAGAGACGAGAACGGCACCTCTAGCCACACAACGTCTTTACCCGGAACAAGTACGCCACTTACCCAATACGGTGTCCATGTGTAGTAAAGAATTGGGTCGCCTTTTTTGTAGCGGGAGATTGTATCAGCAATGATTGCGGCGTAATTACCTTGGTTGTGAGTGACGGTGTCACGAAGTTTGAACGCGTCCAACTGATGCTCAACCACCATTTCACACCCCCAACCTGGGTTACAGCCGGTAAGATCGGCTTTGCCATCGCCATTTGCGTCGAATAGTTTCGCCAATTTTGGATCTTTTAACTGACCAATGTTCGT
>NZ_JAWOVY010000540.1:0-601 GCF_033340155.1 Vibrio sp. 1562
TACGGTTAGCTGGTTGGAATCGTTTAGGTTTAGCGTTACCCTTAGCGCCCCAAAAACACTGGTGATCATAATGAACTACGCAATTGAATTTCACGACGCTAATTACCCTTTTCTGAACGTTGCCGCGCGTAAAAAATCGCTAAAGCACAGTTTACTGTCTGTCGTAAGCGGATTAGCGATCATCAAATTGGGTAAGCAAGAGTATGCCATTGAACCCGGCCAGTATTTTTGGATTCCTCAAGGATGTTTGAGCTCACTCACTTTTTTACCTAACACTCATGTCCATCGTTGTGATTTTTCTGTGCGTTTGAATGATGCATTTGCTCAACAGGCCGGTTTTATCAAACCATCAATTTTGCTGAAAGCCTTAATTGAAAAGTTGGCGAAGACGGAGACGCGTTCTGATATCCAGTTAGATTTGCTCGCAGTGGTTAAACACGAAGTACTGGCGATTTCACCAAATCTATCAAACTCGGCACTCAGCCAAGCAATCAATCAGTGGAAGCCAGGATGCGAAGCTCGCATTTCGAGAGAGCTTTGTTTGGTGCTTACGCTGCGCTCTCGCATTTCGAGAGAGCTTTGTTTGGTGCTTACGCTGCGC
>NZ_JAWOVY010000541.1:0-601 GCF_033340155.1 Vibrio sp. 1562
GCTGTATTCAATGCCAGCTTCATCGAGTTCTTCGCAGATGTACTCTGGCATCGCCAATGCGTCTGGAGCGACAAAGTAGAAGCGGATGTTATTGAACTTCGCCAGTGCTTGAGTCAGTGAGTGAACGGTGCGGCCGTATTTTAAATCGCCGACAAATGCTACGTTTAGGTTGTCTAAGCGACCTTGCGTTTCCGCGATGGTGTAGAGGTCAAGCAAAGTTTGTGTTGGGTGTTGGTTAGCACCGTCGCCCGCGTTAATCACTGGAACGCCATTCGAAAACTCGGAAGCAAGGCGCGCTGCACCTTCTTGAGGGTGGCGCATCACAAATGCATCGACGTATGAAGAGATAACTTGTACAGAATCAGAAAGCGTTTCCCCTTTCTTCGCCAGAGACGTATTACCATCGTTATCAAAACCAATGACATCACCACCAATGCGTTGAATCGCGGTCTCAAACGACAAGCGAGTACGCGTTGATGGCTCAAAGAAACAGCTCGCAACGACTTTGTTTTTAATCAGTTCTGGTCGAGGTTCCTTTTTCAGATTACCTGCAGTTTCGACGATAAGTTCCAGCTCTTCACGAGAAAGCTCTGGAATAGAG
>NZ_JAWOVY010000542.1:0-601 GCF_033340155.1 Vibrio sp. 1562
TCATCGAATAATACTAAGTAAACACCTAGAACACTATAGCGCGGTACAACTGCCCCAAACAAACTCAAGTCGATAGTGAAAAAATCTACTACACTATGTTTCTTTTTCGAAATAATTACTTTTGCCTGACCACTTTCAGAAAAAATTTGTGTTATTTTTATGCCTTCTTGATGGTCACGAGCCAAATCGATATAATATTGGGATTGCTCTTTATCTAAGCTTCCTTTATCACTTAATGCAGTCTTATTGACAAGCTTGACAACTTGTTCATAACCTAGTTTTTGCTTAGTATCACGAATACCAATTACGCCAAAATCAAGGCTCTCTATCACCGATATATCGCGTTCGATTGACTGTTTAATTTCACTGCTAATCAATCTTACATTGCTAACCATACGACTGTCGTATGAGTTATTGATGTAATCACCAATAATATATTTAACACTAAAGTAAGCAGTTACGATAGTAATTATTAATGATATTCCAAATAAGATTATAATCTTATTTTTTAACGACAGTGGTTTCATACATCAGTCCATGTAAAAAGGCTCTTGAAATGGAAATATATACATATTTTCCGCCCCCTCCGGCTGAATACGAC
>NZ_JAWOVY010000543.1:0-601 GCF_033340155.1 Vibrio sp. 1562
GTGCGCTTGATATGTTGGTGCCTTGTGCACACCTTTCCAATCTAAAAGCATAATCGCGAGCACATTGCGATGTTCCCCATACTTTAGATCAAAGTCACCATCAACGGATGGGATCATCCCTTGTTCGGTGCTGATGGCATCTCGAATCGCTTGGCGTGTTTTCTCAACGACGGGATCGTGGTCAAGGCCAGCCAGTAAAAATGAAATACCTACTTCGGCAATGATGTCTTCTTTTGCACGCAATAAAATCGTGTCGATGTTGTCGCGGAAGTAATCATAAATCCATTGATGATCCGCTTCATTCACGCGCTTTTGATAATACTGAGAGTCGGCAAAGATGATGTGCGTCATGCCATAGATTTTGTTGCCGTATTGCTGAGCAGAGAGCTTTTTATCATTGTCGTCGGGGTAGGTCGCTCGGAATGCTTCAATGAACGCGTTCACCACATCTTGTTCACCCAGTTGACGCAGCCAATAGACCTGATTTGCCAACTGCGCCGCCCATGCTTCAATCATCTCTTTATCGGTGGCGTAGCGAGTAAAATCGTAACGACGAATGATTTCTCGCAGTGTTTTATCTTGTTGGTGCTTTAAGCCGTAC
>NZ_JAWOVY010000544.1:0-601 GCF_033340155.1 Vibrio sp. 1562
CGTTTTAAGGTCGGAAGCTTTGTCGACCAAGTCAGCATGCAACCACCATTCGCTCCAGACGCGCCACTGCCGCACAGGCCCTTTTCTATCACAACAACATGCTTTTTCGGTGCTTGCTGTTTGATCATAATGGCGGTCCAAAGTCCGGTGTAACCACCGCCAATAATCGCGACATCAGCGTCGATATCTTCATTCAGTGGCTTAGCTGGTTGAGGCTGTTCAAGTTCAAGCGCTTGCTTAAACCAGTAAGATAGGTGTGCCATTGTTTTTCCTTCGTGTCATTCATGAACTTGTTTTCGAGAAGCTCACTGTACAAACGATGCGCAGTTTCAACGAGCAAGAAAAACTATCGCTGCACGTAAGAAAAAATGACGCCACGCGGCAAAGTGTCCTGACACTTCCTTACTCACTCATACAATACCTGCCGTGGTTTTTCTCTTAGAATCCCGAACAAACGAACACTGTTCAAAATTAATTTTGAGTACGTTGGAATCAGCAAGAACACACCTCCTATTTATGCCTTGTGCATCTCTCCATTTTCGTGTTCCTCGCTGTTATTTCTCGTGCTGTTAAAACAGAACCCCAGTTAAGACAAGCTCTT
>NZ_JAWOVY010000545.1:0-600 GCF_033340155.1 Vibrio sp. 1562
CCACACGCGTCTTTTAATGCGTTGTCTGCTAGTGTTGGGATGTCTTCTAGCTTCGCACCAAGCTCTTTAATACCAGCTGGAATACCAACGTCTTTTGCTAGCGCAACGATAGCGTCGATCGCTGCCGCAGCACCTTGCTCTGCTGACATACCTTCTACATCCACACCCATCGCTTTTGCGACATCACGTAGACGCTCTGGACATACTTGCGCGTTGTAGCGTTGTACGTGAGGAAGCAAGATTGCGTTACATACACCGTGTGGTAGGTCGTAGAAACCACCTAGCTGGTGCGCCATAGCGTGCACGTAACCTAGAGATGCGTTGTTAAACGCCATGCCAGCCATGAACTGTGCGTATGCCATTTGCTCACGAGCTTCTAGGTTTTCGCCGTTTTTCACTGCGGTGCGTAGGTGCGCTTGAATTAACTCGATCGCTTTGATTGCAACAGCGTCAGTAATTGGTGTTGCCGCGATAGATACGTACGCTTCAATCGCATGAGTTAGCGCGTCCATGCCTGTTGCCGCCGTCAAAGACGCTGGCTTAGCAAGCATTAATTCTGGATCGTTTACAGAGATAAGAGGCGTTGTGTGTTTATCAACG
>NZ_JAWOVY010000546.1:0-600 GCF_033340155.1 Vibrio sp. 1562
CCGCTTGCGCCGCTTCAATCGCAGCGGAAACATGATCAAGAGTTGCAAAAGCGACTTGACCCACTTCAACACGACGATCGTAAGGCGCGGTAATGATCTCAGCGAGGTTTTCCTTGATCATGCTTTCGGCAAAGCGTTCACCGTTGATCACAGGGCCCGCAACCCACTTATTGTTTAGGAAGCTTTCAACTTGCGCTTCAAATGGTTTTGCTTCGCTTTCGATATCAATGTTGACGCCGTAAGAGTTTTTACGTTCAGGGAAAATACCTGAAGGCATTGGGATCTTATCGTTATTCAGCGTCGCAAAACTGGTTAGCGCATCCACAGGGTGATGTGTCAGTTCAGAAATTGGGCAACGCGCGTCAACCAAACGGTGTACAAACGAGCTGTTTGCGCCATTTTCTAGCAGACGACGAACAAGGTAAGGCAGTAGATCCGCGTGGCTACCAACAGGAGCGTAAATACGAACAGGTTGGCCGTATTTCTCCATCGCGTGGTTGTAGAGTGAATCTCCCATACCGTGTAGGCGTTGGAATTCAAAATCCTTCTGCTGCCCCAGCACTGCAATCGCAGTAACTGTGTGCGCATTGTGGCTGGCAA
>NZ_JAWOVY010000547.1:0-600 GCF_033340155.1 Vibrio sp. 1562
GCCAGCAATGATGCCAATACGTAATGGTTTTTCCATATCGATTTCGCCCTATGTACTATGGATAAGGGATTCCTTATCCATAAAACACAAAAAGACCGCAGCCCTAATTGGGCGCGATCTTTTCCACTTATTGATTCATTCGTGAATTAACGAATGATACCACGTTCCGTTGTTTCTAGAATGTCAGAAAAACGCTTCACTGCTGGCCATTCTTGTGCCATTTCTGCAAGAATCGGTTTCACTTCTTCTAGCGTTTTACCAGAGCGGTAAATTTCTTTGTACGCTTTTTGTAGTGCTCGAATTTCTGGTTTCTCAAAACCATTACGCTTCAAGCCAACTAGGTTCAAACCAAACGGCGTAGCATGGTTACCTTGAGCAAGTACGTAAGCAGGTACGTCCTGAACAACCGCAGAACAACCACCAACGTATGCATAAGCGCCTACCGTACAGAATGGGTGAATAGCAGAAAGTGCCATTACACCAGCGTGATCTTCTACTGTTACGTGACCACCCAGAATCGCATTGTTACCAATGTGAGTATGGTTGCCTACTACGACGTCATGCGCGATGTGCGCATTCACGCACAGTAGGTTGTCGTCG
>NZ_JAWOVY010000548.1:0-599 GCF_033340155.1 Vibrio sp. 1562
CGCGAGGTGTAACACCTTCAACGGCCTGCGCCATTTGGCGAATATGCCCCGGCGTTGTACCACAACAGCCACCAATCAGATTTAAAAAGCCGCTGCTAGCCCACTCTTTTACATGCTCTGCCATATCTTCTGGAGAAAGGTCATATTCTCCAAAAGCATTCGGCAAACCTGCGTTAGGGTGTGCGGAAACAAATGATTCAGAAATACGAGAAAGCTCTTCCACGTATGGGCGCAGTTCATCTGGCCCCAATGCACAGTTAAGACCGAAAGATAACGGCCTTACATGACGTAGAGAGTTGTAAAATGCTTCCGTGGTTTGCCCTGATAACGTTCGGCCCGAAGCGTCCGTAATCGTACCGGAAATCATGACAGGCAGTGCGAAGCCAAGCTCTTCAAATACAGAATCAACAGCAAAGGCACATGCTTTAGCATTCAATGTATCGAAAATAGTTTCGATCAAAATAAGATCAGCGCCACCTCTGATTAATGCTCGAGTTGACTCGGAATACGCGTCAACCAGCTCATCGAAAGAAACATTGCGGTAGCCGGGATCATTCACATCAGGGGAGATAGAGCACGTTCGGTTGGTTGGACCAAGT
>NZ_JAWOVY010000549.1:0-599 GCF_033340155.1 Vibrio sp. 1562
GCAAATCCACGCCCTTGCTCACCCGCTCGCGCGGCTTCAATTGCCGCATTAAGCGCCAATAAGTTGGTCTGCTCAGCAATCTCGCCAATCACATCCAATACTTTGGTAATCTGCTCCGTTTGCTGACTCAACTCAGAGATAGCATCCGATGTACTGTTGATCTCTGTAACCAACTCAGTAATGCCTTGAATCGCTTGTTCAACCTCTCGCTGGGCTTCGGTGACCTGATCGTTCGCATCGTCAATGGCCTGCGCAGTGGCATTTGTATTGCTCGCGACTTCTTTTGCCGTCATGCTCATCTCTGTTACCGCTGTCACCACTTTATCCGTTTCCAAACAGTGACTCTGCATTTGACCGCTCGCTGTGCGCGTTTGATCATTCAGTTCTTCAGAAACTGTTTGAACGGCAGAAGCAGATTGATGAATGTCCTGCATCAGTGGGTGAAGTTTATCCATAAACTCATTAAAGGCAGCCGCGACTTCGCCAACTTCGTCTTTACTTTCCACTTTTAGACGCGCAGTTAAGTCACCGCCACCCGCAGCAACATCTTTGAGAGAATCGGCGACGGGCTGAAGTGGTTTAAGGCCTGTCGAGACAGC
>NZ_JAWOVY010000550.1:0-598 GCF_033340155.1 Vibrio sp. 1562
CACTAGAACCGTAAGAAAGAGAAGGGAATAGGAAACCGGTTTTACGCGTGTTGCCAATAGGCATGGTCATGTATGGCACGTAAAACACGGGCACATCCATGATCTCAAAACGAGGGTGGTGCAGCGTGGCGGTCTCTTCGTCTTGGTCTACGTCAATACCAGACGCAACCAAGCGCCATGAATTATCGCCTTCCGGACATGATGTGATTGAGCCATCTTCTAGTTCATAGACAGACTGACCTGTGCGTGCAATGTAAGCGGCAGTACCACGACCTTGTTGGCAAAGAAATTGGTATTCGGTGTTTTCAAGCGAGAAGGTATCTTGGTTGATGTCGTTGGTAACACGATCTGAGCGGGCTTTAACTTGTCCGTCATTGAAGGTCACGTTGCCTTCTGCCACCACCACGTTGTCTTGTTGGTGCAGGGTTACGCTATCTGCGGTGATTTTCTTCGGACCTTGCGTTACTTGGACGTTTCCAGAGTATTGTGCTTTGTCACCATTAATGGCTTGCAGGTTGTCCGCTTCTACCACTACTGGGGTATTAAGAGCGTCCTCCTCGCCACTTGTTTCGACCAAACATTGATCTGTGGCGGGCAT
>NZ_JAWOVY010000551.1:0-598 GCF_033340155.1 Vibrio sp. 1562
AATAACAACATTAATTTCAGGTTAGGTTCGCTATGGAACTGGTTATCTCTCTCTTGCAGCAAATGTGTGTTTACTTAGTCTTGGCTTACATGCTGAGTAAAACACCCATCATCTTACCGCTACTGAGTATTTCGTCTCGCCTTAGCCATCGTTTAATTTGCTACGTGCTCTTTTCTGGCTTTTGTATCCTCGGGACGTACTTTGGCCTGCACATCAATGATGCGATCGCCAACACGCGTGCCATCGGCGCTGTCATGGGCGGGTTGTTTGGCGGGCCAGTAGTCGGTTTTGCTGTCGGCTTAACCGGCGGGATTCATCGTTATTCCCTTGGCGGCTTTACCGACCTAGCCTGTGCTATTTCAACCACTGCTGAAGGCGTGATTGGTGGCTTGTTACATGTCTACCTTATCAAACGCAACAAGGGCGCATTGCTGTTCAACCCAAGCGTGGTGTTCAGCGTGACATTTGTTGCCGAAGTTGTGCAGATGATTTTGTTGTTGGCCCTAGCCAAACCCTTCGACCAAGCCTACGAACTGGTGTCAGCGATTGCCTCTCCGATGATCATTGCCAACTCGTTCGGTGCCGCACTTTTCATGAG
>NZ_JAWOVY010000552.1:0-597 GCF_033340155.1 Vibrio sp. 1562
TAAATTATCCAAATCGGCTCAAGCAGGTAATCAAGCAGACAGGGAAAGCTTGATAGAAGAAATCAAACACCTACCCGATGAGCAACTAACGCCAGTCACCCGTGCGTTTAACCAATTTCTAAACCTCACCAATATTGCCGAGCAATACCACACCATTTCACGTCACCGTGAAGAGCACATCTGTGAACCAGACGCGATCAACTCGCTGTTTTCAAAACTGGTACAAAACGATGTTAGCAAACTCGATACGGCTCAAGCGGTACGTGATTTGAATATTGAACTGGTATTAACCGCGCACCCAACGGAAATCACTCGCCGCACCATGATCAATAAACTGGTCAAGATCAACGAGTGCTTATCCAAACTAGAACTCAGCGACCTGTCTTCTAAAGAACGCAAAAAAACAGAGCGTCGCTTAGAGCAACTTATCGCACAAAGCTGGCATTCTGACGTGATTCGTCAACAACGCCCTACTCCATTGGATGAAGCGAAATGGGGCTTTGCCGTAGTAGAAAACTCACTGTGGGAAGCTGTGCCAGATTTCCTACGTGAAATGAATGATCGTCTGAAGTCTTACCTAGGTGAAGGTTTACCAAT
>NZ_JAWOVY010000553.1:0-596 GCF_033340155.1 Vibrio sp. 1562
TCGCATTTCGTGTCCCAGGGTTGCTTCAATCGATCGAAGTTAATGAAGGGCAAGTCGTTAAAAAAGGCGATGTGCTAGCAGTCCTTAACCCAGATGAATATTCCTTACTGGAAAAGCAAGCAAGAGCGAATTTTGCGTTAGCTGATGTTCAGTACAAGCGCTATAAAAAGCTGCGGAAAGACCAAGTGGTCTCTGAACAAGATTTTGATGAAGCGAAAGCTAATCATAACTCCGCTAAAGCGCAATGGGATCAAGCCAAAGCGAACTTGCGCTACACCCAACTCGTTGCTCCTTACGATGGCACCATTTCTTATCTTCCTGCCGAAAATCATGAATACGTTGCCGCCAAAGAAGGGGTGATGAACATTCAAACCAATCAGGTAATGAAGGTGAGTTTTCAACTGCCTGACTATTTGCTCAACCGTTATACGCAAGGCGTGAAAGTTTCAGCAAAAATGATATTCGATGCGTTTCCCGAACGCTCTTTCGATCTGACTTTCCAAGAAATTGACACCGAAGCCGACCCAAAAACAGGCAGCTATAAAGTGACGATGGTGATGGAAAGACCGCCAGAGCTAGGCATTCTTCCTGGTATG
>NZ_JAWOVY010000554.1:0-595 GCF_033340155.1 Vibrio sp. 1562
AAGCCTGACGCTGGCAAGAAGGGTAAGCCGCAGAGCAAACCGGGCAAAGCAAAACCGAAGAGTGATACAGAGAAACAACCCCACAAACCAGAGGCAAAAGAGGATTTGTCCTCTCATGACATTGCCAAAAACGCACCACCTTTGGCAAACGACAATCCGTTACAAGCACTCAAGGATGTTGGGGGTGGACTGGGGGACATCGACTTTCCGTTTGACGCATTCAGCGCATCGGCAGAGACAGCCAGCACTGACGCAACAAACTCAGAAATCCCAGATGTGGCAATGCCCGGAAAGCAAGAGAAGCAGCCAAAACAGGACTTCGTTCCACAAGAACAAAACTCCCTGCAGGGCGATGACTTTCCAATGTTCGGTAGTTCTGATGAACCGCCATCATGGGCGATTGAGCCGCTCCCTATGCTGACTGACGCACCAGAACAAACAACACCAGCGCCAGCAATGCCACCTACGGACAAACCTAATCTGCATGAGAAAGACGCAAAGACCTTACTCGTTGAGATGTTAGCCGGGTACGGAGAAGCATCGGCGTTGCTTGAACAAGCGATCATGCCTGTTTTGGAAGGTAAAACGACGCTGG
>NZ_JAWOVY010000555.1:0-595 GCF_033340155.1 Vibrio sp. 1562
TGTCACAAATATTGCATCTCGCGCTGAATCTAAAATATCTCGAACTCATCGAAGAATACTGATTGCTGAAGACAATCTAATGAACCAAAAAATCGCGAGCTTTTTCTTAGATAAAGCAGGGTACGACTACTTAATTACGAGTAACGGGCAAGAAGCGCTGGATGCCATCACCAAAGGTGAGCAGTTTGACGCCATTTTGATGGATTGTATGATGCCGGTGATGGACGGACTAACCGCGACAAAAGAGATTCGCCGTTGGGAAAAGAAAGTGGGCTGCAAGAAAACAACCATCATTGCTTTGACCGCGAGTGTGTTGGAAGAGGACATTCACAATTGTTTTGCTGCGGGTATGGATGCGTATTTGCCAAAGCCGTATAAATCTAACCAGTTATTTGAGTTGTTTAATGAACTAAAGCTTGCTTAAATCGCACTGATAAGCCGAATTCATTACGGCTTTTTAGAACGAATATAAAGGAAGTGACATGTTTAAACTCGCTGTTATCGGGACTAACTGGATTTCGCAACAATTTGTTGAAGCGGCAATCCAAACCAAGCAGTTTTGCCTTAAAGCTGTGTATTCGAGAGATATAGAAAA
>NZ_JAWOVY010000556.1:0-595 GCF_033340155.1 Vibrio sp. 1562
GCAACCACCACTGGCAGTGTGACCGAGGATTTGATCGTGACATTGATTCGCCATGGAGCAGTGAGATCTTCGCAACTGACGGCACGCTTTAAGTTACCGACTGGCAAAGGTTGGTTATCGCGACCCGTGATCACCAATTTGGCATCGCATTTGGGTAAATGGTTGGCAGAACCTGGCACCCACAAGTCGTACTCCAGTTGGTACTCGCCCCACTGGTTAGACTTGGCTACGCGGTCTACTTCTTGTTCAAAATGTTTCGCGACAACGGCCTTTAGCTCCTCCGATGAGAAGGTGGTTTGGTCCGGACTGGCGAAAGTTTGTCCTGTCGAAAGAATTCCTAATAACAGTATCCACTTTGAGGAAATTAGAGTTTTCCCCCTAATTTTTTTGCTTTCCGTAAACCGGAAGTTTGGTTTCCACTCTTGTCTGTAAGTCATTGATAAATATAAATAAAATTTATGGCACGTATCTTGTTTGTATCTTGGCGTATTCGAGCCGACTGTAAGGAAAAATGCATGGCGATCACATTTGAAAATGCTTTAGGTGTACATCCAGAGGCACTCAATTTTCGCGTTCAGCGTACCAAAGTCCTCGC
>NZ_JAWOVY010000557.1:0-594 GCF_033340155.1 Vibrio sp. 1562
CTGCCTTAGATTGCCTTAGCCAAGCAGTATTTGAATTAATGCCTCCCAGTAATGCTGTCTGCGCTTGTCGCGTTTTGTTTGAATGGTGCCGAGCGCTGGTTCATCGGCGCAAATGCTTCGTTGGCGACGTTAGGCATTTATGCGATTGCGGTTAAGTTCTCTGTAGGTATGTGTATTTTGGTGCAGCCATTTGGCATGTGGTGGATGCCACGACGCTTTGCGTACCTGGAAAATGGTCGAGCTAGTGAAGCCGTGCGCGTTTCTCATTTAGGGATGATTTATGTTGCTGCGCTCAGCGTGGTTGTAGCGACACTGGCAATGGTCATGATCACGAACTTCTTGCCAGAAACCTACCATGAAGCGGTACTTTACACGCTGTTCTTGCTACCGATTGCGATGCTCAAGGAATGGAGCGAATTGTTAAACATCGCCATTCTTTTCAAACGCAGAACCCGATGGTTGCTTGGTATTAATGTGGTTTCTGCCTTCGTTGCGATTGGGTTGCTGTTTGGGTTGTCTTCTCTCGGTATTTTTGGTGTGTTCATTGCGTTGTACTACGCGCAGCTTTGTAAACTCGGCCTAACTTACGCGGTT
>NZ_JAWOVY010000558.1:0-593 GCF_033340155.1 Vibrio sp. 1562
TAGCACGCACCGTTCAGTGCGGTAGATGCAGCTTTGGACTCCGTCGTGCCGTAAACCGCCATATCATCAATAAGCAGAGAACTGTGCGCCACAATATCACCGACGACGAAATGTTGTTGGAAAGGGTGCTTCGTCTTGAGATGCAATTGATGGCCTTTTGATTCAATGGTGCCACAAACGTTAGCATTGAATATATCGGTCGTACTGTGAGTCAAAATTTTACCAATAATGGTGTTGTACTTACCGTCAATATGAAGCGTCGACCCCGTTAGCACTATATCCCCATCGATGAGAACATTATGCAGTTTTGTTGGGTAGGCCGACAGAAGGTCACCATAAATAACAGTGTGTTTGTTTTGGTAATCGTCGAGGTTTGATGCTTTCTCATTGTTAACTGTTAATCCGGTAGCGAGGGCGTGTAGAGAGATACGTTTATTGGGTTCACCAATCGTATTATTCCCCTCTAACACAATGCCATAATCTGCTTTTAACGTTATCTCTTTTTCCGGTAATGAGGAGACAATTTTATCACCAGCGGGTAGGACTAGTTTCCCTGTACAGCGATAAGTCGTGCCATCGCTTTCGATACTAAA
>NZ_JAWOVY010000559.1:0-592 GCF_033340155.1 Vibrio sp. 1562
AGTACATGCTAGAGCGTAAGCAGTATCAAGCTTTGTTAACGATGATTACGCCTTTACTTCCTGAGATCATCGAGAGTCGCTACATCAAACAGCAGCAAATGGAGCTGTTAAAAGTCGCTGCTATGGCTTACGCCGGAGATCAAAACTTCGAATTGGCCTATCAAACCTACGGTCAATATCATGAAAAATTCATTCAATTTAGTAATCAGCGTGAAGTCGAGAACTTAGAGCGACAACAAACCTTGTTTGAGCTAGAGCGATTAGAGTACGAGAACGAAAACCTCAACTGGAACAATGTATTACAGCGTCTAGAGCTGGAGAATAATCGCCGAACATTCTACCTGTTGGGTGAAGTGTTATTGGTAATGATTGGTATTTTATTGCTTATGGCGTTGGTATTTTTGTACGTGAACCGTTCGCGTTTGCGTATGCGTCGTTTGGCGAAAACCGACATGTTAACGGGCCTATTTAACCGCCGATTCTTGGAAGAATGGTTTGCGAAACCTGCAGAGCAAAAGCCTAAGCTGATTGAAAAGCCAATTCCAGAAACGAAGAAAGGTCAGTTGGTTCACAAGCTAAATAAGCAAGTCAT
>NZ_JAWOVY010000560.1:0-591 GCF_033340155.1 Vibrio sp. 1562
CAAGCACCTCCTCCTTCTGGTGATGGGTGTGGTTCGGAGTTAGCGAGTTGGAAGCCAAAAGCAGTTGTCCCTGCGAAGCCCCAGCCAGAAAAAGTAGCGGCTAAACCTAAAAAGAAAAAAGCGATTCCACCACAATGTCAGCCACTTATCGTCAGTAAATAACGTCTTATCTTTGTTCTTGTTTCGGCTCAGGTATCTCTTTTATGAAACTGGAGAAACATCATACTTTTGTCTACAGTGAATAATACCAATACAAAAACTAACCCAACTCGTTTGGGTGACATATTATAGAAATCTTAAATAAACAACGGGTTGTATGTATTGTTGAGTGGTAACGACTCTGTTTTGAAAGATCTTTCGTCACGATACTCTGATTTCTGAACAATATGTCTGTCGGTTGGTAAGTAAAATAGGCAACGCAGACAAGGTATTGAGGCGGGGTTGTGGAGTGACCTGCCGTAGAATGAATCAAGGACAAAACCATGACTATGATTTGTGCAAAAGAATTTGCAGAGTGGTTAAGACACAGATTTAGCAGTGATCCCAAGGGAGTCTTACTGACTCGTGAAGATGTTAATCACCTGACGGGAC
>NZ_JAWOVY010000561.1:0-591 GCF_033340155.1 Vibrio sp. 1562
GAAACGAGACTGTAGCTCGCAGGATAATCGTATTCCTTTTCACTCATATACATGCATCCTTACATTTAATAAATAAGTGCCACATATGAGTGTAGCAGCATAATATCCATACACATAATGATGACTATATAGAAATATTCCCGTGACTTATTGAACAGCAGATTCGTTACATAAGTCTTTCATTTCTGGTCGTAACAATCTTTGCTTTGGTTAAAATTAATACTGACATCCCCTTCCTTAGGCCCTTGGTTAGTTGTTATAACTAGTCCAATACAACAATAACAAGGAAGACAAACACAATGGCTATTCGCTTTAGTCAGCTTGCTGTACAAGGACATACCACCACACTTTCCATTGATGAATGGACAATCGATAACAATGACTCTTGGGGCATCTTCAGTGCAGAAGGAGACATCGGCTCCCTGCTAGGCGATCTGCTTTGTGGCGAACTGAAACCCACACAAGGGACGTTGGATCTTGGTGAATTGAAAGTCGCGCAAGTATCGCTTTCAGAGCAACAACGACTACTTGAACGTGAGCTAGAAAAGGACGACACCGATTTTCTCGATCGTATCGACCAAGGCAGTACCG
>NZ_JAWOVY010000562.1:0-591 GCF_033340155.1 Vibrio sp. 1562
TTTGGGTGTTGGTGAAGAGTCATGGTGCGCGTTAAGCATATAGCGGTTGGAAGTCGTTTGCTGCCACGTTCATTTGAATGCGAAGCTGGCGAAGTCGTCCACGTTGTCGGACCAAACGGCTCTGGTAAGAGTACGTTACTCGCAGCGATTTCTGGCACATTAACTGGCAGGGATGGAGCGAGCGGTGAAGTTCATGTGGACGACAAAAACTTGCTAACGTTATCTCTGTCGGAACAAGCTCATGTTCGCGGTTACTTATGTCAGCAATCTAGACCTGCATTTAACGTCGATGTTTTTCAATATCTTGCGTTGTCGTTGCCAAGTGGCGCTGCGATCACTGATGGTAAAGTTCGTGATGCCGTTAATATGGTGGTCGAGCTCGTCCAACTGCAAGATAAGCTGCACCGCAGCATTCAAACGCTATCAGGAGGCGAGTGGCAACGCGTACGCTTAGCGGGTGTATGCTTACAAGTGTGGAGAACGATAAATCCATACTCGCAGTTGTTGATTTTAGATGAGCCAGCCGCTCCGCTCGACATTGCTCAAGAAGGTTTGTTGTATCAGTTAATCAATGCTATCGCGGCGCAAGGT
>NZ_JAWOVY010000563.1:0-591 GCF_033340155.1 Vibrio sp. 1562
GCAGAGCCTATTGATACACGCTGACTTCTATTAAGTTCTTATCAAGATCCAAAAAATAGACAGATTGGATTGCACCAACAGCTCCTGATTTTTCGACTGGACCCTCAATGATTTTGACATTTTCTTTGACTAAATGATTTACCACTGATGTCAACGGCCAATCTGAAACTAAGCAAACATCACCTGAACCAACATTAGCTACATTTCGTGGTTCTTGACCAATAAGCTGAAAGTTAATCTTTTGATTTCCGAACGTTACTGCCTTACGGCCATTGGCAAAAGTTACTTCTTCCATGCACAAAACCCGTTTATAAAAGTCCACTGATTTTTCTATGTCGGAGACTGTGAGAACAATATGATCTATGTGATGAATCATCATTTTACTCCTTGCGCCCTAACGCCCTGTTAAGGTGTGAGCAACGCAATACCGATGCCGCCGCATACCACCTTAAACACTAAACGCAACGCATAGTAAAAATGCCACGCGTTGCGAATCACTCTTAAACAGTTTGTTAGCATGTTGTTTCCGCTACAAACTCATTCACTTGAGAGCGCGTTGTGAAACGTACTTTAGAACCGTGAAAATCTCTG
>NZ_JAWOVY010000564.1:0-590 GCF_033340155.1 Vibrio sp. 1562
CGGAAACATTAAAGTTTTCAGCGACAACATTCTTCGAGTGAAAATCAATCACCGTTTTCGCTACTTGATCTTCAAGCTCCAGCAACTGTTCTTCCGTAATTTTCATTCGCGCCAAAGCAACACGAACGCATTTATCATGTGTCGTTGTTTGCTCTTTGATTATCTCGGTGTACTTATCGTTTAACTTCGAGTTTTCTGCGTAGCTGTAGTACAGCGGGCCGTGCAACGTAATACTTTTGTTTTCATCTACGTAAACAAGGTCTAGCAACTCTAGTGCACCCAGATAATCAGACATGCTTTGCTCTGATAAGTCGTATTTCTTCTTTAAAATTGTGTATCCATCTTTTCCGCGCAACATCCTCAGTTCACGATAAAAATCGTAAAGATGTGGGAACTGAAAAAACACTTCATCTTGTGTTCGACTAAAATAATCTTCATCTTCACCTTGCAACTGATTGGCTAACTTTTGCAATTCATCCAATGTACAGTCAATCGCACGACAGTATTCAAGCAGTTTATCTAGCGCGAGGTTGGTACTGGTTAAATGTCTCTTAAAAGTGGACAGTGGCATGCCCATTTTTTCAGATAGC
>NZ_JAWOVY010000565.1:0-589 GCF_033340155.1 Vibrio sp. 1562
AAGTAGTGCAACACTTCATACCTTGGCGAAACAAATCCTTGGTCAAAAGGGTAAGTGGGTTGCCAGTTTTGCGATGCTATTTTTGTTCTACTCATTGTGTGCGGCATACATCGCTGGTGGCGGTGCACAATTTGGTGACCGCTTATCTCAGTGGTTTGAGTTAGACATTTCTGGCCCGACAGCGACAGTGATTTTCACTCTGATCGTTACTTTAGTGGTGACTATTGGTACAGGAACAGTTGATAAAGTAAACCGCGTGTTGTTTGCGTTAAAGCTAGTCGCAATGGTTGCGGTACTGTCATTTTTAGCGCCAAACGTTACCGAGTCATACTTGCTAAGCATGCCTATCGAACAGGGACTTATTGTTGCGGCGATTCCAGTGATTTTCACATCGTTTGGTTTCCACGGTAGTATTCCTGCAATCGTAAACTACCTAGATGGCGATACGTCATCTTTGCGCAAAGCGGTTATTGTTGGTTCGACGATTCCTTTAGTTATCTACATTTTCTGGCAAATCGTTACTTTAGGCGTAGTAAGCCAGGATGCACTTATTGAAACCGGTGGCTTGAGTGCACTTATTGGTCAATTA
>NZ_JAWOVY010000566.1:0-589 GCF_033340155.1 Vibrio sp. 1562
GTGCGTCAAAGTTGTAGCCGGGTTTTAAAGGGTCGTTGTTTTGCATATTTCAACCAATTTACTTTTTCATCAGTCTATTCTGGAGCGGAAAAACTGTCGTCGTTATTCCTCACAGTTTTCTAGAACGATCCATTGTTTGGCAGAAAAGGCTTCTCGGAAAAAGTCCGTCTTAGCGGTTTTCGATAAGAAGTCACTTGGTAATCCATCTCTTTGGTGCTGCCACTTCGCACTTCGCGCTTGCTCGTTGTCTTCGACAGGTGAATCGACAACTTGTTTGATGGTATGACGGATATCAAGGCGAGTTGGAACCGTGTTTCTCGCCAAATACTCGATCACGAGAGCATCATCAGCAAAGTAGTAGTTCATATTGATGGATAAGGTTTCTGAATGGTGCAGTTGACACCATTGTTCGAGCTTTTCTGGCTTGTGCCTAAAGCGCCAATCAGCATCGTGAACGGCAATGAGTTGTCCGTTGTTTAATACTTCCATGGTGCCGATAAAGTGCGTTTTACCATCCCGCTGTAGCTCGAAACTCGCTGGTTGCTCAGTGGAAAGGTTGAGCGTCCAGCGAGTTTTTTCCAGTTGAAAA
>NZ_JAWOVY010000567.1:0-589 GCF_033340155.1 Vibrio sp. 1562
TTGTTGGCTCGTTTAATTTGTTACAAGAGGGATTTATAGCTACCGAGAGACATCATTAATGCCGCAACTAGCAATACGCTCACAACTAATAACGCAGCTGCACCTTGTTGTTTCTTCATTACTGCCAGTTCCTTTGCATCGCAGTAAACGACTGCTGCGTGCGAATATCAGTCGCGTCTTTCAATTCGGTTCCCAATGTAATGGTCACCAGTGCACTTTTTGCATCAGTGCTTTCTAGCAATTCACTAGCCAGGTCAAATCGATTAACGTGAATAACTTTTTTATCAAAGAGAGTGTTACATGAGCCTGTGCCTGCAAGGTTGACCACGTCATTAACATCCCCTATCGTTATTTGCTTTTTTTCACACACAAATAGCGACTCTGGCGTGTTAACTCGTTGCTCATAAGCCACGTTTTTATACAAAGGAGCAGAGCCAGAAACACCTATGTAATAGGCGTAAGCAATTAGCCCTCTATCAACATCATCAAGAGTGTAAATTGTGTTCGCTGAGCCCGATATTTTTATAGAATGACCATCGTTACCGTCAAAACCAGCACGCTGAATGTCACTCTTGAGCATCTGCACGAC
>NZ_JAWOVY010000568.1:0-587 GCF_033340155.1 Vibrio sp. 1562
GCAGCAAAATGGTGTTGAAGTTTGGTATCAGCCCAAAGTGAACGCCCGTGATTTCAGTATCAATGGCGCAGAGGCTTTAGTACGTTGGAAACATCCGGTTGAGGGCTACATTAGCCCAGGATCATTTATTCCTGTGGCGGAACGACCAGGTTTGATTGAGCATCTGGGTCGCGTGGTGATGCGTGATGTATTCAACACCGTAAAACGCTGGAAACAACAAGGCATTTTGCCGGGTCGCGTCGCGATCAACCTGTCTCCAGAACAGTTTGGCAACCCTCAGTTGATCGACTTTATGGAGAAGCTGCTGCGCACAACCGAACTTGATCCAAGTTGCATCACGTTTGAGCTAACGGAAAGCGCGGTGATGAGTGACAGCGAACATACGCTGCAAATGCTGAATGCGATTAAAAAGCTGGGCTTTGCTTTGTCGATCGACGACTTTGGCACTGGGTATTCGTCACTGTCGTATTTAGCTCGTTTCCCGATTGATGAACTAAAAATCGACCGTGCATTCATTAATGACATTGACGCCCTGCCAAAACAGGTGACCGTCATCGAGAACATCATCAACTTGGGCAAATCTTTGG
>NZ_JAWOVY010000569.1:0-587 GCF_033340155.1 Vibrio sp. 1562
GCGCCGTGGTTGCGGTAGTTGAATAGGCTGATGTTCCAATGGGTGCCAAGTGTGCTTAAGAACTTCAATAGTGCGCCTGGATACTCAGGAAATTCAAAGCTATAGAGACGCTCTTTCAGTTGTTTCGAGGGCTTGCCACCGATCATGTAACGAATGTGCAGTTTGGCCATTTCATCGTCGGACAAATCCACGACTGGGTAGCCACCTTCGCGTAGATCGCGAATGATGTTATCCAGCTCTTCCTGACCGCCTTGCAGGCGTACACCAACAAAGATATTCGCCAGTTCATCATCGTTATAACGGTAGTTAAACTCGGTGACAGCGCGGCCGCCAATCAGATTACAGAATTCAAAGAAAGCGCCTTGGCGTTCTGGAATTGTCACGGCCAATAGACCTTCACGCTTCTCACCTAATTCACAACGCTCTGAAACATAGCGTAAACCATGGAAGTTGGTATTCGCGCCAGACAACACCGTGGCAAGGTTTTTGTTTTCCAGTTGGTTTTGCT
Source organism: Vibrio sp. 1562 (assembly GCF_033340155.1). Lineage (NCBI taxonomy): Bacteria > Pseudomonadati > Pseudomonadota > Gammaproteobacteria > Vibrionales > Vibrionaceae > Vibrio > Vibrio sp. 1562. The sequence goes on from NZ_JAWOVY010000569.1 coordinate 509, forward strand.
CAACAAACTTCTTCAAGCCAGCAAGCGCAAGCGCACCGGATGGTTCAGCAATCGCTCGAGTATCCTCGAAAATGTCTTT
>NZ_JAWOVY010000570.1:0-587 GCF_033340155.1 Vibrio sp. 1562
AATGGAAGAAAATTAAAGACGTTCCAGTTATCTTGTTAACGGCTCTTGTTACCGTTAAAGATAAGGTAGCTGGTTTAGACTCTGGTGCAAATGACTATCTTACAAAACCGTTTGCAGAAGCTGAATTGTTCGCGCGTATTCGTGCTCAATTACGTGCGCCTGACTCTGCTGATCAAGCTAATGCAGATAAAGTGATGACGAAAGATCTGGAGATCGATCGCGCAACACGTGAAGTTATCTTCAAAGGTGATTTGATCACGTTAACTCGTACTGAGTTTGATTTGCTTCTGTTCTTGGCGTCAAACCTAGGCCGCGTTTTTACTCGTGATGAACTACTAGACCATGTATGGGGTTACAACCATTTCCCTACAACACGTACCGTAGATACCCACGTACTTCAACTTCGTCAGAAATTGCCAGGCCTTGAAATCGAAACGCTTCGTGGCGTAGGCTACAAGATGAAAGCATAATCGATAATGAAAACGCTACTCCCTGTAGTTCTCTCGTTAGCGTTAGTGAAACCAGTCCATGCGATGGACTGGTTTCAAACTAATACGCCACTGACACAAGCTCATCAACACCTGCTT
>NZ_JAWOVY010000571.1:0-587 GCF_033340155.1 Vibrio sp. 1562
ATTGATCTTGTCATTCAGTTCGCTTTCTAAAATGATGCCGAGTGACACCGTAGCAGGCCAACACCAAATGAGTGTGCTCACTGGCGCTTTGAGCGCATCAAGCAACATGTTATCCCAATGAAAAGGGGTTTTCTCGACAAGAATTGCAAGACGGGAACGGATCACTCGCCAAGCGATCCATGCGATAAAACTGGCTAACGTGATAAAAAGAACACTTCCGCTCCAATCCTGACTATGCGCTTGTACATAGTTTTGTAAATCGGTAAACCACTGTGACATAAGTAACTTTTATTTCTGATGAACCATGGAGGGAAAGGTAGCAGATATTGAAGTATCACCCCAGTAATTTCCGGGATTTCATCCATTTATCACTATTATCTGATGAATTTTGAATCGAAAGCAGACGTGTGCAAGCCTTGCCATACCTTCGCTGAGCGCAAATATTCGAACGATCAATTATAAGTTCTCTGACTTATCGCTAACATTTATCTCAAGCAAGTGTGAGAGTGTATTGGCACTTGAATTATCGGAGGCAGATATGGAATTTACAGAGCTGGATAGAAATGCGCTCTACGACATCTGGATGT
>NZ_JAWOVY010000572.1:0-587 GCF_033340155.1 Vibrio sp. 1562
ACGTTTGAACAAGAACGCGAACGTCATGCGATGCAAATCGAAACGCTAGAAATGACGCAAGAAGAGCTGCGTGAACAACGCAGTGAACAGCGTCGTCTAGAACAAGATGCTGCGGCAGAAATCAACAAGCTAGAAGCCATTGCACCAACTTGGATTGCCGCTAACGATGCGTTGGAAAAATTGCGTGAGCAAAGCGGTGTAGAGTTAGAAGATCGCCATGCTGTGATGAGCCACATGCAGGTTGTTCTGGAGCAAGAGAAAGAGTTGTCTCTAGCGAAAGACAAACTGGCAGAGCGTCGCTCGCAACTAGAAAGCGAAATCGAACGATTGGCATCACCTGGTGGTTCAAACGATCCTCGTCTGAAAGGCTTGGCAGATACGCTCGGCGGTGTGCTTCTATCTGAGATTTACGACGACATTACAATCGACGATGCACCGTACTTCAGCGCGATGTATGGTCCGGCACGTCACGCGATTGTGGTTTCTGACCTGTCGGGTATCGAAGAGAAACTGGTAGAGCTAGACGACTGTCCGGAAGATTTGTACATCATTGAAGGTGACATAGATGCCTTTGATGACAGCTCGTT
>NZ_JAWOVY010000573.1:0-587 GCF_033340155.1 Vibrio sp. 1562
CGTCACGCAATGCAAAAATGACGGTGAGCAATGTCGATTTGCAGCTTGCTGCGGCGGATACCGTGGACGCTCCAAAATACGTGGCCAAGCAGGGAGAATTGGTATTCCAAATCGCTTCTTCACCTCGATCTGCAACCAAGGAGTATCCGGTTCAAGCTCGTGCCAACTACTCGGGCGAATTTGAAGTTCTGCACAATGGCAAAGTGGTAGCGAAGCAAACCGTGACGGCGGGCGAGCTGTTCAGCCAGTGGCTGACACTTGATAGCGGCGCGAATCAAATGGAAGTGAGATTCACCGCCATTGACGGCCCAAACAAAGAGACACAAGCGCACCGTTACAGCGTTGACGTTGTTTCTCTGCCAGACCCAATGACGCTGTATGTTGTACCAAACGGCAGTGACAAAGGCAACGGATCTCAAGCGCAACCGCTTGATTTAGCTACCGCAGTAGAACTGCTTCCTGCTGGCGGCACCATCATTTTGAAAGATGGCGACTACCAAGGGATGGAAATCCCGCTGACGGCGAGTGGCAGTGTCGACAAGCTCAAGCACCTACGTGCGGAAGGAGACAATGTTCGCTTTGTTTCG
>NZ_JAWOVY010000574.1:0-586 GCF_033340155.1 Vibrio sp. 1562
TATCGCAGAACGTCTCGACGTTAGCCGCACAGTAGTGCGTGAAGCGATCATCATGCTGGAGCTGGAAAACCTTGTCGAAGTGAAGAAAGGTTCTGGGGTGTATGTCATCAATATTCCATCTCAACCGAACTCCCGTGAGAACGTGATCAGCGATGATGCCGGTCCGTTTGAAATGCTCCAAGCTCGCCAGTTGCTTGAAAGTAACATTGCGGAATTTGCAGCGATGCAAGTAACGCCTGGCGACATCGTGAAAATGCGTGCAGCCCTTGAGTTAGAACGAGAAGAACTTGCCAGTGGCACCGCAGATTGCAACGGTGATGAGAAGTTTCACATGTGCATTGCAGAGGCAACTCAAAACTCTGTGCTGGTGGACATGTTGAAGCAATCTTGGGAGCGACGCGAGAGCAGCCCAATGTGGAAGAAACTTCATTCTCACATTGCTGGTCAAGACTACCGTGAAGAGTGGTTAGACGATCACGCCAAAATCCTCGCCGCATTGCAGCGTAAAGATCCTATCGCTGCAAAAAATGCCATGTGGCAACACCTTGAAAACGTTAAACAGCGCCTGTTGGAGCTGTCTGACATC
>NZ_JAWOVY010000575.1:0-585 GCF_033340155.1 Vibrio sp. 1562
CTTATCGCATTCGTACTATTGTTTGTTTTCTCGTGCGTATTAGCACTATCGCCAGAGCAACTTGCACAGGCAAAAGCGCAAAACGTATCCGTACTCTCTTACCTTGCAAACGCAACGGATAACCCGTTCATCGCAACACTTGGTCCTTTGGTGGCGTTTGTCGCGATCACTTCTTCTTTCCTTGGTCATTTCTTAGGCGCACGTGAAAGCTTGAACGGCTTAATCACAAAGCACTCAAATTTGTCTGAAACACGTGTTGATCGTATTAGCGTAGTGGCTCTTTTCTTGTCAATTTGGGCTGCAGCAATCATGAACCCAAGTATTTTAGGCATGATGGAAGCGTTATCTGGGCCAGTTATCGCAATGATCTTGTTCATTATGCCGATGTTGGCGGTACATAAGATTGAGTCGATGAAGCAGTATCGTGGAAAGCTCTCTACCTATTTTGTTCTGATCACAGGTATTGTTGCGGTAAGTGCTTTGGTTTTTAGCTTACTCAGCTAAGAAGGGGTTACTTTGAGTGATTTTCAGGGGAATACCGTTTACAACTAAAGGTAATTCCCTGAATTTTGCTTTTGTTTTCTA
>NZ_JAWOVY010000576.1:0-585 GCF_033340155.1 Vibrio sp. 1562
ACTGACAGAATCCGCACCAGAATGGACACCTTGAAGTTCGACTAGCTCTAGGTACTCACCTGCTTTTACTTCCGACGCACTACTGTTGCCGTTCGCAATCACTTTGTGATTTGCCGATACGTCTAGGCTCGACTTTGCTCCGCGAGCGGCACTTGCCGTCGACACTGCGCCTAAATAACTCGCTGTTTGGCTATTGTGCAATAGCGTTCTCAGTTGGCCATTGGCGATCAACACATTGTCTTGAGTGGCAAAACCTTCACTATCAAACCCTGCGATAGCCATACCATTAGGCATGTATGCCGCATCGGTAAAGGTGAGAAGTTCACTTGCTACGCTTTGACCAAGCTTGTCACCCAGTGGCGAGATGCCTTTCATCGCACTCACACCAGAAAACGCACTGCCGAATGCACCAAACAGGCTGCTTAACGCATTGATGTGGAAGATGGCTGGATAGTTACCTGTCGCAACTGGTGCGCCATCAAGGAGGTCGCGAGCAAGGTTATAACCGCCTTCAATGCAATAAGTTGGATTCAACTCATCAAAACGGCGACCTCGCGACATTCTACCTGCCATCGACTGTTTGCC
>NZ_JAWOVY010000577.1:0-584 GCF_033340155.1 Vibrio sp. 1562
ATGTTATTCCTAGCAACTAACCTAGCTGTTGTGCTGGTTCTTAGTGTTGTTCTGAATATTGTTTACGCGACCACTGGAATGCAACCAGGCAGTCTGTCTGGTTTACTTGTCATGGCAGCTGTATTTGGCTTTGGTGGCGCATTGATTTCGTTAATGATGTCAAAGGGCATGGCACTACGCTCAGTTGGCGGCATGGTGATTGAAAGCCCACGTAACGAAACAGAGCATTGGTTGCTTGAGACGGTAGGCCGTCAAGCGCAACAAGCGGGCATTGGTATGCCAACAGTAGCGATTTATGATTCTGCAGACATCAACGCATTCGCGACTTGGGCTAAGCGTGATGATTCACTGGTTGCTGTATCGACTGGTCTTCTACACAACATGACGCGTGATGAAGCTGAAGCTGTTCTGGCGCACGAAGTGAGCCACATTGCGAATGGCGACATGGTCACGATGACGCTAATGCAAGGTGTTGTGAATACGTTTGTTATCTTCCTATCGCGTTTTATCGCCAATATCGTGGCATCGAACGACGATGAAGAAGGCCAAGGCACGAACATGATGGTGTACTTTGGTGTGTCTAT
>NZ_JAWOVY010000578.1:0-583 GCF_033340155.1 Vibrio sp. 1562
TCTCACCCATTCATTGATACGTGCAAGCTTCTGCACCAAAAATACCCAGGTTTGGGCTTTGTAGTGGCGCTAGTTAATCAAAAACGTCGAGAGCAATTTGAGCAAGCGTGGAAAGAGCATGCTCCCGAGCTTGATTTCAAATTGGTGGATGATACGGCTCGCAATGTTATTACAGCCTCTGATGCGGTGATGCTAGCATCTGGAACGGTAGCGTTAGAGTGCATGTTGCTTAAGCGTCCTATGGTTGTTGGCTATCGCGTCAATGCCTTTACCGCCTTTCTGGCCAAGCGCCTATTGAAAACTAAGTACGTGTCACTACCCAATATTCTCGCAGATGACGAACTGGTTAAAGAGTATCTTCAAGACGATTGCACACCAGACAACTTGTTCAATGAAGTTTCTCGTTTGCTAGAGAGTGATAATAAGCCAATGCTTGATAAGTTCACCGAAATGCATCATTGGATTCGTAAAGACGCGGATCAACAAGCTGCGAATGCAGTATTGAAATTGATTGAAAAATAGAGAAGTACCATGGTCGCGAAAGCAAAAACGACAAAAGCAAAAGTAGAGCTCCCTCCGTTTG
>NZ_JAWOVY010000579.1:0-583 GCF_033340155.1 Vibrio sp. 1562
TGCTCGCTATAATAGCTTTCCGGCTCGAACAATAACTGCATAAATACTTGTTGATAGACAACACTGTTGGACTGATTTTCAAAAAGGTATTCCAACTCTTGATATATTGAAGCGCGATAATTTCGCCAAAGTGGACTATTCAAAATCGTTTGCTGGGAAATTTGTTTTGCGTACCGTTTTTGATCGCTATTCAATTCCCCAATCCATTCTTCCATCCACTCCTCTGTATTCTCTAAAATAATCTCTCTGATCTCTGCTTCGGTTTTATCCGCATATTTTGCGTTTCTTTCTTGATAGTCCTTTCGCACGTTTTGCAAAAACTCTTGTTGTTGCTTTGGCGTCAGTTGTAAGCTCAAAGAGAACAAATCTGGCGCCGATCTCGACACTATACGGTCATAGTGCGCTTTCATTTTTTCTCGGTTTTGCTGCAAAAACGCAAGAGTAATATTGTTTGCATTAATATTCTCAAGCTCTTTTAAGTGATCGATATATAACGGTAATTCTTCTTTCTTATGCCAATCTGCTAATAGCAATAGTCGCTCTTCTAACAACGTTTCTTGTTCATCGTTAAGCGATACGTAGT
>NZ_JAWOVY010000580.1:0-583 GCF_033340155.1 Vibrio sp. 1562
ATTGGGCGTAAGTCACGATGAACTGCTTAATAATATTCGGTATGAGATCGATGAGTTATCTAATCAAGTCATAGAATTAGAGGCAATTTGGGAACAAGAAAAGCAGTGGGTTCAAGAAGCTAAGTCCTTGAGAGCTAAGGTGATAGAAGAGAATGCCGACTGTGACAAAGAGCGATTACAGGAAATCGAATCGAACTTAGCGATCAACGCGCAACCTTTAGTCTTTTCTCATGTGCATGAATCTTTGATTGCTGAGGTAATTTCTGATTGGACAGGCATTCCACTTGGAAAATTGCAAGATGACGAAATTGAAGCGGTTCTTAACCTAAAAGATAGCTTGTGCGAGCGAGTGGTGGGGCAAGATCATGCTCTAGAAATCATGTCCGAAGTGATCAAAACAGCAAGTGCCCAATTGACGGATGAAACTAAACCTAATGGCGTGTTTTTATTAACTGGCCCTAGTGGTGTCGGAAAAACGGAATCTGCTCTTGCTATCGCAGAGAAAGTTTATGGGAGCGAAGACAACGTAACCACCATAAATATGTCGGAATTCAAAGAAGAGCATAAGGTTTCATTGTTGTTA
>NZ_JAWOVY010000581.1:0-581 GCF_033340155.1 Vibrio sp. 1562
GGCTTTGCGTCCCACCCTTTCGAATGGTTTGCCCTGTGCGTGACCAGATGAGGATACTTCGTATATTGAATTAACATCACACTTTAGATTTTAAAACGTGATCTTGATTCAATAAATAATGCCATTTTGTGCATGGGTACTCATAATTGAGAATTGTATTTAATGTTTGAAAAGAAGCGGGAATTAATAATTCACATGTAAAGAAAACAGTAACTTATGGAAGTTATTGTTTTTAAGAATGAGGCAAAGTGTGCGGGAAGTGTTATTTTTTTAATAAAAAAAAGCGCCCCTAAGGGCGCTTGTGTTCATTTAATTAAGTTTCTTAACGGTATTGCGGATAACAATCTCTGGTTGCATCTCGAACACACGCTTTTCGTGTTCTTTATCTTTAATGCGTTCAAGTAGGATCTCAAACGCATTTTTACCCACACGACGTTTAGGTTGGTGAATCGTTGTTAGTGGTGGTGAGAAGTACTCTGCAAGTTCAATGTTGTCGTAACCGATAACAGAAACGTCATCTGGAACCTTGATGCCGTTTTGTTGCAGACGGCTCATTAAGCCAAGTGCCATGGTGTCGTTAA
>NZ_JAWOVY010000582.1:0-581 GCF_033340155.1 Vibrio sp. 1562
GTATCCGGGAAATGATGATGAAGGGCGAGCAATGCAAAAAGAGATGGACAGAGCCAAGATTGAGCAAGACTTTATAGCGGCCGCTAAATTTATCAAACAGCACGAACATGGAAACGGCAAGCTTGGCGCGGTTGGTTTCTGTTTTGGTGGTTATGTCGTCAATATGCTGGCGGCAGTTATGCCAAATGAGCTCGATGCAGGCGTACCTTTTTATGGAACACCCGCTGCAGAAGAGATTCAAAAACAAGTGAAAGGCCCATTAATGTTGCATTTCGCAGGGTTGGATAAACGTGTGAATGACACTTGGCCTTCGTACGAGCAGCAGTTGATTGCTTCAGATGCGAAGTACCAAGCTTTGATGTATGAAAACGTCAATCATGGTTTCCACAACGACTCAACCGCACGTTACGCACCCGAGGAAGCGGCTCTTGCTTGGGAACGTACCTTAGCTTTCTTCAAAGAACATCTCATCGCCAGTTAATCGGAGTTGGCACATTCCTTGTTTTATCTCCTTTAGTGAGTGAGATATTAACAAGGAATGTGCATGACTCAATCAACGTCAAAAACACCCATTATCGTCT
>NZ_JAWOVY010000583.1:0-581 GCF_033340155.1 Vibrio sp. 1562
TATATACTCAAAGTCAGCATGCTTAGAAGCTTCAGTACCTACGTACGAGTATTCCGCTTTTCTCACACGAACAAAGAGGGGGCTATAGCTATTATGTTGGTTGAAGTGGCCAACAGCATGGTTTCTTTCGTCAGCGATAGCTCTTTCGATTAAAGCTGATTTAAACTCGCTATACGTAGTGCTCCTATTACCATCGGAATCCTCAGGTAACTCCAAAATCAAATTCAATATCAAATCTGAAAATTTATCATTTGGTTCTGGTAGCTCAGAGTCGAGTCTATCGAGTAAGGAAATCGAATCTGATATCACACGGTAGATTAGAATATCAGTAAATTTAAGCTTCTCGAGATCATTAGAAAACTCAGAATCGATGCCTTCAACTCTGTTTAGAATTGAGCCGAGAACATCGTTAATAGCAACGTCTGACTTGGATTTGAGTATTTCTTCATCAACCTCACTACTTTTGAGTGACATCAGAGTAGAACAAAGCTCATCGACAACGATTTGAATTGATTTTTCATAAATTGAGTCTCTTGTAGTTAGCAATCGCTCGCAGAATGACATGTGTCTTTCAGCAATAT
>NZ_JAWOVY010000584.1:0-581 GCF_033340155.1 Vibrio sp. 1562
TAGATACCACCAGTCAGTTCACGGACCACCACGATGTCAAAACCACGGCCTGAGATGTCAGCACGAAGTGGTGAGAAAGCTTCCAGGCCTGCGTGGATTTGCGCTGGGCGTAGGTTACAAAACAGTTGGAAGTGCTTACGTAGTGGCAGCAATGCACCGCGCTCTGGCTGGTCGTTTGGTGGCAAATGTTCCCACTTAGGGCCACCAACCGAACCAAATAGAACCGCGTCAGACTCTTCACACGCTGTTACCGTACTTTCTGGAAGTGGGCAACCATGATTATCGATAGCAATACCACCAACATCATGTTCTTCGCGCTCAAATGAGATGCCATGTTTTTGCTCGATAGCATCCAGAACTTTAAGCGCTTGAGCCATCACTTCTGGGCCGATGCCGTCACCAGGAAGTACGGCGATTTTGTATGATTTGTCTGTCATGTTATTCCTTTAATCTTCTAATTTTTGAGCTTAATTATTTGAAATCGTGTTATTTGTCCCTGAGCGATAAAGCTCAGTATGACTATACCGTAGCAATCTTTTTCTGCTTCATCTCGGCAATGGTGTCTGCGCGATGGATGCTGT
>NZ_JAWOVY010000585.1:0-580 GCF_033340155.1 Vibrio sp. 1562
TTGTGCTTTCGGTAAGCTAGAAGCAGGCAAACCCGTAGTATTTTACTCAGGTCATGATTCTCGTTTTGAATACCTTTACAAGTTCGAGTCTGCAGCGGCTTGGGATCCTGCTGATGCAAATCCTGCGAATCGCTTGGCGACGGGCGACAAGTACATGGACGAAGGCACACTTTACGTTGCGCGTTTCAATGAAGACAGCACAGGTACTTGGTTGCCACTAACGCTTGATAGTGTGACGACATCTGGTGGCACGCTTGCTGATCATTTTAACTCGTTAGCGGAAATTATCATTAATACGGCTGGCGCGGCTGACCTTGTTGGCGCAACGCCAATGGATCGTCCTGAATGGTGTTCGGTTGACCCGTTCACAGGCTCTGTATACCTCACGCTAACCAATAACACGCGCCGCACAGACGAAACGAATCCAGCAAATCCGCGCTTAAACAACAAGTTTGGTCACGTTATTCGTTGGGATGAAGGCACTTCTGCGACAGACTTTACTTGGGATATCTTTGTCTTTGGTTCACCTGCAAATGGTGATGCAGACACAAACCGTTCTGGCTTGAATGAGTTTAACCAG
>NZ_JAWOVY010000586.1:0-580 GCF_033340155.1 Vibrio sp. 1562
CTATTCGCGCCAAACCGCTTTGTGTTGGACTGGGTGCGTGATAAGTATCTGAACAGCATTACTCGTTTACTGCAGGAATACTGTGGTAACGACATCCCGAATTTACGCTTTGAAGTGGGCAGTCGCCCAGTTTCTGCGCCTAAGCCTGCACCGACACGTACGCCGGCGGATGTGGCTGCGGAATCTTCAGCGCCTGCGCAGTTGCAAGCACGTAAACCTGTGCACAAAACATGGGATGACGACCCTCAAGCGATTGCAGCGATCAATCACCGCTCAAACATGAACCCAAAACATAAGTTCGACAACTTCGTAGAAGGTAAATCGAACCAACTGGGTTTGGCTGCGGCGCGTCAGGTATCGGATAACCCAGGAGCAGCCTACAACCCACTGTTCCTTTACGGTGGTACTGGTCTAGGTAAAACTCACTTGCTTCACGCTGTGGGTAACGCGATTGTGGATAACAACCCGAACGCGAAAGTGGTGTACATGCACTCTGAGCGTTTCGTGCAAGACATGGTAAAAGCACTGCAAAACAATGCGATTGAAGAGTTCAAACGCTACTACCGCAGTGTGGATGCAC
>NZ_JAWOVY010000587.1:0-580 GCF_033340155.1 Vibrio sp. 1562
CCGATAATGTCGAGCGCGACTCGCTGCAAATGGGTTGGGTTCACTTGCCTCAAGGCCGTTTTCTCGCACGACGCTCAAGGTTGTGGATGAATCACAAACCTATGTTAGTCGCTGAGTTATTCTTATCGAATTCACCTATTTACGCCAAGGAGAGAGGGTAAATGTCCGCAGAAAAAGCCAAAGCATATTGGCAGCTGATGCGAATGGATCGCCCAATTGGTTCACTATTATTGTTGTGGCCAACGGTTTGGGCTCTGGTCATTGCAGCCCAAGGCATACCGAGTTGGGATGTGCTCATTGTATTTGTGTTGGGTGTATTTTTAATGCGTAGTGCAGGCTGCGTCATTAACGATTTTGCAGACCGCAAAGTCGATGGTCATGTGAAGCGTACTAAACAGCGTCCATTGCCTTCGGGTAAGGTCACGGCGAAAGAGGCGATTGGCTTATTTTTGGTTTTGGCCGTGAGCTCATTCTTACTTGTTTTGACTATGAACCCCTTAACGATTCAGCTCTCTTTTGCGGGTCTTGTCTTAGCCTTTATCTACCCTTTTATGAAGCGTTACACGCATATCCCGCAGCT
>NZ_JAWOVY010000588.1:0-580 GCF_033340155.1 Vibrio sp. 1562
GTTATTGTTCGTTCTTTATTGTTTAAGCAGTTTCTAGTGCTTTATCTTCAACAAGGTTTAGTCGCTCACCGAATACTGGACGTAGGGCTTTAAGGACTTCTTGGCGAGTAACAACACCAACCATTTGACCATTTTCAAGAACCGGCAATACTTGCGGTTTGCTAACCTTCATGCTTTTGGCTCGTTCTTCTAGAGATAGAGAAGTTAGGCGAGTTGCAATCCCCATGCTGCTTGTAGGGTATAGTTGCTCTTTGTCGATGCATAGGAACTCGACCACATCCACCAAACGATCGCTAGCATCAATTGCAACGACATCACGGCTCATCAAATCAACCACTTTTTGATCTTTCACTGGGATGTAATCTTGACACCACAGTTCAACCATCACGTCGTGTGCAGAGAAGAAACCAACTAAACGATTGTGGAGATCCACCACTGGTGCGCTTGTTAGATTGTTGTCTAATAGAGTATCAAGAGCTGCGGCTACAGGCATTTCCACGCTGAGTGTAACCGGTTTTGGATTCATGATGTCCTTTACGAAAGATGCGTTTTTCATTGTGATTTCCTTAACTGACGATAA
>NZ_JAWOVY010000589.1:0-579 GCF_033340155.1 Vibrio sp. 1562
TGATGGAGCACCTACAAATCGAGTACACCAACTTCACGGATGACTCATTAAGTGCAACGATGCCAGTGTGCAGTTTTACTCACCAACCGCTGGGTATGTTGCATGGTGGTGCATCCGTCGTACTAGCAGAAACATTAGGTTCCATTGCCGCAAACTTTTGCGTGAGTGAAGGTAACTACTGCGTAGGTTTAGATATCAACGCAAACCATGTACGAGCAATGCGCAGTGGTTATGTTATCGGTACCGCAAAACCTATTCACCTTGGTGTTTCGACTCAAGTTTGGCAGATTGAAATTACAGACGAACGTGATCGTTTGGTGTGTACTAGTCGTCTAACGATTGCTGTGAAACAACAAAAAGCAAAATTGGCTTAATTCGACTTCATCAATCAGCAGAGATACACCCAAAGGCAGAACATGGTTATCGAGTTTTCATTAGGTAAAATTATCGCGACGCAGCGTGAAATCGTCATCAAACTAACCGGTGAGGGAATGGTCACATTGCAAGCACAAACCGATGCACTTCAACTTCTTGGTCGTGGAGCAAATGTGGTGTTAGCCCATGGGGCCGAATGCAAAT
>NZ_JAWOVY010000590.1:0-579 GCF_033340155.1 Vibrio sp. 1562
TGCTGATCCGTCACCCACTTTTCAACCAAGTAGCCACCAAACAAACCCGCTAAACACATTTGAATTGAACCAGACAGTGCAGACACTGCACCGGCTTGCTGCTTATGCGGAGACAACAACAAACTTATCGAAACCGGAAAAGACATCCCTTGCGCAAAACTCAAACACGTGAATGCGACCAGTAACGATGCAACCGTAAACGGCGTCACCAACAGTAAACACCCAGAAAGCGCGACAATCGCAAAGCTCATCAACAGTATTTGCTGTGCTTTATAACGGTTATTGATCAAATTGAGGACGACGCTCCCCATCAACAAACCAGCTGACGGGATAATCATCAAAGAACCATAATCAGCCGCGGTTAAGCCCAATTCTTGCTGCATCAAAAATGGATATAAAGACAGTGTCACTAAGCCAGATAGGTAGCTTAACCAGTTATAACTGGCACTCCCGATAACTTGCTTGTTCGTTAGCAAGTAGAAGTAATTCACCATAACTTGCCTTACCTCGAACTTGCGTTTTGGATACGGCAGCGTTTCTGGCAGAACCAAGTAGCCAAGGATAAATATCGCCAACAAG
>NZ_JAWOVY010000591.1:0-578 GCF_033340155.1 Vibrio sp. 1562
TAGCTATTTTATGGTAAATACTGATTATGTTTAATCAGCTCTCTAAAGTTAGCTCAAATTTAAAATCTGAAAGAGATAGGAGAGCAAAGTAGAAAGAATCTGACGTATGGTTACATCACATTTAACATAATATACATAATACGCACTGGAATAGTGATTCTTTAGGACTTGCAATCACTAAGGCCAATCCAGCACAAGCCATTGAGATTCCTGACAATCCAAGCCCATTAAACTTTTTTGCAATTCATTCCCATGCTACTTCTATCTACGGATTATAGAAAACCAATTGATTTGCGATAACTCGGTCTTGTTTACTGTAAGCTGAAGGTTCACGAACCAGTTGTTATATGTATGCGGATATATTTTTCAGGATGTTTGTAACGATATCGCTTACCGGTTTTTAAGTTTGAACGAGCAAAACGGCAAACTTTTGTATCTCCGCTTCCAGTAACTCGTTTTACTATTGCTACTTTTCCTTTATGTTCCATTTCAATCATTAAATCGCAATAACCATCATATTGGTCGAACTGCTTATCGACTTTCTTTTGTAGCGTCGATTTGATTTTCTTAGCCACTGG
>NZ_JAWOVY010000592.1:0-577 GCF_033340155.1 Vibrio sp. 1562
GATGCTGCAATACAACATTCGCTGTTTGCCCGTGGTACATGGCAAGCAAGTGAAAGGACTTCTAACGACAACACATTTAGTACATAACCACCGCACGCAGTCTTTGTTCTTAATAGAGAAAATCAAATACGCGAGTTCACTCAACGCGCTGGCGGCGTTGAAAGAAGAACGTCAAACCATTTTCCAAGCGTTGGTGGAAAGCGGTGTGAGTGCGGAAATTCAGGGTCGAGTGATGTCGATGATCATGGACGCTTTCACGCGCCGCATCATCCAGCTCAATGAAGAACTGTTGGGCCCACCGCCATGTGATTACGCGTGGTTGGTTGCAGGCTCTCACGCCCGTAACGAAGTGCACATGCTGTCGGACCAAGACAGTGCGATTGTGCTTTCCGATGACGTCACCGAAGAACATAAACTGTACTTCACTCACCTTGCCATGCGGGTGTGTAATGGTTTGGCGGCGTGCGGCTATCCGCTTTGTGACGGCAAGTACATGGCAGCATCACCAAAGTGGTGTCAGCCAATTCGTCGTTGGAAAGAGTACTATCAGAAATGGGTGGCTAGCCCAGAATACAAC
>NZ_JAWOVY010000593.1:0-576 GCF_033340155.1 Vibrio sp. 1562
GCTGATTCATCGATGATTCCAGAAGCTGTCATCGCTTCAAATGCCAGTTCAACCCCAGCACGAACCATTGCAATCATTAGAATGCCGTTGTCGAAGTACTCTTGCTCAGAGATCTCAACGTCCGTTTCTGGGTAATTTTCAAATGCGGTTTCACCAGTTTCTGCACGCCATCCTAGAAGATTTTTATCAGCATTTGCCCAATCAGCCATCATGGTGCTAGAGAAATGACCAGAGATAATATCGTCCATGTGCTTGTTATACAGTGGACGCATTAGGTCTTTTAATTCTTCAGAAAGCTCGAACGCCTTGATTTTCGCAGGATTAGATAGACGGTCCATCATGTGAGTGATACCACCGAATTTCAGAGCTTCCGTAATGGTTTCCCAACCGTACTGCAGTAGCTTACCTGCATAACCCGGATCAATGCCTTCAGCAATCATCTTCTCGTAACATACGATAGACCCCGCTTGTAGCATGCCACATAGAATGGTTTGCTCACCCATTAGGTCTGATTTCACCTCAGCGACAAAAGAAGACTCAAGACAACCCGCACGGTGACCACCTGTTGCTGCAGCC
>NZ_JAWOVY010000594.1:0-576 GCF_033340155.1 Vibrio sp. 1562
AATGCGCGTTTTTCGCTCTTCTTAGCGTGTGTGTAGCAGCGATGCGCACATTGGATTCCTCAAAGCCTTGCAGCCTCTCTGCGAACATCGCAAGACACTCCAACGCTCGCTCCATGGAGGCGTGACTTAAATTCAATTCACTGTCTAGGCCAGAGGCTAAACGAACCCTCTGTTTATGGCGACTGATGAGCTGTAGGTCGCTGCCGACCACCTTCGCCACCACCATGTGGAAGCTATTAGAGCCGAGATCGATCGCGGCAATATAGCGTTCATCTTGTTCAAGTATCTGAGACATCTGACTTTTGTCTTCTTGTTTGCTTTTCTATATTTTTAAGATAGTCGTAGATGGCAACTTGTGAGCGAACTTTTTTACGGTTTCCGCGCGGTACATAGCTATTGCTCATCTCTTTGTCTATCAAACGTGCCTTTACTGTATCGGTAAAGTGGATGTTAGTTATATCAATAATTCTCTGTTTCAAACGTGGATCACGAACAGGAGCGGCAACTTCGATACGATGATCGATGTTTCGTGGCATCCAATCGGCGGATGAAATGTAGAATTGAGGATCCCCAGCA
>NZ_JAWOVY010000595.1:0-576 GCF_033340155.1 Vibrio sp. 1562
ACACAGAGTGTTTAAGCCTAATCGTTCGTGTACTTTACTCGATTCTGCACTTCGAACTTCGGGATCCTGGCTCGTGGGAACTGAGCTTCGATCTTTTCCTAGTTTGGTTTGCCATTGCAGAAGCTGATTTATTTGTTGAAAGTCAGCTCTGTTACCTTTTCTGTTTAAAAGGGCTTTTTGGTGTGGTTAATCCGTTTTCTACGGAGTTTTGAGTTCCAAGTGGTTTCAGTGACAGGCGCTTTGAAACTGCGCCTGACTTGAGTTTTCAGAACACATAACCTTAGTGTTGGCAAAGCGGTCATTGACTTCAAATCAAAGCTTTAGGTTTGGCAACTAACAAAGCATTCAAGAGGGATTCACAACGCTTGGCAGTTTTGGTTTGAATTGGCTTTAGTGTTTACGGCACAATGGTTTAGGTTAGGTGGTGGCGTTGTTCACCCCTTAATGCGGCGTTAGGTGTTTCCCAAAAGTTGGTATTACAGAGGTCTTATGAACGTGTTTTTATTGCCACCTGAAAGGCACTTTGATGGTGGGTTAGGGGCAACCGCAGGTGAGTTTAAACGCTCGGCTGAAGAG
>NZ_JAWOVY010000596.1:0-575 GCF_033340155.1 Vibrio sp. 1562
GCTGAGTTTTACCAAGCAGCAATCACCAAAAGTGGCGCAGAGATTTCGCTACCTCCCGTCACAGAAGATGCCGATAAACGCATCTTAGCGGACAAGCTGGTTTCACTTGGGTATCAATTCCGATTCAATTCAACGCTGGATGCACTATGAAGTTATATCAACATATAGAAACGCTTTGGGATTACATGCAGCTCAAACAGGATTTAAAGCCTGCCGACTGCTTGTTTGTTATGTGCAGTAACGACGTGCGAGTTGCTGAGCACGCCGCTGCGCTTTACCACCAAAAACTCGCACCATTGATTGTGTTCTCCGGTGGTGAAGGCCGTTTTACGGATGGGTTGTTTGAAAAAAGTGAAGCCGAAACATTTGCAGACATTGCGCGTTTAGCTGGCGTACCAAGCGATGCCATTTTAGTAGAAACACGTTCAACCAATAGTGGAGAAAACGTCCGTTTCACCGAGCAGTTATTAAAAGAGAAAGGCATCCAATGCGAATCTATTATTTTAGTGCAAAAGCCATTTATGGAACGCCGCGCCATCGCTACGTTTGAGAAGCAATGGCAATCGCCCTACTCG
>NZ_JAWOVY010000597.1:0-575 GCF_033340155.1 Vibrio sp. 1562
TCTAGTTTCGGTAGCGATTGGGTGTCGCTAATGGCACCCGGTGACAGTATTCTCTCGACGATGCCAAATGAGCAGTGTGGTACCTTCGATTACGATAATGACGCCTGTCTGCATTGGCAGTCGGGTACATCCATGGCCAGTCCTCATGTTGCTGGCGCAGCTGCGTTACTTTGGGCATACAAATATGCAGATCAGTTATCCGATCGTGCAACTTGCCAAGATGCCTCTGGCGTACCTTGTAACCAGATGATTCGTATGATGTTGGAACAGGGAGCGGATCCAATAGGTGCTGATGGGCAAGATTTACAGAGCATCTCTCAATACGGACGACTTAATTTAGTGGGAGCTCTGACTGCAACACCTTCGGAACCGCCACCACCTCCTCCTCTAGTCGTTAAGGCACCAGAAGCTCTTTCCATCTCGATCAACAATAGTATTGTTTCTCTCACTTGGAACTATTCGGGGGATCAAGGTGCCATTGCAGGCTTTAGAGTCGAACGCGAGAGTTGGAATGCAAAACGTAATCGATGGCAAAGCCTAAGCAGTTGGGATGTTCTCGACCCTACGGCCACGTC
>NZ_JAWOVY010000598.1:0-575 GCF_033340155.1 Vibrio sp. 1562
GTTGATGAAGTAATACGTCAAGAACATGCTCGTCATGATCGACAAACTAAAGCAAACGATCAAAACGTGGTTGCCGTAAGACACACGCTCGGCGGTTTCACTCTTCACCTGTTTGAACGTTTGATCCGCAGTAGAAACCAGTTCACCGATTTGTTGATGAATGGCATCCATGCTGAGCGCGATTTGCTCTTGTATTTTCTGAATATCGCCGTTCAACGTCACTAATGACATCAATTGTTTATCGAACGCGCCTTCTGGACTCAACACAACCACAAGTTCTTGCAATAACTGTTTGTAAGCGATTGAGGTTGGCTGATTCATTAAGGTTGTGCTGCTTTCTTGCAGATCCATCAAGCGAAAGTGAATCACCTTCATCCCATTGTCGACCTGCTCCGGCATTGATGCGCCAGCAACATCAATCGCCATGTCGTACACCGCCGATTCAATATCGATGACCCGTTGCAAAGTACTCAATTGCACCAGCAAGTTTTGAATTTCTTTCGAATCGTTTACCCGCTCAATTTGCCAATGCACTTCTTGTCGAACCGGTTTGAGCTCAGAGCGAATATCTTGGT
>NZ_JAWOVY010000599.1:0-575 GCF_033340155.1 Vibrio sp. 1562
GCACTGTAAGTGAAACTGCCGTCAGCATTTGCCGTTTCTACGAGTACAACCGCTTGACCATGTGAGGTAAGGCCAGCAACAGGATCCGTCGAGGAAGCAAGTTGAGAGCTCACCACTCGAGCAGAGCCTTCTGTTGTGGTGAATTTACCGTCAATAGAAACGACACCATCTTGAGCAGAACCAACGCCCGATAAATCGTCTTCATCAACCATAATGGCATCGACGTTTGTGATGGTTGGTTGGTCATCTACGATGGTCACTGGGATTACCGTGGAGCTGGTGTCACCATCAAAATCGGTCGCAATAATCGGGAAGTTCAGAGTTAGCTCGTCACTACCATTGGCATGGTCGATAGGGCCTTCTAGCGTAAAGTTATAAGAACCATCTGCGTTAACAATCAAGGTAAAGACGGCTTTACCACCCGCGGTGGCTTGATAAGTAAAACTGCCGTCTGGGTTGGCCGTTTCAGTCATCGTTACCGCGACGCCTTGAGACGTCAGCCCTGCAGCCGGGTCGGCAGAAGCATCCAATTGATAACTAACGACACCATCAGAACCTTGCGTTGTTGCAAATTG
>NZ_JAWOVY010000600.1:0-573 GCF_033340155.1 Vibrio sp. 1562
TGACCACCACTCAACTCATCCAAGTATTTATCTTGAATGTCTTGCAGGTCTAAGTAATCAATGGCTTGTGCAATGACCGCATGATCGTCTTTGGTGAGATTGCCTTTTGAATAAGGAAACCGACCAAAAGAAACCAGCTCTTTCACGGTAAATCGCATCGTGATTGAGTTCGCTTGGCGCAACACAGCAAGCTTTTTCGCCAGCTCTTTGGTATCCCACTCAGCGATCTCTTTACAGTCGATGATGACGCTACCACCGTCTCGCTCTGTTAGGCGAGAAGCCATCGAGAGCAAGGTACTTTTACCGGCTCCATTTGGGCCAATGATCGACGTCACTTTGCCTTTTTCGAACTGAGTATCCGCGCTATCAACGACTTTACTCGAACCAAATGCTTTGGTTAGTTTCTCTATGACTATCATGTTTATACGACTTTGTTTTTCAACAGCAGATACAAGAAATAAATGCCGCCAAGGAAGTTAATGACCACGCTTAGCGTTGTCTCAAAATTAAATACGTTTTCAATGATCCACTGCCCTGAAAGCAATGAGCTAATGGCCAATAGTGAACAGCCTA
>NZ_JAWOVY010000601.1:0-573 GCF_033340155.1 Vibrio sp. 1562
TTTATTGCCCAAGTACTCGGGCTCAAATCGGCTATCCAAAGTAGTGGAGCAGGTATCGATTCAACTGGCCAAATGAAGCCCGCTAAAAAGATGAGAGGCATTGAACTGACTAGAACCACTAAGGTGACCAGTTCTCTTCTTGGTAGTAGATAGCCAAGCCAAAAGCCTGGCCCACAACAACCCAGCAAGAACGGGAAGAGCATGGTTAAGAGCTCACCTGCTTTGGCAATGTGATTCACACTCAGACGTTCGAAGCTAAAACCAAAGTAATACGCGCTCAGTAAGTAATAAATGGCAATAAACACCAACGTTCTTACCAATAACAATGACCCGGTTGATACCTGAGACCAGTAGCCTCGACCATGACGCTGTGAACCGGTTTGCAAGACAACCGCCATAATAAGTGTTTGCTGCAAAATCAGCACAAAGACAGCAGGAACCACGTATTCGATATAGCCCATCGTTGGGTTGAAGGTCGGTTTCATATTCAGCTTGATAGCAGAGTAATTGTGGCTCGCCAAACTAAGCGGTACGCCTTCAATCACCATTTTACTGACTTTAACTTGTGCGCCT
>NZ_JAWOVY010000602.1:0-573 GCF_033340155.1 Vibrio sp. 1562
TTAACGAAGAAAACCCTGAAGTCATGGCGGCTCGTGAATTGCGTATTCCTATTGTTCGCCGAGCAGAAATGTTGGCTGAACTGATGCGATTCCGTCATGGTATCGCTGTTGCGGGCACACATGGTAAAACCACCACCACAGCACTAGTCACACAAATCTATTCCGAAGCAGGCCTTGATCCAACGCTTGTAAACGGCGGTCTAGTAAAGAGCGCGGGCACCGATGCGCGCTTGGGCTCTAGCCGTATTCTGATTGCAGAAGCGGATGAGAGCGACGCCTCTTTCTTGCACCTGCAACCTATGGTGAGCATCGTTACCAACATCGAAGCTGACCACATGGATACCTACGGTGGTGACTTCGAAACATTGAAACAAACCTTCATTGATTTTCTTCACAACCTGCCGTTTTATGGCCAAGCCATTGTCTGTATCGATGATCCAGTGATTCGTGAGCTGATTCCGCGTATTAGCCGTCAAGTGATCACCTACGGCTTTTCTGACGATGCGGACGTGCGTATCGAAAATTATCATCAAGAAGGTCAGCAAGGTAAATTTACAGTAGTACGTAAAGGCC
>NZ_JAWOVY010000603.1:0-572 GCF_033340155.1 Vibrio sp. 1562
TAGCTTTACCTGCAAGTAACGCATCAATCCAATTAAACGTCGTAAAGTGGTTGTGTCGACTTAAGGCTTCCTCTAAGCGTACAACAGTCAGTTCGCCATCAGGATAGAGCAAAGCCAGTTTCTCTAGACTCTGAGAAAGTGCAAATAAGTTGCCTTCATGCCACTGTGCCAACATCTGTAAGGATTGCTGATCGGGCTTTAAACCCAATGCGCGGCAGCGCGTTTGCACAAACATAGGCAAACGCTGAAGATCCGGCGTTAAGCAGCTGACCCAGTCGCCTTTGGCATTCAGTGCTTTAAACCATTTGGCATTTTCTTGCGCTTTAGTCAGCTTCGTCCCGATGATCACTAGCATGATGTCATCATGCAACATGTCACACAGAGTCTGTAGCTCTTTGCTGATGGCTGTGGTGACACCGCTTTCTGGGATCTCAAGCTCAATGAGTTGTCGACTAGAAAATAAGCTCAGAGCTTGAAAGCAGTCATACACTTGGTTCCAATCTAAACTTGCATCGACAGCAAAACGGTGTCTTTCTTCAAAACCATGTTGTAGAGCGGTTTTTTGAATCGCT
>NZ_JAWOVY010000604.1:0-572 GCF_033340155.1 Vibrio sp. 1562
CCGTTAAGCTTTTCTACGTCAGTGACGATGTTTGCAAACGCTTACAAATGCAAACAGTAGCGATCTTCTTTCTCATAACTGAAAGACAGGCGTCGCTCGCCTGTCTTTGATGCGCTCAACAAACATGGGTTTGTTCGTCAGGTTCTCTCTCGCCGTTAATTCACATTGGCCGTTGCTACCGCGATAGAGTCGGAAAACGACAGCGTGAAATCTTGCTCTGTATTGAGCACTTTGGCCGGAAACTCTAAGCTTAATTGCGCGTGCGGCGCGACTTCCGAAGCAATACTGGTGACGAATTTTCGAGTTTCTCCTGGAGAGATCGACAAGCTGTTTCCACCTTTGGATGAAAGCTCGGCAATGCCCATCGTTTGCAGCGTGTTGCCTGCCGTATCAGCCAGATGCAGCAAAGATTCTGACTTATAGACCAACTCTCCACTTTCGGTGCGATAGGCACTAAATGTGTTGAAGTTTGGCTGTAATGAACCTTGAGAACCTACGTTTGTGACGGAAAACATCACGTTAGAACCATCAAAATTCTCGACTTTCACCAACACGTTACCGTCTTGGTAACG
>NZ_JAWOVY010000605.1:0-572 GCF_033340155.1 Vibrio sp. 1562
TCAAAGAACTAGTGGGTGCTCGCTCAGTCGATGAAGTCTTAGGTCGAGAAGAAAACATGTTCTTCGAAGTACCAAAAGAGCTGCAAATCAAGCAAGTGGACTGATATCCATTTATCGAATATTCAAAAGGCGACCTCAAGGTCGCCTTTTTTGATCGTATGTTTCGCTCATATTCGGCACTTAGTGGCTGATACCTAGCATCTCTTTGAGTACTTTGAGGTAACGACGGCTTACTGGAATCTCAAAGCCTGTTTTAGTGATGATTTCGGCTAGACCATTTTCCAGCAGCTTGATTTCACTGATGGCCTTAATGCTCACTAAATATTGGCGATGACAACGCGCTAAGGGCGTTTTTTCTTCCAGTGTTTTTAACGTGAGCTGAGTGCTTGCTGTTTGGTTGGTGGAACGTACATGCACACCGCTAATATCGCTATAAGCACATTCCACCGTCTCGGTTGCCATGATCACAATCCGATTGTGTCCAATACAAGGAATTTGATCCAAAGTATCGGGTGTAATCGCAGACAGTTGTTGAGTTAACGCTGATTGACTGATCACCTTGTTTAGGCGCT
>NZ_JAWOVY010000606.1:0-571 GCF_033340155.1 Vibrio sp. 1562
TGCTGATCGACAAGGTTGCCATCGGTATCTTTAATGCGGGTCACTAACATGTGGTGCCCCGGTTCTGATTTGCTCAGCGTGAGTTCTACTTGTTCGCTTGCACCATCTTGAATTGAACCCGTCCAACTTGCTAGTGGTTCGCGATGATGATTGTAAACCGTTAACTCGGCGGTTAAGTCGCCCTCTGCGGTAAGAGTGAGGTCTAAAGAGGTTGGTTCTGTAGCAATTATGTACTCACTGGCAAGACCATCAACCGTGAGTGAATAGTCAGGTACTGGCGTTTCAATATTGTAGCCAATTTCAACACGCTCAAGGCCACTGTTTGATTGCAGGTAAATTGGGTTCGTGCCGTACACTGGCGTGAACTTGTCTTCCGAATATTGACCAGCTTGAAGCTTAGTTTGCTCTTGGTTGACTTTACTCGCCAAGGCGTAAGACCAGTTTTTCGCTTGAGTGAGTGCGTCGTTACTAATTGCTAGTTCAGTGCGGTATGCAACGTTCTCTCCAGATTGATCAAACACGCGAGTGTAAACCGAATCGCCAACCTTTAGATTCATAGTAGGGATGATTT
>NZ_JAWOVY010000607.1:0-571 GCF_033340155.1 Vibrio sp. 1562
AGCGAAGCCAAACCGGAAAGTATTGGCATTGCCTCGCGTATTTCCGGCATCACGCCTGCCGCGATTTCAATTCTTCTTGTGCATCTGAAAAAGCACGGCTTGCTGAAAAAAGGCGAGGAAGAGTAATGAGTGCACTACGAACCAAGCTTGATTCACTGATTGCACAGACCGATTTAGACGTTTCAGAAAAACAACGAGAGCAGTTAGTCGGTTACGTCGAGCTGCTCGATAAGTGGAACAAAGCGTACAACCTAACTTCGGTTCGCGATCCTTTAGAGATGTTAGTGAAACATATCCTGGATAGCATCGTGGTCGGCACGCATCTGCAAGGTGAACGTTTTATCGATGTGGGCACTGGCCCAGGATTGCCAGGTATTCCTTTGGCGATCATGCATCCGGAGAAAACGTTCTTTCTGCTCGATAGCCTCGGTAAGCGCATCCGTTTTATCAAGCAAGTTGTCCACACGTTAGGTTTGAAAAACGTGACACCAATTCAAAGTCGCGTCGAAGAATTCCAACCGGAAGAAAAATTTGATGGCGTTTTGAGTCGAGCTTTTGCTTCAATGACGGA
>NZ_JAWOVY010000608.1:0-571 GCF_033340155.1 Vibrio sp. 1562
TGAAATTAACACCATTACCGGCAACCGCCAGTGGGCCCGCGCCCGTACCTATAAGTTCCAGACCCCGCTGATCCCAGACCTGCACGACGCCGCGCCGTTCGTTAACGAAACCGGCTCCGACTCCAGTTCTATGGACAACATGCTGGAGCTGCTGCTGGCCGGCGGGATGGACATCGTGCGCGCCATGCGTCTGCTGGTGCCGCCAGCCTGGCAGAACAACCCGGATATGGATCCGGAGCTGCGTTCGTTCTTCGACTTTAACTCCATGCATATGGAGCCGTGGGACGGCCCGGCGGGCATCGTCATGTCCGATGGCCGCTATGCGGCCTGTAACCTCGACCGTAACGGTCTGCGCCCGGCGCGCTACGTCATTACCAAAGATAAGCTCATCACCTGCGCCTCCGAAGTCGGCATCTGGGATTACCAGCCTGACGAAGTGGTCGAGAAAGGCCGCGTGGGCCCGGGCGAGCTGATGGTTATCGATACCCGTGCCGGACGCATTCTGCACTCAGCGGAAACCGATGACGATCTGAAGAGCCGCCATCCGTATAAAGAGTGGATGGAGAAAAAC
>NZ_JAWOVY010000609.1:0-570 GCF_033340155.1 Vibrio sp. 1562
GGAACGGCTTAAGGAAACCTTCGCATCAAGTAGTTGACTCAATTTATGCGACATTTGCTCAGCTTCGGTATCTTCTTGTTGAGCTTTTTGCTCATTTTGTGGGGCTAAGCACTTTTTTACTAACTGTTCGGTTTGTCGAACCGTCATTTGCTTTTTTGCCACCATTTGAGCCACTTCGACTTGCTGTTCACCTTCCAGTGCCAGCAGCGCACGAGCATGCCCCATTTCAAGTTGTTTCTCCGCCACCAAGCGTTTAACGTCGGCATCCAATTGATTGAGACGCAACAAGTTACTCACGGTAGTTCTTGACTTACCAATCACATCCGCCACTTGCTGATGCGTTAGCGAGAACTCATCTTGTAGACGCTCCAATGCTTGCGCCTCTTCAATCACATCCAAGTCTTCACGCTGAATGTTTTCGATCAAAGCCATAGCAATAGCTGCGCGGTCTTCAACTTTCTTAACCAAGCAAGGCACGCGTTTCAAGCCTGCTTGTTTAGCGGCACGCCAGCGACGTTCGCCAGCGATGATCTCAAACTGTCCGCCAACAACCTGACGAACCACGATCGG
>NZ_JAWOVY010000610.1:0-569 GCF_033340155.1 Vibrio sp. 1562
ACTTCTATCATACGACCGTAATCTTTAATCTGTTCAGAATCCAGCAATTCCAGCCCTATCCGCGTCGGGTCATTCAACTGGCTGATTTCATGCTCCAGCAACATCAACGTTTTGTCGCTCAACAAATCTTGCGGAGACAGGTTAATCGAGAAATCCCCTTTCTTATCTCGCATGTAATGCAGCGTCGAGCGGATCATGTGACGACTCAATCTGGTGTACAAATGCGTGTCTGAGATGATCGGTAAAAATCGCCCTGGAGCAATCACTGTTCCGTCTTCTTCTAAAATCCGCACCAGACATTCTTGGCTGGCAGGAAGATGACTGTAAGCGTGCACAATCGGTTGGCTATACGTAATAATGTTCTGCTTGAGAATCGCGCGGCTGACACAACTCAACCACCCTAGTTGCTCTTTACGTACATCTTCACTGACTTCGATGTCTTTAGCGTTGCAAATATGCGTGTTGCTGCGAACGCCAGAACGACGCGCTTCTATGCCTTTTAATAAGAGCTCATCAGGAGAAGCCGAAGGAAAATCACGACGGCTAACCAAGCCACCACACAAGGAAAT
>NZ_JAWOVY010000611.1:0-569 GCF_033340155.1 Vibrio sp. 1562
TGATAGCGTGCTCACCTCAGCTATTCGCTCGTAACTTCATTTGTTACCTGCTATTTAGCGATAAAAAAGTGCGTCATCCGTTTGGCAAATACCAACGCTCTCCCGCTCGGTTCAATCGTTCCCGAAACGCAAAAGAGCTTGGTATCAATTTGGATGTAAATTATGGAATTCAACCCAAATCGCTTAGTGGCACCAGTATGCTCACTGGCTCTGGTTGCCCTACCTGCTTTCAATGTGGTGGCGCAATCGCCAGCCAATACGAAAGCACAACAAGAAGCGCAAGCTCAATCAATCCAAGCCCAATCAACCAATGAGCTAGCAAACCTCATTAGCGTTGCATTGAGCAACGATGGCAACCGCAAGCAGTTCTATGCTCAATCGGAAGCGATGCGTGAAACAGGCGTAGCCAGCGCAACCTTGATGGACCCGAAACTGAAAGTCGGTTTTGGTGGTTTGCCTGTCGATAACTTCAAATTTGACGAAGATCCGATGACCAATATCTCCGTCGGTTTGATGCAACAGTTCGAACGTGGCTCGACGCTCAACCTTCAACAAAAGAAAGCCAATCA
>NZ_JAWOVY010000612.1:0-569 GCF_033340155.1 Vibrio sp. 1562
GCTGCTCCTAGTATTGAAAGACACAAATACCTCGATGGATAAGGACTACGTCATCTTGTCCTTCGTCGGGGGTATTTCATTTTTGTTTATGGCGGAGAGCGGCAACCTATATCGTTCATGGCGGACAAGCTCGTTTAGAGAACAAATGTTCATTGTTTGCATATCGTGGTTAATGACAAGCGCCCTACTTTTCATGGTGCTTTACTTTTCCGAAGTTTACCCTTTGTTTGACCGCAGTATCTTAGCGTTATGGGTTACTATTACGCCGGCATTACTGTTGGCGTGGCGAGTGACCTTTCGTACCGTTTTAGCCTATTTGCGAAAAATGGGATTCAACACACGCACCGCTATCATCATCGGCCAGACCCCTCACGGCATTACCCTTGCCAACGAGATTCAAAACCACACCGAGCATGGTGTTCTATTTGACGGCTTCTATGACGAACGCTCTAGCGACAGATTGCCTAGCTCCGAATACCCAATCAAAGGCGCGGTAAACCAAGCGTTAGAACGGGCAAAACGAGGTGAGGTCGATTACGTATACATTGCGATGCCAATGCATGCTAAAG
>NZ_JAWOVY010000613.1:0-569 GCF_033340155.1 Vibrio sp. 1562
CGAAGACGACCGATGGCAGACCTTAGAAGGGGGTCAGTTAACCTTAGAGCACCTCAACTCTGGGGAATACCACCTTCAAGTGAGTAACGAGTCACAGGTAACGGCGGGCGTTGTTGGCTTAGAGTCTCGTTTTGAAGTGCTCAAACCATGGTATCTATCCCAGCTTGCGATATTAGGCTTTTTCGTCTCAATTTCTACGCTTATCGGTCTTATCATGTACTGGCGATCACGATATGTTATGCAAGCAAACCGAGAGCTTGCTGCTCAGGTCACTCTAAAGACCAACCAGCTAAGGCATCAAAGCCGCGTATTATTGACGAGTAACCAACAGTTAAGAAAGCAAATTCAGGTTAGAAATCTATTAGTTGACCATGTTGCTCAGTCTATAAAAACCAGCGTCGATTATATCTCGTCAAAATTGCCAGTGGAGAGAGACTCCATCACAGAGGATCACGTATCAAAAACTTACTGGCAGCTGAATGAGCTTAAAAGTGCTCCTGGTGATGCGAGTAACGGCAGTCAAAACTACAACCTAAGCCAAATTACGCAATCTGTGGTGGATGTGTGGC
>NZ_JAWOVY010000614.1:0-569 GCF_033340155.1 Vibrio sp. 1562
AAGGCAATCAAGCCGAATCAGATCAACACATGACAACGCTGGCCAAACTGAATGCTGGTAAAGCAGCAGACATCAAACGCATCTTCGACACAGTAGATCGCATTTTGGCAACGCCGCTGAAAGAGAAAGCCGATAAAGGCAA
This sequence comes from Vibrio sp. 1562, assembly GCF_033340155.1. Lineage (NCBI taxonomy): Bacteria > Pseudomonadati > Pseudomonadota > Gammaproteobacteria > Vibrionales > Vibrionaceae > Vibrio > Vibrio sp. 1562. The sequence goes on from NZ_JAWOVY010000614.1 coordinate 143, forward strand.
ACTGGACGACAAAGGCGCGATTGTTACCTTGGGTTATGCGCTCAATCCCGATGGCTCGATGCATCAAATCTTAGCCGAACGTCTACAAACCACGTTAGCAATGGCGAAAGCGAACCCAGATGCGATAATTATTTTGACGGGCGGCGTACCAAAGAACCACAAAACCGAAGGTAAATTGATGGCGGACTGGTTGATTGAAAAAGGAGTCAGCAAAGACCGCATCATCGAAGAAAACTACGCCACCAGCACGGTAGGCAATGCCCTGTTCAGCAGCTACGCCTTGGCGCGCCACAACATCAAACATGCGACCATTATCAGCTCGGCAAGTCACGTGCGTCGTGGTCAAACCTTGTTTGAAATCGCTAGTTGGCAAACTGGCCCGCAGGGCATCACTTTCGACACCGTAAGTTACCCAGACAAACCCCTC
>NZ_JAWOVY010000615.1:0-568 GCF_033340155.1 Vibrio sp. 1562
AACAAAGCGTTTAAGTGGGATTTGGCACGCGTGGCATTTTCAGTTTGCGTTGAGTTCGGTGGTTACGGCACTATGCGGTAGCTTTTGTATTGCGTGCCTGCACCCCTTAACGCGGCGTTATGCTTAATCAAATAAAATCAGTGGCTTATGGGTTTTCTTTGCTCCCTTGGCTTTTCTGTTTGGTGCTTGTCGGCAAGTGGCCTTTTGTGAGCGCTGTTTTTCGGACACTTATTCTTTGGCGCTGGAAATTCGGAGAATTGCCTCAATCAATTTTCAGGTAAGCGCGAGGTTAGGGCATCTGGCTCAATCAGCAATTTGAACTTAGGTTTTTGAGTTTAAGCAGCCAAATTTTAAAGTCTGATTTTCAAAACTATGAGTCATTTCGGTTTTCTGTGTTTTGGCTTTTGTGTGTAAATCAAAGTCGAGTTAATCTTGGTTCTATTAAAACGTAAGTCATTGAAGCTTAAGCATAACAAAGCGTTTAAGAGGGATTTGGCACGCGTGGCATTTTCGGTTTGCGTTGAGTTCGGTGGTTACGGCACTATGCGGTAGCTTTTGTATTGCGTGC
>NZ_JAWOVY010000616.1:0-567 GCF_033340155.1 Vibrio sp. 1562
GGCACCAATCAAGAGCTTCATGTGCGGAACTTGTAGAATGCGTGCCATTTCGTTCACTGTACCTTTACCACCTTGGTAAGCTTTTGCGCAAGCCAGAGCAGTGACGGTTAACGCAGGGAATACCCACGATCCGTGACGGATCATATCCATCCAGTAGTCCAGTTCGCGAATGATCAACACAGCGAAGAAGCCGGAAATCAAAATAGCGGCGTGTTTAACTTGTTCTTCTTGCTTAGAAAGCTGGAAGAACGACCATGAAGCAATCGCCAGCATGATCACCTGTAAGGTTTCAGTGATAGAGACTTCACCCAAACTTGATCCCAATACTACGTAATCAAGACGAATACTCAGATTGACGAGAATACTGATCGCAACAATCATCAATGCGCTTAAACACGATTTGTAGATGATGCGTTTTGACTCATCAGTAATCACGTTGTTTTGTGCCGTTTCGGCTTGTTTAACTATTTGTGTTTTCATCCTGACCACCTGTTTCCAGAAAAATGTGGAAGAAATGTGAATTTGTGTGATGTTGGGCATGATTTTATTGACCAAGTGGAAAGTATT
>NZ_JAWOVY010000617.1:0-567 GCF_033340155.1 Vibrio sp. 1562
TCAATACCCAGCAAATGAGAAATCGGTTGTTCATAGGCAATGGCTTCTTGAAGCTGCTCGCGGTGACGCTCCATCTGGTTTTGTTCGAAACTAAAACGTAAGCCAGTCGCCACCGATAGCCATTCAAATACCCCATATTCAAATGGCGCTTCCATGACCTCTTCAATGAACAATAAATCCGCCAAGTGTGAAACTGACTCGGGAAAACTAATGTCTTCCACTTTAATGACCTCTAACTCTAGCCCCGTGCTACGAATCACCTCATGCAACCATTCAGAATGGCGCATCAGGTTCGGGATAGTCCATATCGGTTCAGCAAGCACGACTTTGCCTTGTAGCGTTGGCGCTGTCTCAGCGCTACAACTAGGCTCAAGAGGCGATAACTGAATACTGTCGACGGCACTTTGTGGCTCATGGTGCCGCTTCTGCTGATTAATATAGTTGGCAAGCTGGCGCCACTCTTGTTTCGTCAGTTGCGAATCTCGCCTCTCACGATAGGTGAGATAGGAAAGTGCGCTGATTTTTTCAATCTCAACATGGTCTGAAACTTGATTGAAACTCAGCATA
>NZ_JAWOVY010000618.1:0-567 GCF_033340155.1 Vibrio sp. 1562
CATCATCTAGCCAAGTGTTTTGGGGCAAGCCATGGCCTAAAATGGGTAAGGTGGAGAAATGTTTGGCGCAAACCGGTGTATTCGGTAAACTTGCGCCACCAGAATAGTGAGAGATAAACACATGGCAAACACAGCAGCCGCATTGCACATTCTTGTTAAGCACAAAGAACAAGCTGAAGACATCATCAAGCAACTGAAAAAAGGCGCTAAATGCCAAACACTAGCGAAAAAATATTCAACTTGCCCGTCTGGCAAACGTGGTGGTGACCTTGGTGAGTTCCGTCGCGGTCAAATGGTGCCTCAATTCGACAAAGTTTGTTTTTCTGGTGAAGTGTTACCTCCGCACTTAGTCAAAACAAAATTTGGCTGGCATGTGGTCAAGGTTCTCTACAGAACATAGCCTCTACCCAGAGCTCATGAGCTGACTTTCGAGTTTCTCGAATGCCAGTACATACGAGCAGAAATCATGGTAAGCACGAATTGGCTTACCATGATTCACTTACTTCTTGCCCAAAATCATTCAGAGTCAGAAACTCTATTTAATTCCTTTCACACCATTACTTCTAA
>NZ_JAWOVY010000619.1:0-567 GCF_033340155.1 Vibrio sp. 1562
TTCGCTCTTGAATAGAGGCGAGTTGCGCTTTCGCTTGGACCATTCGATCGTGTTTTGGTCCATAACGTTGCGCCAGTTCAGAAACGTTCTTCGCAGCTTGGGCTTCTGAAAGTTTCAAATCACGAATCTGAGCTTGATTGGCAAACTCGTCAATGGACAGCAGGCTATCAAGATTCTGAGAAGATTTTCTTTTTAGTAGTTGGATCAAGGTTTGCGCTTCGATGCGCTTATTGACAGCGGTATTGAGTTTACGGTTAAGCTCTTCTAGTTCGTTGGCGTAGATGTCGTCGATGCCGTTGATATCAATCAAGCCTTCTTTGAGCAAAAACTCTTGCAAAGCATGCTCTGATTTTTTTAAGCGCTCTTCGAGTTTTTGAGAGTTATTAGTCAGCCATGTTGCTGCATTTTGAGTCACTACGAGCTTGGCTTCGAAGTTGGCATCAATATAAGCCTGACCAACCGCGTTCGCGACTCTTGTTGCTAACTTTGGATCGGCAGAACGAAAGCTAATTCGCACTAACTGTGTGTTTCGAACAGGTTCAATTTCTAGCTTTCTTTTGAAGGCTT
>NZ_JAWOVY010000620.1:0-567 GCF_033340155.1 Vibrio sp. 1562
AGAATTGCGCGCATTCAAGCTCAGACAATACTTCGCCATTTAAACGACGGGCCAGCAACGCATCTAAATCCGCTTCGCTTGGAATTGGCGCGTAACGGACGATCTCAATGCCGTGGTCTGCCGCACGACAACCATGTGCATTGAAGTGTGCCAAACGTTTATCAAGTGCACTCAATAAATCATCAAAGCGGCGGATCTCAATGTCGGCGACTTCGCCCAGTTTGTGCATGTAATCCGCAAACAGGTCCAATTCAATCTTGAACGCTTTATCCGGACGTCAGCTTGGCAGCACTTTGACGTAAAAAGTGTCGTCTTCTTCGATCGCTTTGTGGTGTTCTAGTGAATCGATAGGATCATCGGTTGTGCCCGCCATTACGACGTTCATTTGCTGCATGATGCCGCGAGCCGTAAATTCAGGTGTCGCAAGCAGCTCATTACATTGATGCCAAATTTGGTCAGCGGTGTCTGGGCTAAACAGCGTATTGGTAATGCCGAATGGGCGACGCAGTTCTAGGTGCGTCCAGTGGTAAAGCGGGTTGCCCAAGGTTTGAGGAACCGTCTTCGCCC
>NZ_JAWOVY010000621.1:0-566 GCF_033340155.1 Vibrio sp. 1562
GGTGGCGTAGACTTTACAAGTTACAACCACATTGATGTTGTGATCGAAGCGGTTTTCGAAGACTTGGATCTAAAACAACAGATGGTTGCGGACATTGAAGCAAACGCAAAATCTGAAACTATTTTTGCTACGAACACGTCTTCGTTACCAATCCACAAGATTGCAGAAAAGGCAGAGCGACCAGAAAACATCGTCGGTTTACATTACTTTAGCCCAGTAGAAAAAATGCCGCTGGTGGAAGTGATTCCGCATGAAACAACGTCTGATGAAACCATTTCGACAGTTGTCGCATTGGCTAAGAAGCAGGGTAAAACCCCAATCGTTGTTAAGGACAAAGCTGGCTTTTACGTAAACCGCATTCTTGCGCCTTACATGAATGAAGCTGCGCATATCTTGCTGGCAGATGAGCCGATTGAGAAGTTAGATGGTGCGTTGTTGGATTTCGGCTTCCCTGTTGGGCCAATCACGTTACTTGATGAAGTTGGTGTTGATATTGGCGCGAAGATCATGCCGATTCTGGTCAATGAGTTGGGCGAGCGATTCAAAGGTCCTGATGTATTCGATAT
>NZ_JAWOVY010000622.1:0-566 GCF_033340155.1 Vibrio sp. 1562
CCGGATCGCAAAGTGGGCACCATGACGCTTAATCGTCTGCCGGAAAACTTCTTTTTAGACACCGAACAGTCGGCATTCGCACCTTCAAACCTGATCCCAGGTATTGAGCCATCGGAAGACCGTTTGTTGCAAGGCCGTTTGTTTGCTTACGCCGATACTCAGCTTTACCGCTTAGGCGCGAACTTGTTCCAGCTGCCAGTGAACCGTCCGTTAACGTCTGTTAGTAATCATAATCAAAATGGTTTGAGCAATAACGCGCAGCTGAGCAATGGGGACGTAAATTATGAACCAAGCCGCAAGCTTAACTTGGCTGAAGACAATCAGTTTAAAGCGGTAGAAACCAAGCTCGTCGGTACGGTTCAGCAAAAAGCGATCAGTAAACCACGAGATTTCTATCAAGCTGGCGTGTTGTACCGCAGCATGAATGAACAAGACAGAAGCGATCTGATTGCTAACCTAGCGGGCGACCTGAATAAGGTAATGGATAAAGACATCAAAGCGACGATGGTGAGCTACTTCTATCGTGCAGACAAAGAATACGGTTCGCGTCTTGCTGAAGCGACCGA
>NZ_JAWOVY010000623.1:0-565 GCF_033340155.1 Vibrio sp. 1562
ACGGCTCTGAAACGAGTTGGACGCTGAAAAACAGCCAATCCGCAGTGCTGTTCTCTGGTCAGGATTATGAGTCGGCAACCACCGTTGAAAAAAGCATGTGTTTAGCCGACGGTGATTACCAGTTCACCATTCAAGATGAGTATGGTGACGGCATTTGTTGTGGAAGTGGCGCGGGTTCGTACACGTTGATGGAAGGAGCCAAGACCCTTGCTTCTGGCGCTGAGTTCGCCAAAAGCGAAACCACTGATTTTACGTTAGGTGACACCACCACGACTCCACCAGTGGTTGGTGGGTATTATCAAGCCGCGTCTGGCAAGACAGGCTACGCACTCAAAACGGCGTTGTTTAACATCATCAATAATCACTCCAGCCGTGGCTATTCAGCGATTTGGACTTTGGTAAAAGACGCAGATTTGGACAACTACTACGAGAAAGACGGCTCCATTCTTGATATGTATTCAGAGAAGCCTGCGGGCAACGACGCAGTGAGTTTCACGAAAGTAACCGACCAATGCGGTCAATACAGTCAAGAAGGGGATTGCTACAACCGTGAACACTCGTTCCC
>NZ_JAWOVY010000624.1:0-564 GCF_033340155.1 Vibrio sp. 1562
AGAGGTGATTCGTGCGCGGTACTTGCCCGGTTCCACTTCGATAGGTAATTGAACGGTGAAGACGCCATCGCCCGCTTGTTCATCCAGACCGCGACCATCATCAGAAAATTCGCCAATGATCATCGGCACTGGGCGTGCTTCTTTTATCAGTTCGTCTTCATTTTCGACAAACTTAGTAAAGGTGACGCGCAAGTTGACGCGGTCGAGAAAGTCTCGCAGGACAAGCGGCTTATCGTCTGAAGTTAAACGCGCGGTGAACTTGAGCGCTTCTCCGTTATAGAGACGGTTAGGGAATACGTCGGTGCTGAGCTTGAGATGTGAAATTAAGCGGATGTTGTTTTTTGGGGTTACTTTCCCCACAGCTTGCCAAGGGCCAGGCATTGGGTTGTCGACTGAAATGATGTCGAGCGATGGTTCTTGATACCAACGAACGTTGTCGTAAGAGCCCCACGCGTAATATTTTTTACCATCTGGACGAACTAACACAACAGGTTGAGAACTTTGTTCACGATAAACCAGAAAAGTAATCTGTTCGATGGTCGGGTCGACACGAAAACGGTTATC
>NZ_JAWOVY010000625.1:0-564 GCF_033340155.1 Vibrio sp. 1562
CTCATGTTTTTCCACAGATCGACGCTTTGATTGGGATTGAATCCAGCTTTCGCCATGTACTCTAAGCCAACGATATCCGCTTCAGACTCTTGCGTTCTTCCATAAGGGAGAATCACGCCGTACTGCACACCAACACCTAACGCGGCCATAGTGAGCTGTTGATATTGTTTGTATTCAGATGCGCCAATTGCCACATTAGCTAACGACAGCCCAGCATTGGCCAACTGGCTTTGAGACAGCCGCTCGTTACTGTGTTCTGCTAAAACGTGCGCCACTTCGTGCCCGATAACCGTTGCTAACTGATCTTGGTTTTTCGCTACCTTGAGAAGGCCAGTGTAAACACCAATTTTTCCGCCTGGCAACGCAAACGCATTCACTTGGTCACTATCAAACACCACGACCTCCCAATCTTTGAAACCAGCTTGAGGTGGAATGGCATTGGTGATCTGCTTAGCTACGCATTGTACGTAAGCGTTGGTCTTTTTATCTTTACTGATTGGAATATCCTTCTTCATTTGATCAAAGGATTTTGCACCAAGTGATGACATTTCTTGATCTGAAAAC
>NZ_JAWOVY010000626.1:0-564 GCF_033340155.1 Vibrio sp. 1562
GAGCACATCGAATGGGCACTTACCCAGCAGCTCAACCATATCCCTTCTGTAGATGCAGAACCGATTGAGACGAAGAAAAAGCGTTTAATTAGAATTGTTGAGAAAGGCTTACCTAGGGATGCCTAGTGCGTAGCCTATATGCAAGAGATTGAAAACACTTTTTGCATGCTCAATACATGACCCTGTTCTCAATTCTGTAATGTGGAAAAAAATTCTAGATTTGATTAAAAATGGGTTGCAAAAAAAAGTTAAACACAACCTGAGTAAATGACTAGGATCAAAAAAAGACAAGGTTATGATCGTATTTTAACGTATTCGATCCGATGAAATAATACATTTAACCTTAAATAACAATAAGTTAAGACTAAATTACCAGCGACCAAGACTTCCTAAAAAAGAAAAGATCTTTCTTTACCCATCAAAATCCTCAAGCTAAAAACACTTTATCAACCAACTTATCCACAGAACGTTATATGTGGATAACTCTGTTAATTAACATAGGTAAAACGCTCCGAACATCATGAAATGATTACGCCAGCCGATTCATATCGTGTTTTAAACACA
>NZ_JAWOVY010000627.1:0-564 GCF_033340155.1 Vibrio sp. 1562
GACACGCTTTATTGGCTTCTCTAAAGAGAGTGAAGACCACCTAGACCACTTCTGGGAGTTAGTAGATGAGTTTCTAAACGGCGTGCTATTCCTATTAATTGGTATGTCGATGCTGCTATTTAAATTCCATGAAGAAGACTGGATAATGATGGCAATTGCAGTCCCTCTGGTGCTAGCCTCTCGCTATCTCAGCGTCTTTATCTCATACATAGGCTTTAAACGTTACAGAAAATACAACCCATGGTCAGTAAAGATTCTGACTTGGGGTGGTCTACGTGGCGGCCTAGCGCTAGCAATGGCACTTTCAATTCCATCAGGGATTTGGGTGGTTCAAGACAAGCTGATCGATGTAAAAGAGATCATCCTTGTAATGACTTATTCGGTTGTGGTGTTCTCTATCCTTATTCAAGGTTCAACCATTACACCAATGATTGAAAAGGCGAAAGCTGAAGAAAAAAAGATGGAAGATGAAAAGCTAGCTCAAAGCTCTTTAGCAGAACAAAGGGAACAAAAAGAAGCCTAATTCCACTCTCCCCCATATAAAAAAGCAGCCCTTAGGCTGCT
>NZ_JAWOVY010000628.1:0-563 GCF_033340155.1 Vibrio sp. 1562
TCGACGTTGGGCTTTAGAACGTATTCAGAGGAGGGTTAGCGAGTCTGTTTAAGCTCGGCTAATACTTCGTGCAGTGAAGGCACGATAGCGTGGCCAAATTGTTTTACTTCATCGCAAGGTTCAACCAAGTCCGGAATTTGATAAGTAATCATGTTTGCCGCTACAGCGGCGCGAACACCGTTATTGGAATCTTCAAAGGCCAAACATTGGCTTGGCTCTACATCCAGACGGTTCGCTGCCAGCAAATAGATTTCTGGAGCGGGTTTGCCGTGGCTCACTTCGCAGCCTGTCGTTAGGTTATCGAAGTATTTGCTCAACCCTGCTAATTCCAGTTTGATTTTTGCCACTTCTTTCGCGGTAGATGTCGCGACCGCGATAGGTAAGCCCTGTGCTTTCAACCACTCCAGCAACTCAACAACGCCATCTTTTACAGGGATAGCTTGGTGTTTGACAACTGCGTTGTAACGAGTGCGCCATTCAAGATGCAGGCGGTCTAAATTCTCGCCGTAGGCTTTGCGGAAAATCGTCTCAATTCCTGCCTCATTGCGGCCAATTATCTATAG
>NZ_JAWOVY010000629.1:0-562 GCF_033340155.1 Vibrio sp. 1562
TTTGGTTGCCTACAGGAGCCTTGTAGTCCTCATCGAGATTCACCACGATGGTTTCCGGCTCCTGTTCAACCGGTGGCAGGTATCTGGCGACCAGAGGCATTGTCAAAATCACAGCCCCATCCATGTGAAAGGATGTTGGAGCCTTCACTATTCGGTCCATTACCCAGCACCAAGCATGAAGCAACCGATCCTCTACCTTGTCGTCAGCCTCAATCTCTTGAACGAACTGGTTGAAACGAACCTGACTATCCAGAAACAGGCCTGTGCTCTGACACTTATCGCTGATCGTATGAATGAGCTCCGCCTGCTCCAGAAGCATTTCTCGGGTGACTTCCTCCACATCACCAAATGCGTCAAACAACTTTGTCATGTAGTCACGAATTTGCATGTTCTTCCCCCTCGGCATCGAACTGCTTTGCAAGCTCAGGATCACCTGCCCAGCGAAGGGCGTCTCCCATATGCGTGAAAGCGCGTTTATTGTCATCTTGCTTATTCACTCTGACCGGCGTCTTTTGGTCACGAGGCTGTAGTAGCCAGTACCCGGCCTCTTCCCTGATTAGTT
>NZ_JAWOVY010000630.1:0-562 GCF_033340155.1 Vibrio sp. 1562
AGGGCTGGAAGGCAAGAAAGCGGTCGGCGTTGAATTTGAGAAAGCAGGTTCAATTCAGCAGTGTTTCGCGAAAAATGAAGTCATTTCTAGTGCAGGCTCAATCGGCTCGGTACAGCTACTTCAACTTTCCGGTATTGGTCCTAAAGATGTACTGGAAAAAGCGGGCATCGAGTTGAAACACCAGTTGGAAGGGGTAGGTAAAAACCTGCAAGACCATCTGGAAGTGTACTTCCAATACCACTGTAAGCAGCCAATCACACTGAACAGTAAACTAGGCTTGGTGAGCAAAGGGCTAATCGGTACCGAGTGGATTCTGACTCGAAAAGGTCTTGGCGCAACCAACCATTTTGAATCGTGTGCGTTTATTCGCTCGCGTGAAGGGCTGAAGTGGCCAAATATTCAATATCACTTCCTACCTGCAGCTATGCGTTATGACGGGCAAGCAGCATTCGATGGCCATGGTTTCCAGGTACACGTCGGCCCTAATAAACCAGAGAGTCGGGGCACTGTAGAGGTGGTTTCTTCTAACCCGAATGATAAGCCAAAGATTGAGTTTAACTAC
>NZ_JAWOVY010000631.1:0-562 GCF_033340155.1 Vibrio sp. 1562
CAAAATAAACCGTTTCCCAATCGGTATTTGATCAATGCTATTTTCCTTTCACTCCTCAAATAGACTTCAAATTATTCAATAAGTTCGGTTTTGTTACACCAGAGAATGAGTACGAGACAAGTACGTAGAGAAAGTGAATGCGAGTTATATTCTCGAAACAAATAAGTGAATACAAATGTAGAAAATAAAGGCTCCCAATTAGGAGCCTTTATTTGTTATTACCTTGTTATCAAGCAGTGCGGTAACGCTCTAATACTTCACCGAGTGAAACCGACGCTTTGGTTAAGTTCGCGACACCAACAGTAGACTGCTCCGCCACCTCTCGAATTGTGCTGGACTGAGTACGGATATCAGCAAGCTCAGAGGCGATATCATTCGCAACCGCACTTTGTTCCTCCGCGGAAGTGGAGATTTGAATGCTCATGTCCATCAATGAACGAGCCGAGTCCGCAATCGCTGTGACATCTTGACCAATTTCATCGATCAACTGACTGCTTGTTTGAGCTTGCTTGACCGTTCTACCAGTAATCGAAGCGATGTTTTGGCTTTCCGATTGCAGCTT
>NZ_JAWOVY010000632.1:0-561 GCF_033340155.1 Vibrio sp. 1562
ATTATTTAGCCCAATGTAATCAAAAGCCTCTTTCCTTTCAATAAACTCCCAAGTCATTACGAATCCCTATTCAAATAAAAGTGGGACATATACTAAGGTATGATGAAGGATAAAAAGGAGACTAGATCTTTTCGAAATTTCAAATATATAGCATCGCCTCCAATTTAATGAAAACAACAATTTTAAAAATTACACTCATCCCTATACTTGATAATAATTCACTAGATATATACATCTATTGATACAGAGGTTAAGTGCCTTAAATCTCGTTTGAAACAAGAGACATTTAACCATTGAACTAGAAATTATTGAGATACTTATCCATAGATACTAATTATACAGTACACCTGTAACAAAAAGGCCAGCCTGAAAGGCTGGCAAGTAGAGCAACAAGGTCAACGCCTACTGCTAACTAGCGTCGAACTCGTATTGGATACATCATTTTTATTGATTGTTCACAATCGGAGGTTATGACTTGCTCGCTTCGTCTTTGCGGCATTTCACCTTTACCAGCTGTGCCTGCTCATCTTTGATGTTTTTCACGATTCGAGCATCACGCGC
>NZ_JAWOVY010000633.1:0-561 GCF_033340155.1 Vibrio sp. 1562
GTGAAATTCGCTGTAGGTGGCGTGGCACTTGCGCCTTCCGATATCGCAAGTTTGCTTTCTGTTGGCTTAATCGCCTTGATCATTTTAGAAGGAAGAGCAAAGCAACTGTTGCACCCATGTATCGGATTCTTGGTGCTGTTTACTGGATATGTATTTATCAATGGTTTGTTGAACAGAGTGCCTTTGGCTCCACTATTGATCGAAACCGTTCAGTGGCTAGCCATTCTTTGTCTACTGAGCTTACTTTACGCTTACGGTGCATTTGATGATGAGCGAGTGATAGTCTATTTCACCTACCTACTTTTTATCATCTGTGGTCTAGTCGCAGCATGGCACTTCGCCCAAGGCTATCAAAGCGGATTTAAATTACTCGGGGTCAGTAAATACGGATTTGGAGTGTTGTGCTCGCTACTCTATTTGTATCGCGACAAAATTCGCCTGTTCCCTTTTTTGATGCTAGTTGCATTTTCGCTACTCGTGTTATCTCAAGAACGAAAAGCTCTGCTGGGCTTTTGTTTGCTGTTTTTTCTCGATCAGATTTTTATTAAAAACTGGATGCGA
>NZ_JAWOVY010000634.1:0-561 GCF_033340155.1 Vibrio sp. 1562
TGTTGATGAAGTGTTTGCTGATCTCAATGCCACTGGTCAAAAAATGATGCTCACAACCATTATAGTGGCGTTGGTGTTCATTTTGATGGGCGTATTGCTTGCAAACAGTATCACTAAGCCAATTCGTTTGATTGCAGATCGCTTTACCGATCTTGGTCAAGGCGAAGGTGATTTATCACAGCGTATTGAAATTCGTGGCAATGATGAAATCGCGCAACTTTCTAAAGGTTTCAACGGATTTATTGAGAAAATCCACGCAACCATGAAAGAGGTATCTTTGACGAGCGGTGCACTGAGTCAAGCGGCAGACAGCGTGTCGAGCAAAGCAACGTCAACGTACGATAATAGCCAAGAGCAACGTGACCAGACGATTCAAGTGGTTGCAGCGATCAACCAAATGGGTGCGACGATCAGTGAAATTGCGTCTAACGCAGCGACGGCAGCCGATACTGCAAACCAAGCGTCTGATAATACTCAGACGGGTCGTGAAGTTGTGATGAAAGCGAAAGAAGTGATCAGCCGTCTTGCTGACGATGTGGAAACGACAAACATTGTTGTGAC
>NZ_JAWOVY010000635.1:0-561 GCF_033340155.1 Vibrio sp. 1562
CACGCGTTCTCCTCGCTACAGAGACAAATTTCGGCGAATTACAAACAAAGTTAAATAATTAAAATCTAAGCCGATGCAACAGCGTCGGCTTTGTTCGATTTTACAGTGCCTTCGTTTAGGCGAGGGGACTCAAGGTATTAACATGCAACACAATGAACTAAAAACTCCGTACTTCATGATTAATGAAGACAAGCTGATTGCGAACCTAGAGAAAGCAAAACAGCTAAAAGAAATCTCAGGTGTAAAGCTTGTGCTAGCACTGAAGTGTTTCTCTACTTGGGGTGTGTTTGACATCATCAAGCCTTACTTAGACGGCACAACCAGCTCCGGCCCATTCGAAGTAAAACTTGGCTACGAAACGTTTGGTGGCGAAACGCACGCCTACAGTGTGGGTTACAGCGAAGATGACGTACGTGAAGTCGCAGACATCTGTGACAAAATGATTTTCAACTCGCAATCTCAACTTGCAGCTTACCGCCACATCGTTGAAGGCAAAGCGTCAATTGGTTTACGTTTAAATCCGGGCGTGAGCTACGCGGGTCAAGACCTCGCAAACCCTGC
>NZ_JAWOVY010000636.1:0-560 GCF_033340155.1 Vibrio sp. 1562
GACTCGCTTATCAAAGTTCTGGTGAGTGGTTGGCACAACCTCATTCCTTTGGTGGTTCTGGTGACGTTGCTCGTGAAAGGTTTTACACCCACTTATGCGGCAGGCCTTTCCATCATTTCTGTTGTTGTCTCTTCGTGGTTTTCGAAAGAGCACAAAATGGGACCAAAAGCGATCATCGAGGCTATGTCTCAAGGCGCGAAGAACATGGCAACCACCGCCGTCTTGCTGGTGGGTATTGGTTTAGTGATCAACGTAATCAGTACCACAGGCATCGGCAATACTTTCTCTTTGATGATCAATGGTTGGGCGAATGGTGATTTGTTCATCATGCTCGTGTTGATTGCTTTGGCATCGTTGGTTTTAGGTATGGGCTTACCTGTGACAGCGGCGTATATTGTTCTGGGCACTTTGTCTGCCCCTGCCTTGTATAAGTTGATTGCCGAGAACCAACTTTTAGCGTTGATGGTTTCAGGGCAATTACCCGAGCAAGCGAAAGCGATCTTCATGCTAGCGGCACCAGATAAGCTCGATCTTCTCAATGCGCCAATGGCGCTGGAAAC
>NZ_JAWOVY010000637.1:0-560 GCF_033340155.1 Vibrio sp. 1562
CCAATACGAACGCTACGCCGTGCTGTGCAACCTCGCGTATCCAAGAGTCTTTAAACAAACACGTTATGGCTTCGATCCGAATGGTCAGCGAGTCATCCGAAACGAACACGGCAAGATTATGATTCGCGTACTGTGGAGCAAAAACCGCGATGAAGTCGTGGTCGTTATTAAAGGTTCTCACAGCGTTACCGATTGGTTGCTCAACTTTGCTATGTGGACACGAAGCTGCCGGCGATTAGGTCTCAACTACCGTATTCACGCAGGGATTTATCACCTATTGTTCCAAGAAAGTTTACCTAGTGGAAACGAAGACCGCTTAGGTTTGAGCGTGATAGAACTGCTAGAAGCAACCGTTGTCCCGCTTATTCTGCAAGGCAAGCGCATTTCGGTGACAGGCCACTCTTCTGGTGGTGCAATTGGTAGCGTGTTTGCGGATTACATAGAAAAGAAGTATCCGAAAAGCATCAAGCGCGTTGTGACTTTCGGGCAGCCCGCCATTGGTGACTGGACGTTCAAACGTCGCTATCGTCTGGCGCATAAAACCTACCGAATTTGTTGTG
>NZ_JAWOVY010000638.1:0-559 GCF_033340155.1 Vibrio sp. 1562
GTTTCGGTGGGGTACTCATGCTACAAAACCAAAGGCAAAGACTTCAATTTCGACCACTTGTATCAGTTGTCCGACAAGGCGCTCTATCAGGCGAAAAACAGTGGGAGAAATTGCGTGAAGCGATATGAGTTAAAAGACCCTCAAAAAGATCAAATTGTAGCGTGAGTTTGTTTTTACGTACTTCCTGAACATCAGAAACCAAAAATGGCAGCGTTTAGAGCGCTGCCATTCTTATTTATAGTTTTTCTAGCTGGTGGCTAGATTTGTCACGTTTGGCCTTGGCCAGTTTTTGCACTTTCTCCAACAGGGCTTTGTGACTCCATGGCTGTTGATTTGGACTAAAACGTGCTCTGTTCATGGCATCGAGTTCGAGTTTGACCGCTTGAACATCTTCGGGATTTAGTCGGTCACGATGGGTACTCAAGTACTCGTTTACTGAGCGTTCGATTTTCGCTTCGTCGCCTTCGTTAATGATGCGTTTCAACGCTTCAACGCAAAGTGGTTTTTCTGATGCTGACAGTGGTTCTGTGGAAGCAACAGGACGCTTTTTCCAAATTAC
>NZ_JAWOVY010000639.1:0-559 GCF_033340155.1 Vibrio sp. 1562
CGCTATCAAACGTTGAGATCGGCGAGAACGGCAAGTCTGGCGCTTCTCTTAACATGACAGAAGTTGCGGGCATGAACTTCGACCAAGTACGTGAAGCGGCAACGAAGAAATGGGAAGACGAACTCGGCAAGATCCAAGTCTCTGGCGACGAAGATTACAAACAGACGTTCTACACCGCGATGTACCACTCGTACCTAGGTCAAACCATTCACTCTGACTTAGATGGTCGCTACCGCCAAGTTCACCAAGGTCGTAACGCTTACCCAGATGGCAACACACCTTGGGGCGACAAGATCGATACGCTGAAAGAGTCGATCCGCACTGCCGATGCTAACAAAGATGGCAAAGCAGACTTCACGCGCTACGACACTTTCTCGTTGTGGGATACCTACCGCGCAGTTCAACCGTTGTCTTCGATTCTTGAGCCAGACCGCCTAGCAGACGTGGTTCTGTCTATGTTGTCTTACGCCGAAGAAGAATGGGTGGATGACAAAGGCAACGTGCGCAAAGGTCGCCTGCCTGAGTGGACATTCAAAGGCAACGAAACCGGCATGATGAT
>NZ_JAWOVY010000640.1:0-559 GCF_033340155.1 Vibrio sp. 1562
TTGAGTGCCATTTCGCGTAGGTAATCGTTCAGAGAGTCGCGATCAACATCTGTTCCTAGGTTAAGGTTTGCAACCGCCATTGATACGTTTGGCGTAGGTACACGAATTGCGTTACCTGTTAGCTTACCAGCTAGCTCTGGCAGTGCTTTTGCTACTGCTTTAGCTGCGCCAGTTGAAGTTAGAACCATATTCAAAGATGCACTGCGACCGCGACGGTCACCTGAGTGGAAGTTATCGATCAGGTTTTGGTCATTCGTGTAAGAGTGAACGGTTTCAATATGGCCCGAAAGTACGCCGTATTTGTCGTTCAATGCTTTTAGAACTGGTGTGATTGCGTTGGTGGTACAGCTCGCTGCAGAGATGATGGTGTCATCTTCTTGAATCACAGATTCGTTAACGCCGAATACAACGTTCTTGATGTCGCCTTTACCCGGAGCCGTTAGTAGTACTTTCTCTGCGCCTTTACATGCTAAGTGTTGGCTCAGACCTTCAGAATCACGCCACACACCTGTGTTATCAACAACAAGTGCATTGTTGATGCCGTACACAGAGTAATCTA
>NZ_JAWOVY010000641.1:0-559 GCF_033340155.1 Vibrio sp. 1562
TCTTTCGTCCAGTGGTGGGTGTGTCGCGAACAAACTAGAGAAACCGGACAATTTACTCTGTCCAAACATCATGTGGCTCATTTCATCACTGGCTTTCGTGTTTAAGGTAGAGCCTTGAACGTTGCTGCCAATCTTCTTTAACGCTCCCGCAATCCCTTGATCGTTGCGAGTGAACTGCACGGCACTGGCGTCAGCTAAAAACTCGCGTTGGCGCGAAATGGCTGCTTTGATCATGTTGCCGAACAAGGTTCCTAACCAACCCAGCACCAAGCAGACAATCGCAATCAGTATGATGACAGCGAAGCCTTTGTTTGAATCAGAAGAACTGCGTGATACGTGACGAGTGCTGTTCGAGTTATCCAAGATCAGATGACCAAAATGAGCAATGCAGGTAATGCCAAATAACGCACCAATCAGACGAGTATTCAACCGCATATCACCATTTAAGATGTGGCTGAACTCATGGGCAATTACACCTTGAAGTTCGTCACGGCTAAACGCATCTAGTGCTCCTTGCGTTACCCCGATGACGGCATCATCAATGCTCATGCCCGCAGCA
>NZ_JAWOVY010000642.1:0-558 GCF_033340155.1 Vibrio sp. 1562
GCACGTAAGATCAACATACACATGCTAGAAAACGTACTGTTCGGTTCGATTTTGACGGTGACCGATAGAGACATCACGTTGCTTGCAGTGAGCTGCTTGATCATCCTGCTGCTGCTGATTCCGACATTTAATCGCATTTTGCTCACGTGTATCAGCCCAGATATTGCTCGCGTGCGTGGCTTCAATACCAGCTTTTACGATTACCTATTCGTCATGATGATCACTTTAGTGACGATCGCCGCAGTGAAGATCATTGGTGCCGTGTTAGTGGGTGCGCTGTTATTGATCCCTGGTGCGACAGCTCGGTTGCTCACCAAGCGAATGGGAAGCTTTGTATTGCTTTCTTCTCTGCTTGCGACGGTTGCTTGCTTGGTTGGCACCATATTGCCAATGGAGCTCGACTTACCGGTGCCATCGGGCGCGTCGATCATCATTGTTTCCGCTGCTTTCTTCTTAACTGCAACGGTTTATCGAATTATTCGTAAGGCGTGAGCACGCTTTTACATACCCAACTTAAGTATCTCGACATGAAAATGAAACCTCTTACTTTAGGTTTAG
>NZ_JAWOVY010000643.1:0-558 GCF_033340155.1 Vibrio sp. 1562
GCTTTGCGCTATGACCAAACCTCAATTAAGAGAAGAGATCGTGCGTCACTTTCCTAAAGAGCTTGGAGATATCGAAGTTCTGCAGTTTGGTTCTTTCCCTTTGACACGTCGACACGCGCAGTCCTATTCGTATAGAGGTTGTGTGCTAGTTGGTGATTCAGCGCATACAATCAATCCATTAGCGGGGCAGGGCGTGAATTTAGGCTTTAAAGACGTTGATGTATTGCTATCAGTGACACAAGGGCAAGATGAGTTAACGGATGCTCTATTAGCAAAATATGAGCGTACTCGTCGCCCGGACAATCTTCTAATGCAGACCGGTATGGATTTTTTCTACAAAGGCTTTAGCAATGATTTGGGGCCTTTGAAGTTTGCACGCAATGCAGCATTAAAGCTGGCTGAAAATTCAGGGCCGATCAAAGCACAAGTATTGAAATACGCGTTAGGTATGTAGGCTAAGTATTACGTAGCAAACCAGATAGAAAAAAAGCGAGCCATGAGCTCGCTTTTTTAATTCGGTAAATCAAAGATCTACCGAGTCCAGAATCGGAAAAAAGA
>NZ_JAWOVY010000644.1:0-558 GCF_033340155.1 Vibrio sp. 1562
CGAACCTGACTGTAGTTGGGCGCATTCGATTACCTAACTGCCAGGCATATCCATTGCCGATGTAATGGCCTGATTCATTATGAGTTGAGCTTCAACTGCTTGAAGGGTGGCTCTTTTGGCTTTCGCCAGTCCAATAAATGAGTCAGGAATACCGATATGCATGCATATCATGTATAGGTTAGCACCCTTGTTATAATTGGTCGATAGTTGAGCAATTGAATTCTCTCGATTTTGTTATTTTGTCGCTCGGATCGACGCAAAAATTTGTTTTGATCCCATGATCAGCAGTAGTAGTATGAGATCTCGACAAAGGAGGTGCATATGTCATTTTTGAAGAAGACACTTGCGAGCTTTGGGATCGGCAGCGCTAAGGTAGATTCGATTCTAAATCAGGATGTGCTTTATCCCGGTCAAAGTGTGGATGTTTCTATTCACGTTTATGGTGGCGCGACAGAACAAGCGATCGATAATATCGATATGAAGCTTTGTTGCCGCTACATCGCAGAGGCTCCGGACGACCGTGGTGCGCGAGAAGGGCACAGCATGCGTCGAGTACCG
>NZ_JAWOVY010000645.1:0-558 GCF_033340155.1 Vibrio sp. 1562
CTGTACTTCTTCATGACCAATCAACTGCGATGCGTTGTTGGTTAATAACTGACTTAGATGCGTTGCCAATACCGTCGATGAATCCACCACGGTATAACCGAGAGCCTGAGCGTGCTCGCGCTGCTCTTCACGAATCCACACGGCTTCTAGGCCGAATGCCGGGTCCATGGTCGGTTCGCCATCAATCATGCCGTAAACCTGACCAGGGTTAATCGCCAATTCTTGGTCTGGGCGAATTTCCGGTTCACCCACCGCAACGCCCATCAGGGTAATTCTGTAGCTGTTTGGCGTCAGCTCAAGGTTGTCGCGAATGTGTACAGCTGGGATCAAGAAACCAAAATCTTGTGAGAGCTTTTTACGAACGCCTTTGACGCGCTCTAATAACTCTCCGCCTTGGTCACGATCCACCAGCGGGATTAATCGATACCCCACTTCTAAACCAATAATATCAACAGGTTGAACGTCATCCCACGACAACTCACGTTGAGAAATCGGCTCGCTGCCATCTTCTGCTTTCGCAGGTAATGCTGGTTCTTTTGCTTTTTGCTTCTGACGCTT
>NZ_JAWOVY010000646.1:0-558 GCF_033340155.1 Vibrio sp. 1562
AGAAAGCGCAGTCGTAGATGAGGCAGGCAAAGAATACTTGCACATGTCTCGTGAAGGCGAAACCAATCACAACCCGGCTTTTATTGAGCACGTGGTAACGAATTACGTGCAGTTTTCCGGCATGAACTTCCCGCACATCATGGTTCCTCTTATGGAAGAGAAGCAAATGATGATCAACTGTCAGCGTCCACTGGTTATTTATGAAAGCATGGAAGTGGAATTTTCACGCTTAGACCTTACACATCCTGAAGTGGATTTCACTGGTGCGACGTTTGATGTAGATGGTAAGCGCGGCGTGGTGACTTTGAACTTCGCATTCAAAGAAGACGGTGAAGTGGTCGGTAAAGGTATTAAACGCATGGTAGCGAGTGGTTTGAAGCCATACGATCAAGAAGCCGTTGACGACCTTGTACACCGCTTTAATGAGCGTAAGGATGCGTTCCTAGCAAAGTTCGTTAAGGCAGCGTAACAGACTGCCGAATTAGCGATAACAATCGGATACCAAAAAGAAAGCCCAACGATTAATGTTGGGCTTTCTTTTTACTTAAAAAATGAGTC
>NZ_JAWOVY010000647.1:0-558 GCF_033340155.1 Vibrio sp. 1562
CCGTCAATGGGTTATCGAGGACAACTTCGTGGCTGGTCGTCCAGATTGGAATGTGGCTGGCGCAGAATTTGTTGCCGACGTTGTGCCTTACGAAGAAATGAAGCTTCGCATGCTAAATGGTAGCCACTCGTTCTTAGCCTACCTAGGTTACCTTGGCGGTTACGCGCACATCTCTGACACCATGACAGATGAAGGCTACCGCAAAGCGGCATTCGACATGATGATGCAAGCACAAGCCCCTTCGCTGACCATGCCAGAAGGCACCGATTTAGAAGGCTACGCTAAACTGCTTATCGAGCGCTTCACTAACCCAAGCTTAAAGCACAGAACATGGCAAATCGCGATGGACGGCAGCCAGAAGATCCCACAACGCATGGGTGGCAGCTTACGATTCCACCTTGCTCAAGGCTCTAACTTCTCATGGTTGGCAACGGCGATTGCAGGTTGGATGCGCTACGTATCCGGCGTGGACGAGCAAGGCAACGACATTGATGTTCGCGATCCAATGGCAGAGACACTACGTCAGATTTGCGACCAACACGGCTTGAACGTTTCAGT
>NZ_JAWOVY010000648.1:0-557 GCF_033340155.1 Vibrio sp. 1562
CTCACTTTTCGCTGCCGCAATTTTATCTGTCGCAATCAACTCTTCAATACGAGTGAGAGAGTTTTGATACGGGTTAATAACCTTAGTATCGAGCTTAATACGATGAGATGGATATTTGATTGACTGACCAATCGCATTCGCCGCAGCTACGCTGTAGAAATTGCGCTGACCAACTAAGGTCGCCAATCGCTGTTTGCCTGCAATATCATCACCCAGCGCAATCTCACTTCGACCTAACCAATATTGCCAGCGAAGCGAGGCTTGCTCATCTTTGTTGAGTACGGCAACCCACTGTTGAACACCTTTCCAATCTGCATTTTGAATTGCTAGACGGATACGATTTTCGATCAAAGCGACATTTTTACTGGTTTTCGTCTTATCATCTCGCCATTTGGCTAGTGAATCGGATTCAGTACGAATCAGACGAATCGCAATGTAGTCCGCAAGTGCTTGGGCTTTTTCTGCTGAGAACTTTTGTCCTTTCACGACTTGCGCATACGCTTTTTGAGCTTGATTGACATCCATACGAGCTAGCTTTTCTAACGCATATTCACTCT
>NZ_JAWOVY010000649.1:0-557 GCF_033340155.1 Vibrio sp. 1562
GATCTATACAAAGTTGCTGAAGAACTGTTCTAAGCAAGCTTGAAATAGATAAAGAAAAACCGCGGCTTTCCGCGGTTTTTTTGTATTTGAGTATCAGCGAAAGGAAGCTGATGTATCGGGTAGAATCTTACGAAGCGCTGTTTTGTTCAATCAGCGTCAATTTACGTTCGCGCAACGCGAACATGTAACCCAGCAGCCCACCTAGTGTGTTGCCCAGCGCAATACCGATGAACAAGCCTTCAATGCTGTACACTTGGCTGCCAACCCATGCAGCAGGCAGCGTAAACACAAACAGGCGCATGAAGCTCCATTGGAAAGCGCGTAGCGGCTTGTGCATCGCATTCAGCCCACTCACCAACATCATCACAATACCTTGGAAACCATAGCTAAATGGAACCACGAGTAGATAGTGCCAAAGCAGATTCTTCACAGTTTCTTCTTGTGAAAATAACGCCGCTAAAGGAATGCTCAATGGCACCATCATCAAGAAGATAAACCCTTGGAAAACCACTGCAAAACGCATGCTGAGAAACAAACCAGAGAAAGCGCGCTGAGGA
>NZ_JAWOVY010000650.1:0-556 GCF_033340155.1 Vibrio sp. 1562
TCCTTACCTTTCACAAAGTAAATAATGTATTCACAAATGTTTTGGCAACGATCCCCTACTCGTTCAATAGCGCGAGCAGACCACATCACCTGAAGAATATGCGGAATATTTTTTGGGTCTTCCATCATGTAAGTCATGAGCTGACGGATCACCGCTTCGTATTCGGCATCCAGCTTATCATCGAGTTTGTGAACCTCTGCTGCGGCTTCAACATCCATACGAGCGAATGCATCCAAAACCTGATGCAACATTTGAATCGCCTGACGGCAGAGAGGTTCTAATGAAACTTGGAATTGGCGTTCTTTCGATGACGGGCTTTCGATAGCGACATAAGCAATGCGTGTCGCGACATCCCCAATGCGTTCAAGATCAGTAATGGTCTTGATGATCGCCATAATCAAGCGCAAATCTTTCGCGGTCGGCTGACGTTTGGCGATGATTCGAGTACACGCGTCATCAATCGATACTTCCATCGCATTCACTTTATGATCGTCACGCACAACCTTTCGCGCGAGCTCAATGTCTTCTTTATGCAAGGCTTGAATAGCATACGAAA
>NZ_JAWOVY010000651.1:0-556 GCF_033340155.1 Vibrio sp. 1562
GATCGAGGAAGCGGGCGACGGGTTTGGTCATTTTTAGGCGAATCGCGCCTTCTTTCAAGTTTTTATCTCGGCAAGTTCCCGGATAAAAGCCACCGTGCTCTTTAATTTGCTTGCGAGTGCATTGGCAATAATAGGCGTCACCGTTGTCGAGCCAAGCATCGATCTGTGCTTGGTAAAGGTCATGACGCTCGCTTTGATACACCACTTCTCCATCCCAATGCAACTGGTAAGCTTTAAGCGCTTCTAGAATCAGTTGCGAAGCGCCGGGCATTTCTCTTGGTGGATCAAGATCTTCAATGCGTACTAACCAAATTCCGTTGTTTGCTTTGGCTTGAAAATAACTGCCAAGCGCAGCAATCAATGAGCCAAAGTGTAATGGGCCAGAAGGGGATGGGGCAAATCGACCTACGTAGCGTGCCATGGGTGTATCTCGAATTTATTAGATGTACAGTTTAGTCATCGCAAGTAACGCTTCAGCTAGGTTTTGTAAACACGAAGTGGCAATAACGTTTTGCCTGCGGTGAGTGTTTGTGGTTCTGAGCGCTTACGGGACTGG
>NZ_JAWOVY010000652.1:0-556 GCF_033340155.1 Vibrio sp. 1562
CACCGACTGAACAAAAAACAAGATTAAGATCACATTTCTATTTTTAGAAAGTCATTCGAAATGCACAAAAAAAGCAGGCATAGCGACCTGCTTTCTTAATCTCGTTTAGTGATGTTCTTCGTTCAGCAAATCATCTTTTGCTGCTGCAAGATACTGAACCATCGACCAATACGTTAGGAATGTAGCGACGTACAGAGCGGCAAAGCCTAGCCAAACCATCCATTCGTCATAGCGCCAAATCAGAACCCATAATGCAAACATCTGAGAAACTGTTTTTACTTTACCAACCCAGGATACAGCGACACTTGCGCGTTTACCGATTTCAGCCATCCATTCACGCAATGCAGAGATGATAATCTCTCGCGCAATCATGGTTACAGCAGGGATAGTTACCCAAATGGTGTGGTAGTGCTCTGTAATCAAAATCAACGCTGTCGCAACCAGTACTTTATCAGCGACAGGATCGATAAACGCACCAAACCTTGAAGTTTGGCCAAGTTTACGAGCTAGCATGCCATCTAACCAGTCGGTAAAACCTGCAACCCAGAACACCATT
>NZ_JAWOVY010000653.1:0-555 GCF_033340155.1 Vibrio sp. 1562
TGAAGTTGAATCGTACATTGATGACTACTCTGGTTTGTTTGGTGGCTATGCTGCTAACCAGTGTTTCATCGAGCGTTCAAGCATCGACAGCATCAATAGAAGCACAAAGCTTTCCCATGCAGCAAACTGCACTTCAAGAAAAACTCGGCGTAAATACAGATTGTGTTGAGCCGCACCACAAAGAACACATGATGGAAAAAGGGCAAAAGTCGCACACCAGTTGCAGCTCTTCTTGCATTGTGAAAATTCCCACGACTTTGTCGCAAAATGGATTGATGCTACTGCCTTACAGCTTGGCGCTCATTGATAAGCTTCCTACTGAAAAAGCCGTGGTTGTGGTTTATAAGCCTTACCGACCTCCGATTGTTTGATTTCTTCTTTATTTATCTCCAGCACTAGCTGGCTCTTAGCTATATTTAAAACGGCACTGTTGTGCCCGAAGGAAAACAAACAATGAAGAAATTACTTGCACTATGCAGCACACTTTTACTGGCTTTCAGCGCTCACGCTGCTCAATTTGAAGAAGGTAAACACTACAAAGTGTTGGACGTTGAG
>NZ_JAWOVY010000654.1:0-555 GCF_033340155.1 Vibrio sp. 1562
CAAACAAAAACTGAACATAAATTATTCACTTTTTGATCTTAAATTCGCCATACCTTCCAATATATAGTGACGAGTAGGTGCGCATGTATGCGTAATGTTCCGTTCAGGAATCGAACAGGAAGGTATAACTATGAAAACAAAACTCTCGTTATTGGCTTTGGCGTTGTGTTCAACATCAGTGCTTGCTGACTCATGGATTTATGCAGGCGGCCAAATTGGTCAATCAGATATTGATGGCGAAAACGACACAACGTATGGCGTGCATGTCGGAACGGGGATTCTGCCATTAATCGGTATCGAAGTCGGCTATTTCAACCACGGTAAAGTCGACTTGTCTTTCGGTGGCAACAAAGGGGATGCGGATTTCACTTCGTTCTATTTAGCGGCGAAACCAAGCATAGATTTTGGTCCGCTACATGTGTATGCCAAAGGCGGCATTAATGCATTCAATGTCGATTACAATGGCGGATTAAGCTCGGTCAGCAAAGATGATGGCGTGTCTTACATGTATGGCGTCGGCGCGGAATATTTCTTGTTAGACAATATCTCTGTTGG
>NZ_JAWOVY010000655.1:0-555 GCF_033340155.1 Vibrio sp. 1562
CGGCTGGTTGAGTGTCTTTGCAGTAAAGCGTGACGTTTTGGCCACGACGAACCAACGTTTTCGCTAACGCCGCGCTGGCAATACCGCCTCCGATTATGGCAATCGAATCAAGATTGCTGGACGCCGTGCGATTGAACCACGCAAGATGGTTCGATTGCTTTTCGCGTTGTTCCATCGAACCTGCGATCATTTCACGCTTGGTGCCAAAGCCTTTGACTTTTTTCATTGCAAAGCCAGCTTCGTTCAATCCTCGACGCACAAAGCCCGCCGCGGTAAAAGTGGCAACTGTACAGTCTTGCTTGGCCAACTTAGCCATGTTGTTGAACAGATTTTGGTTCCACATTTCTGGGTTTTTACTTGGTGCGAATCCATCTAAAAACCAAGCGTCAATCAAACCTTGTTCGTTGTATGGGACTTGGGGCATGCAGTCTTTGATGTCGCCAAACCAAAGGTCGAGTGTAATTGCGCCATCTTCAAGCACAATTCGGTGACACTCAGGTACGGCAGCAGGGTAGTGCTTTTGCAGCTTTTCTGCATACTCAGCCAACTCCGGCC
>NZ_JAWOVY010000656.1:0-554 GCF_033340155.1 Vibrio sp. 1562
ACAACCGCTCAGAAAACTACGGCGTAGAAGGCGAGACGGACAACATCATGATCATCGCCACGCGTGAGAAGCAAAAACGCACCCTGATTGCGAGCTTGCTCTTTGCGTTTGGTATTCCGCACATTTTGACCGCCGATGTATTGTCACACTCGCAAGGTGGCAACAATAACGCCTACTGCCAAGACAATAAAACCAGTTGGATCAACTGGAGCGAGACGGAGCGCAAAGCGCACTTCAAAACTTGGATGGCGCAAATGGTCGCAAACCGTCACCAATACATGGTGCCTTTCATCCGTGCTTTCAGCGGCGAAAATCGCAACAACAACCGCATTTTCTGGCGTCGAACCGATGGCCGATTAATGGAACACGACGACTGGAACCGATTAAGCTCCGTAGCGCTTCACTTAGGCATTGGTAAAGACGGGCAAGAGTTGGTTTACCTCATCAACCAAACGAACGCTACAGCGCGATTTAAGCTGCCAAACGAGCGTAATCAAGAATGGGTAACGATTTGTGATACCAATGTGCGCAACCTCAACCCTGGGCACGCAGAA
>NZ_JAWOVY010000657.1:0-553 GCF_033340155.1 Vibrio sp. 1562
AAGGCTTTATCAAGGCAGTGAAAGAGCGATACCCGAATACAGAGTTCGTTGGCATCGGTGGGCCAAAAATGATCGCGCAAGGCTGTGAATCTCTTTTTGATATGGAAGAGTTAGCTGTAATGGGCTTAGTTGAAGTGCTTGGACGATTACCTCGTTTATTAAAAGTAAAAGCTGAGCTTGTTAAGTACTTCACCCAGAACCCGCCAGATGTTTTTGTCGGTATTGATGCGCCAGATTTTAACTTGCGTCTAGAGTTAGATTTAAAGCAAGCAGGCATTAAAACCGTGCACTACGTGAGCCCTTCAGTATGGGCGTGGCGTCAAAAGCGTATCTTCAAAATCGAGGCAGCGACCAACCTGGTACTGGCTTTTCTACCGTTTGAAAAGGCGTTTTACGATAAATTTAAAGTGCCTTGTGAGTTTATCGGCCACACCTTAGCGGACTCTATCCCTTTGCAATCTGAGCAAGCGCCTGCGCGAGATCTGCTAGGACTTGAACAAGACAAAAAATGGTTAGCAGTTTTACCGGGTAGCCGTGGTAGTGAGCTCAAGAT
>NZ_JAWOVY010000658.1:0-553 GCF_033340155.1 Vibrio sp. 1562
ACAATGATGTCGCTTACTTCCCTTGCTTACCAAAAGATTTATTGGGCATTAGCCGAGATATTTTGGTGTTCGAAGGGAAAGAGAAGATCGTCTCGTCAGACATATTAACTCGTGCCTGGGGACTGTACTTCACAGTGGATGAATAGGGAGATTTAAATTATGAGTCGGACTCAAGTCATCATGTTATTGCTGCTCTCCATTGTTTTCGGCCTTGCTGCCGTATTAATTGCCAAACAATGGATGGACGGCAGAAACCAGCCAACAGTAGAGCTCGAAGAGGTGGAACGTCACCCTGTTGTAGTTGCTACGATGGAGCTGGAGCCAGGCACCATTTTGGATGAAAAGCATTTAACCACCAAGTTAATGGAAGTGGACTGGATAGACGACGAAACACTCAAAGTGCCTGAGCAAGCTTTGGGACGTATCGTTGCAAACACCATTTACGCGGGCGAGTTGGTCAATCCCAATCGTCTTGCTCAACCTGGAGAGGGCGCAACGCTTGCGGCCTTAATTCCTGAGAACAAGCGAGCAGTCACCATTCGTGTGAATGACG
>NZ_JAWOVY010000659.1:0-553 GCF_033340155.1 Vibrio sp. 1562
AGTCACGAGTTAAGAACACCATTATCGGCGGCGCACGGCATCCTCGATTTGCTGAATCGCCAAGTGACGGCCGATTCAAATCGCGAGTTGATCGCTCAGGCCATGCTGTCACTCAATCATTTGAATGTGCTAGTAGACGAAGTGTTGGATTACTCAAAGCTGGAAGCAGGCCAGTTAACCGTTGCTCCCGCTAAAACTGACTTACTCAAAACCTTGTGCGATGTGTTTAGAAGCTTTGAGCCAAGAGCGCTTGCGAAAGGTTTGGATTACAAAGTTACGATCAAGCCGTTTTCGGATGCGTTCATTGAAATCGATGCACTGAGATTAGTGCAAATCACCACCAATCTGCTCTCAAATGCCGTGAAATTCACAGCAGAAGGCGAGATCGGAATCAGTGTCATCCTGCACGAAAAGCAGCTTATTTTGAAAGTTGCAGATACGGGCATTGGCATGACGGATGGCCAACTCGAAGGCATTCTCAACCCGTTTGTTCAAGCGGATGACAGCATTACACGCAAATATGGCGGTACGGGGTTAGGGCTGAGCATCGTTG
>NZ_JAWOVY010000660.1:0-553 GCF_033340155.1 Vibrio sp. 1562
TGCCGGAGGTTGCACTACCCACGAAACTGATAGTTGCACCAATGGCATCTTTTAGTTGAAGTTGGATGGCATTGCTTATGTCTTGTGAAGAGAACCTTCGTTTTACGCTTCCTGAACGTACTAGTTGTTTATAGGCTTTTGAAGATAAGTTTGGGATGTTTTGTTTCGAAATTTCTTTAGTGAGCCTTGCTCGTTCGTGTCGATTTAAGCCCTTTAAAACTTCACTTAAGCTTTTTCCTGAGCTCTTCTGTAGATTACTTATGGCTTTTATTGTGGCTGTGCCTGATGCCCCAACACCTACCAGAGATATGTAATCGAGGGCTTTAGATGTATTTTGATACCAAGCTTGCGAGTCCAGTTCATCTAGCTTATCAGGAGCAAAACCCTCAGCTCCACTCCTGCCTATGCCCACCATACATTGGACTGTAGAGGCCGCCGCCGCACTGTATCCCAAATAAGTAACGGCAGCACTCGTGCCTCCCGAAATTGGAATCGCACCAACACTACCAACAACCACCATCCAACCTAAAGCTGCTGAAGCACAGCTTAAGCC
>NZ_JAWOVY010000661.1:0-552 GCF_033340155.1 Vibrio sp. 1562
CAAGGCTGGTACATCTGGGTGATGAACTTGTCCTGATGTGAGCTGTACCTTACACGCACCGCACAAGCCAGCACGGCAGCTATTACTCACTACTTGCCCTGCATCTTCAATCTGATCCAAAAGCGTTTTTTGATTGTTGCCTTGGATCTTCAAGCCATTGAATTCAATCTCAACCTCTTTTTCTGGTCTTGCTTCCACAGCAGAAACACCAAAGGCTTCTTGATGATAATGTGCCTCTGGCAAACCTTTCTTCAACAATAAGTTTTTGGCTTTTTGCATGAAACCATCAGGCCCACAAACAAACACTTGTCGTTGTTCAACGTCTTTGATTTGCTTGATATGAGACAGACTTAAACGCCCTTTAAGACCAAACCAATCCACCGCTGGTTGCGTTAAACAGATTTTCACTTCCAGCCCTGAATGTTCGCGTTTTAATTGCTCTAACTCTGAGCGACATGGAATATCGTGCTCAGTACGGCATTGATGGTAAAACACCACGTCATTCAGTTGATTGTGGTCTGCAAGATAGCGCACCATCGACAGCATTGGAGT
>NZ_JAWOVY010000662.1:0-552 GCF_033340155.1 Vibrio sp. 1562
CGACGAAACGACATTCAATACCGAACGTAAAGATGAAATCGGTCGCTTGGCTATCAGCTTCGAACGTATGCAGCGCTCGATTCGAGAAAAAATCCAAACCATCAAACAGCAAAACGAAGAACTTGAAAGCAACATCAAGCTGATTCAGAAGCAAAATGATGAGTTGCAACTGGCTGATAAACTGAAAGATGAGTTCCTCGCAACAACCTCGCACGAATTGCGTACACCGCTACATGGCATGGTTGGGATTGCAGAAACCCTCGTGTCAGGAGCAAATGGAGTCATTCCCGCCAGTCAAAAATACCAACTTGATATCATCATCAAGAGTGGTCAACGCTTAGCTAACCTCGTAGACGATTTATTGGATTACCACAAAATGCGCTATGGCAGCATGGATATCCAAAAATCGGCAGTAAGCTTAGCCAGTGCAACACGCTTGGTGCTTGAGCTTTCTAATCATCTGCTAGGCAATAAGCCCATTCGCATCATCAACCAAGTACCCGCCGACCTGAAAGCCGTTTCGGCCGATCCTCAACGCCTCGAACAAGTGCT
>NZ_JAWOVY010000663.1:0-551 GCF_033340155.1 Vibrio sp. 1562
GACCCGCAAGTGGATCGCTTGTGTATGGTGTGTGAGATGACCATTTCTGAAAGCGGTAAGCTCTCAAGCTACAAGCACTACGAAGCGGTAATGAATTCCCACGCTCGCCTCACATACAGCAAAGTGAGCGCGATTCTTGAAGGTGATGAAGAACTGCGTGAACGCTACCAGCCACTCGTGTCGCATCTTGAAGAGTTGCACGCGATGTACAAAGTGTTGAAAGAAGCGCGTGATCAACGTGGTGCGATTGAGTTTGAGACCGTCGAAACCAAATTCATTTTTAATGCTGAGCGCAAGATTGAAAGCATTGAGCCAGTGATTCGTAATGATGCACATAAGATCATCGAAGAATGTATGATCTTAGCTAACATTGCCTCGGCATCGTTGGTAGAAAAAGCCAAAGAGCCTGCACTGTATCGTATTCACGAATCTCCGGGTGAGCTGCGCTTGCAAGGCTTCCGCGATTTCCTAAGTGAGCTAGGTTTAGAGTTGAAAGGTGGTTTAGAGCCTTCTCCGACAGACTACGCCGATCTCGCGCGTCAAATTGCAGG
>NZ_JAWOVY010000664.1:0-551 GCF_033340155.1 Vibrio sp. 1562
GGTTACGCCAGAGGT
The DNA here is from genome assembly GCF_033340155.1 of Vibrio sp. 1562. Lineage (NCBI taxonomy): Bacteria > Pseudomonadati > Pseudomonadota > Gammaproteobacteria > Vibrionales > Vibrionaceae > Vibrio > Vibrio sp. 1562. The sequence continues at coordinate 16 of NZ_JAWOVY010000664.1, forward strand.
AGTGGTGGCGGAAGTCGTACAACCATTTGAAGTTTTAGATTATCCAGAATCAACGGATCTTGCTCAACTGCCACGAGAATGGCCGAGTGCCGAGTTATCTCGCGACATTGGGACATTCTTGCAACCCTCCGAGTATGCCAACGAGAGTGAGGCTCCAGATCCGACAACGGCTACTCCCGTCACGAGCACAGCATCTACGCATCGTCGTGACGACTTAGGTTTGTCATTGGATGATCTAGACTTGTCTTCCTTGTCTCCAGATCTCGCCAAAAAAGTGGAAAATGCGCTGTCTCAAAACGATGCACCGACTTCTGCACCGTCACAGGTGAATGACTTGGAGCGCAATGCGCAGCGGTGGCAAGGACGTCTTCCGGCCCTTAATTTGCAAACGCACATGTATGCCAGTGATGCCAATCGTCGTTGGGTGAAAATCAATAACGTGGAGTATCACCAAGGAGATGTAGTGGATGGGCAAGACACGCTGAAAGAGATTCAGACGCAGGCTGTCATTGTCGAATTCAAAGGTGAGCAAATCC
>NZ_JAWOVY010000665.1:0-550 GCF_033340155.1 Vibrio sp. 1562
GCCAAAGGTGGGGATGCCTGAAATCAGAAAACCGCAGCTTGTAAAAGCGACCATGTCTGTGATTGACAGAGTCGGTTTACATGCTGCGAGCATCTCGTTGATCAGTAAAGAGGCTGGAGTATCAACGGGGATAATTAATCACTACTTCGGTGGTAAGCATGGGTTGTTAGAAGAAACCATGCGCGAGATCCTTCGTCAGCTTTCTTCAACAATCACTGGGAAGCTTCGTGCGTTGCCAGCAGATGCTCATCATCAGCGTATCAACGCCATTATTGACGGCAACTTTGTTGGTTATCAGGCAGAAAACAAAGTGGCTAAAACGTGGCTGGCTTTCTGGTCTTACTCAATGCATGACGAGCAACTTAAGCGTTTGCAACGAGTTAATGAACGACGTCTGTTGTCCCATCTAAGAAGAGAACTAAAAGCACTATTAAGTGCGGAGCAAGCAGAGTTGGTTGCTCACGGGATAGCATCACTGATTGACGGTATATGGCTACGCGGCACGCTCAACCCGCAAGGTATCGATGCTGATAAAGCGAGGATCATCATC
>NZ_JAWOVY010000666.1:0-550 GCF_033340155.1 Vibrio sp. 1562
AACGAGGCAGTGTAGAGCTTTCGATTACCACGCTTGAAAGTAAGGAATCGGAAGCCATCATCGAGTTTTCCGTGCAAGACTCAGGTATCGGCATCGATGAGCAGCAACAGAAACGAATCTTCGCACCATTCGCTCAGGAGGACGATTCCACCACCCGCCAATTTGGAGGTACAGGTTTAGGCCTTGCCATCAGTACGCAACTTGTCGAACTCATGGGCGGAAGCATACAACTTGAATCTGAAAAAGGCCGCGGAAGCCGTTTCTACTTCCAACTCACAGCACCGATTTCTCAAGCTCATTTTCGTGCTCGACATACCGTGAATAATCAAATCTGGCTCGTCTGTGACGACAGTGACCTAGAAACAAAACTGCGCAATGAGTTGAGCTTCTATCACATTCAAGTACATAAATCTGTTCATGATCTTAGTGCTCTTCCGACATGGATTAACGACAAAGAACGCATCATCATTCTTTATGTTGAAACGACGCCAGATGCCGCAGTGAAGAACACAGATTTGATGCGAAATTTGGAACATCAACATGTGCAAGT
>NZ_JAWOVY010000667.1:0-550 GCF_033340155.1 Vibrio sp. 1562
GCGAGCAGAACGGGGTATATGAGTGACTAGATAGGATAGAAGAACAACGATACCAAAGTACTGTAAATTGTTACTAAATAACTGATAGTAATGGAAATTGTGATATATTGCGATCACGTAACCTTTGACCGATCATAAACATCGTTGGGTAAGATTCAAAAATCTATACTTAGAGGTCAAGGAAAACAACGATGTCCTAGTCTCATCGAATCCCTTTCGATTCAGCCCCCTAAGGTCTACGAGCGATCTCTAAAAGCAAATTTCTATGGTCTAGGAGTGATCCTCTTCTAGATGGATGTAATCATAACCTGTTGTATTTTAATTATTATTTCTTAAAAATGATCCTGGTCTACGTGCGATCTTAAGAAGAAATTTTCTGTGGTCTATGAGCGTCCTCTCCATAAAAGCCCTGGTGCAGGAGCGAGCAGAACGAGATACGTGAGTGGTTAGATAGAATAGAAGAACAACGATGCCAAAGTACTGCAAATGGTTATTAACTCACTGATAGTAATAGAAAATGTGACATTTTTCGATCACGTAACCTTTGACC
>NZ_JAWOVY010000668.1:0-550 GCF_033340155.1 Vibrio sp. 1562
CGTGATGTTTATCGTCGAGCGATGAAAGAGTTTGCATCTTTAGCCATGCCTTTTCGAGAGAGAAAAGCGAAAGGGAAAAGAAAAAAGCAACAACGTAGAGGATAGTCATGCTCAGCCAGCTAAGGGAAATAGTTGAGAAAGTCTCCAGAGTCGATGATGTGCATCTGGCTCTCGATATATTGGTAAAAGAGACTTGTGCCGCCCTTCGCACTGAGTGTTGTACTATCTATCTCGCTAATGAAGAAATGCAGCGCCTTGAGTTGATGGCAACTCAAGGCCTTATTTTTGAAGGCGATAGCATCCACATTAATTTCAATGAAGGTTTAGTTGGTCTCGTTAAACGCAGCGCAGAACCTCTTAACCTCGCAGAAGCTTCAAAACACCCTGAATTTAAATTCTTCCCGCAGCTTGGTGAACAGGTTTATCACTCTTTCCTCGCCACTCCAATCATCCATCGCAAACAAGTATTAGGTGTATTAGTCATTCAGCAAAAGACGCCACGATTGTTTAGTGAGATGGAAGAATCTTTCTTAGTGACCTTATCTGCACA
>NZ_JAWOVY010000669.1:0-549 GCF_033340155.1 Vibrio sp. 1562
ATCAATAAATCGATTCACGAGCAATGAAGTTTCGTTGTCGGACTGCGCCCAAGCAATGGAGCCAAACCCGCTAAGCGATAAGTTATCGGTCAGTTCTACTGTTGCTAAGCTCGGAAAAGCGACACTGCTAATAAGTACTGCGAGGAGCGATCTCTTCATTTCATTTCTCCGAACTGACGACATAAAGAACATGAGCATCCGACGGCAACGAGTCGACGGGGGCATAGCCAATGCGATTAGGTTGTTCTCGCATCCACGCTAACAAGATTTCAATACTGGGTTGATCAATTACTTTGGGTGGACGCGCCTTGCCTGAAAACGAAAGGCTGGCCCAATGCGCATTCATTTGAGCCAAGTTTTTATTAAGCAGGTAGCGATAGAACTCCGTTCGTTCAACGGACGTCTCTGGCCAATCAGAGAGTTCAATTCGTTGGCCTTGTAATAGTCTGGTTTTGCCTCGGTAGAGCTTCCTCGCTTTATTAATGGTCAACGCGTCAAACTGAGCGTTAAGTGAAAAAATGGCGTAACTTTCTGCGGCAAATACCTGAT
>NZ_JAWOVY010000670.1:0-548 GCF_033340155.1 Vibrio sp. 1562
TGCATTTGCACGGAAAGATTACCCCACAGCAATTAAATACTGGGGCATCATGCAGCAGATGATCGGTCCTGACGATAGCCGTTACGAAAGCCTTTCACGCAGTATCGACCATGCACGCAAACAAATGGGTGAAGTGGTTTCTCCAGATAAAAGCGTCGCAGTAACGATTAATGTTGCACCTGAAGCGCAGCTTGATCCTAACGCGGTGTTAATTGTCTCAATTCATCGTGCTGATGGTTCACCAATGCCGGTTGCAGCCGCTCGCTATCCACTTGGTTCGTTCCCACGAACAGTGGTGCTAGATGACGGTAATGCGATGATGCAAGGGCAAAAACTATCATCGTTAGAAAAACTTATCGTGCGTGTACGTGCTGATTCTGATGGCAACGTTGCAACGCGCGACCAAGATTGGCATGGCGAAAGCGATGTGGTTGAATTCGGTCAACCGGTTGCAGTGACGATTGATAAACAGTATCAATAGTTAGTTGTTGTCTCTGATATATGACACTTATTCAATGTCGGGCCCATTTAGTGGTATGACTCTAAAC
>NZ_JAWOVY010000671.1:0-548 GCF_033340155.1 Vibrio sp. 1562
ATGATGAACGTATTCGTTGCAATCGTTTCTCGGAAAAATATGGCGAGTCGCTAGATATAGTGACAGCGGCGGATGGCTCTCAGTGGTTTGCCTCTTCCTATGGGTTGTTTAAAACAGTGGCTGGTGGAGAAGCCAAGCAAGTCTTGGAGATGAGTGTTGCGAATGCTCGTCCGGCGTGTTTGATCAGTGATGCGAAAGGTGTGTGGCTCGCATCTTCTGTTGGGTTGAGTTACTACCGATTGTCCGGTGAGTTAGTTAAACACTATTCATCTGCATCGGGCTTGATTAATAATGAGTTTATTCCTGGGATATGTAGCGTAGTGAAACGCACAGAAGATGGTGAACGTGAACTTGTTTTAGGCTCAAAATATGGATTAGTTAAAGCGGAGGCTTCAAAACTATTGGTGTCAAACCCGCCAGAATCCCGCTTTATTGTTAGCCAAGTGATGCTTGAAAACGATGTAATCCAAGTGGGGAGTTCCGACCTTGATGGGATTAAGCTGCCTTATGGTTCTTCGCTGAGTTTTCTCTTTGGCATCATGCCTAAA
>NZ_JAWOVY010000672.1:0-548 GCF_033340155.1 Vibrio sp. 1562
ATTGATCCAAATCAGCCGAGCGCATGCACTACAAGCACAACCAATAGAGCTAATGTGAACAATGCTACTTAATCCCATGATTCCCTTTGCCATGCTATATGAGTAATGTTAATAGGTTTTACCTATCGATATGTTGAGATAATAACAGTTTTCTTTAACGCTTGTCTATTGGAATTGTTTTTTTAATAGTTTACACCTATCAAAAGCTACGAACATAACAAAGCGTTTAAGACGGATTCCCAACGTTTGGCATTTTCGGTTTGATTCAGTTTTAGTGTTTACGGCACAATGGGTTAGGTGGGGTGGCCGCGTTGCTCACCACTTAACGCGGCGTTAGTACGGGATTGGCACCGAAGGTTAAAAAGTTCAGTGTTTATTGGTTTCGTTTCCTAGCTTTACACTTGATCGGGCGTGCCGTTCACGTTCTCTCCGGTGGCACTATATGCGGAGCGCTCGCGTCGATTTCACCGTTTACGGTTTCTAACTTTTGGTCTATTTCTTTGGCGCGGTTTCTTTTGTGTTGTTGGCTTTTTAGCCTTCAATTCTAC
>NZ_JAWOVY010000673.1:0-547 GCF_033340155.1 Vibrio sp. 1562
AATGGTACGAGGTTCGAGATCAATCGCGATAGTGTCTTGATGAAGAGTCTGTGTTTTCGGATTGTAGACCAACTCGCCAATCGCAATACAACTGTGAGTTTGTTTGGCTTGTTGTAGAAAGTCGCGCATACCGTACCGAGTTATTTGGAAATCGCGAAATATTATATAGTTATTGAAGCGCGAAATCTTATAAATCGCGCGTCAATTATCATCAAAAGTTTATGAACCGTAGGTAACGGAATATCGGTGTGGTTTGTGATTCATCGCCAATACGACATTCAGTGCAAAGGCACCCAAAATCGAAAGGCCAATCACCTCTGGAGTGACAAAGAAGAATGAAGCAAACAGGATACATGCATCGATTGCCATCTGGCTTTTGCCAACAGAAATGCCAAACTTGTCCTGAATAAACAAACACAACACGTTAAAGCCACCTAGGCTGGAGCGATGTCGGAACAAAATCAGCATACCTAATCCCATCAATAGGCCACCTGCTACCGCGCAATAAATTTCGTTAACGGATTCGAGTGAGATCAGCAAATAAAGG
>NZ_JAWOVY010000674.1:0-547 GCF_033340155.1 Vibrio sp. 1562
CGTTTCATTAACAAGTAATCAGGCTTAACTACTTCCTCTACTACGTCTGATGCGGAGTCTGCCGCTGCCACGAGTTTCGGGTCTAGCTTTGAAATCAGAGCATTTTTTTCACCAACGGGTGAAAATTGTGTGTTGGCATAGACCTGCTTCAGTACGGTTGTCATTGGTGAAGAAGGGCCCGAGATTAAGTCTATCGCGTTCGTTAGATCGCCGACATTGTCATAGTTCTGGACTTTTAGTTCACTCAGCGCATTGCGCCAATTACTGATGTAGTCGTCAGTATATTTTTTACGTACTTCCTCTTTGAAGGCTTCTTGTTCTTCACTAGTAGGAATAACGTGTTGTGACAGACCTAAAACCCAGTTGTCACTGATGACTTGTTGTGACATTAGGTCCACGCGTGGTCGATAAAAAGTGCTAAAGCCAGTGGAGGTATAGATCTTATCTACGATCAAGCGTTCGCTATCGATTGGTGTGTTGAACACATTGCTAACCTCAAAACCCACAGCTCGTTGCAGATCTAGGGTTCCTAAATCAATCGAATTTG
>NZ_JAWOVY010000675.1:0-546 GCF_033340155.1 Vibrio sp. 1562
TCGTGGTGTAATACTTGGCGCTGCAAATTAGAGAGCTCTACAATGTCGTCATCGATGAGCGTAATGCGGCCGACACCTGCTGTGGCGAGGTATTGGCTAGAAGCACAGCCTAAACCGCCCGCACCCAAAATAAGCACGGAGCTTTGTTTGAGCGCTTCTTGCCCTTCGAAATCGAACTGGCGAAGAATGATCTGGCGATTATAGCGCAGCATCTCCTGATCGGAAAGAATATCCACAGCACGTTCCTAGTATAACGTTGAGTTAAACAGTTGGATTTGAACCGTTTCGCCAACTTCCACGCGGCCACGCTCACGTTCCAACACCACAAAGCAGTTTGCCAAACTCATTGAGCGGAAGGCACCAGAACTTTGGTTGCCAGTGGTTTCAACGACAAATTTGCCATCTTCTAGCGTGTAGATGCCACGTTGGTAGTCCGTGCGGCCCGGCGCTTTCTTAAATGCAGTTTTTGTCGTAGCAGGGATAGACTCAGGTGCTTGCCATTCAGTATGGCCAGCTAATTTCGCCAACATTGGCTGAACAAGTACG
>NZ_JAWOVY010000676.1:0-546 GCF_033340155.1 Vibrio sp. 1562
TGTTCGATTTCTGCCCGAGACCAGCCCTATAAAAACAAAAAGGCGGAGACAATGCCCCACCTTTTATCGCATATTCAGTTTTGGTTACTGAACGCGGCGTAATACTGTTTTTAGTGCATCAAAATCCGCATCAAGATCTTCAGACAACAACTCCATCGCAGCATGTTTAGCTAGTGGTGCAGGCAGTTCGATATCCGTCTGAAGAATATCATCTACAACCTCTTTGAACTTCGCTGGGTGCGCAGTACACAAGAACAGACCCGTTTCACCTTCTTGTAGTTGCTCTTCCAATACACGGTAAGCAATCGCACCGTGTGGCTCACATAGGTAGCCTAATGCGTACAAGTCTTTTACTGATTGTGCGCTTTGTTCATCAGAAACTGCGCCTTTACCTAGTGTCTCTAGGCCCCACTCTTTCACACGGCATAGCTCTTCGATACGCGGCCAGTTGTTCGGTTGGCTCACGTCCATCGCATTTGAAGTGGTTGCAACCGTTGGTTTTGGCTCCCATTTACCCGTTTCGAGGTAACGAGGCACCGTGTCATT
>NZ_JAWOVY010000677.1:0-546 GCF_033340155.1 Vibrio sp. 1562
ACAATTCAATTTGTTTGGAGCGAATTTTTGTTAAAGGTGGTCAAGAAGAGATTCGTCTAGCTTGGTGGAAAGATGGAAGACAAGCTATGCGTCCCGCTGACCTAAACGCTGTAGATTGGGTTCCGTTATTTACATCTGCTTTAGAGCACGGAGTTTTCAATTCTGATGAGCAGTTGGGTATGCTGAAAGCTTTGGTATCACACTAGGCTACAAACATAACAAACAGTTCAAGAGGGATTCAGCACGCGTGGCATTTTTGGTATGCGGTGGTTTCGGTGTTGAAGTGCCATGCAGTAACATCGGTATTGCGTGCTTCACCCCTTAACTGGGCGTTAGCATACTTTGATAGGAGTTCAGATGGCTACGATAGTCGAACAAATTGGTAATCGTGAAATTGACTCGGTCATCGTGTACGAATCTGACCAAGTTATAGCTTTTGCAGATCATGATCCAATCAACTTTGGGCATATTTTAATTTGTCCTAAGACTCAATACCGTACATTCATTGACCTGCCTGAGTCTGTGTTTTTTGAGATCACCGACGTT
>NZ_JAWOVY010000678.1:0-545 GCF_033340155.1 Vibrio sp. 1562
CTTTTGGAACAAAATTGGCTGAAAGAACCAATGATCGCTTTCGCAGCCGTAATGATTTGTCGTAAGACGGGTGACCGATTATTCGATATTTCTGACGACTACCGGGAACAAGTTCTAACAAAACTCAAACAGAGCAAAGTACCTGAGTCGTGGGTATCGCTGGTTGAAGAAGTGAAAGAGCTTTCAGAAAGCGAGTCAAAACGTGTCTTCGGTGATGCTTTACCAAGCGGTTTAACGCTGGTTCATCATTAAATCCACTCTATAAACGAAGATGAGTTAAACGCACAAAGCCCTTCCGACGAAGGGCTTTGTTTTATTGCATTCTTTTGGTTTTGACCGCGCACAACGCGTTAATTCATTTCTGTCGTAATCACCACATCGCGCGTTTCGTTATCCATATCACTAATACCGACCACCGACACTTCTCTGTCCGATAGAGTCTCAATTAGGCTGTCTTCTAATCCACCATCAGCAAGCCAAGAATAGAATTTATCCGCAATACGCTCCGAACCTTCTCCGACAAACGTTAATGTGACCTTCTTCAT
>NZ_JAWOVY010000679.1:0-545 GCF_033340155.1 Vibrio sp. 1562
ACAAATAGCTCTCCGGTTGCCACTTCAATGGCAATACATGTACGACAACAAATAACCAGCCTTCTGTATCGCGCTTTACAGGGATTGCCGCTCCAACAAATAGCTCTCCGGTTGCCACTTCAATGGCACCAACTTGACAATCAATCACTTCAAGTTGTTGATCATTAAATACTAAGATGCCTTTATCCGCGGGATGATCAGGCCAGATATGGCTAACGGGATGAAACGGAGTCACGTCGGTGACTACGTAGGTCACTTCATTGTGGTTTTGAACGAGTTGAATCTGAGCGTCCAACTGCCAAGTTTGATGGCAGAAACGGGTTTGTGTCGCGGTAATCGTCATGCTTTGCTTATCTTTGTGAATGTAAGAAGTTAAGGTTTTGTGCTGAGCATTTGAAGATACAGGAATCTGCACGTCATCACTAATATCACTAGAGAAAAACCGCGCAGAAGAACATTGTGATAATGATGAAAGTAAGGTTTAGAAAAGGACACATCTCACATCACTTTTAGAGGTTGCAAAAAACAGATAAAAAAATACCCAA
>NZ_JAWOVY010000680.1:0-544 GCF_033340155.1 Vibrio sp. 1562
TTTTAACGTTCACTTGGAGCCGATTTCGGCTCCTTTCTCATGCGCTTACATCGAGTGCATCAGAAAGCAGTTTCACTCGTAGCCAATGCTGGGTACGAATGATAGAGCGAGCTGAACTCTTACATACACAGCCATACCACAATCAACACACCACCCGACGGGGACTTCATTCCCTGTTGGGGCATGGGGCCTCGTTAAAACTAATGAGGTTTACCATGACAGAACAATCCCCATTTTTGGTTCAAGTGAATCAAGCGTTTAATGTCCCGGCTCCTGATGCTTTCGTTCTGGAAGGATTTAGTGCCGACACTACCCATCCAAACATTCCCGTTCGCAAGGACGAGTATGTTTTTAGAAAAGAAGACTTACGTGACGTATTGGCGTTCTTGTCTCACCCAGACGGTGACGGTTTGTATATTACAGGCCCCACTGGATGCGGTAAGACCTCGCTAATTTGCCAAGTTGCTTCTCGATTGAATTGGCCTGTTCAGCAAATTACTGCGCACGGTCGATTGGAGTTGTCCGATCTTATCGGTCACCACAC
>NZ_JAWOVY010000681.1:0-544 GCF_033340155.1 Vibrio sp. 1562
GCTTCTAACGCTTGGCTGATCATGTTGACTTCCAAATCTGCCAACAGCTCTTTTAAGTTCACCCCTTCTGGTGGCAACGCTTGAGGCGCATTCATGTTGTGATCCAGATCGCTTTGCTCATCAAAGCTGAAATCTTCCGAGAAGATGTCTTGGAACACATCGCGTTCTTGCTCTTCAATCGAAGTGAACGGATTACCTTCAGGTTGGAACTCTGGAATATCACTGTAGCGATATTTCGTCGGAAGATGGTTCACATCAACCAGACTGTTTGGGTACAAAATGATCATGCGCTCAACAAGGTTAGCTAACTCGCGCACGTTACCCGGCCAGTGGTGTTCCATCAAAGAGTTGATCGCACGCGGCGTGAAACAGATTGGCTGGCCGCCTTCGGCTTCCAGACGTGTCATCAGCTCTTGTAATAACAATGGGATATCTTGCTTACGCTCTTTTAGCGCTGGCATTTCGATTGGGAAAACGTTCAAACGATAGAACAAATCTTCACGGAACGTGCCCTCTTCGATCATGCTTTCCAGATTACGGTGTG
>NZ_JAWOVY010000682.1:0-544 GCF_033340155.1 Vibrio sp. 1562
TGTTTTTTATTGTTCATTATTGACCTTTAAATACTTTCAATGACGGTAGTGCGTTACCTTCAAAATCAAACAGTGCTTGGTTCTCCCATGAATTGCCCATGTCCCATTTGTCCCCGCTATAGTCCATGCCAGCGCCTGTTGACCAGGTTGCCCCATCGATTGGTAACCATGCGGGTTCCCAGTAATAAATCCCTAAACCTAGTTCGTTAGGCAGTTCATTCAACAGCGTCATGATGTCAGCCAGGTATTGCGCCTGGCCCTCAATTGACACACTGTAGCCCTCAATCGGCCCCGCCTCGGAGTAGCTATTACCTAACGAATCACCATTCTCAGTGGTAAACGGGAAAGACGTTTCGACCAAGACAACAGGCTTGTTGTAGCGACTGATGACGTCATTCATATTGGCTTTTACTTTGTCAATTGGGCCGTGCCACCACGGGTAGTAAGACATACCAATCACATCAAAATCGACACCACGCTGGGTGATTTCATCAAACCACCAACGGAAAAGACCGTTATCACCGGCTTCAGCGAGGTGCAACAT
>NZ_JAWOVY010000683.1:0-544 GCF_033340155.1 Vibrio sp. 1562
ATCAATGCGATTTGAATGGCGTCTAGCGGCTGGTGCTGTAATGGCGTTGGCGCACGATATTATTATCACGCTGGGTGTATTCTCATTCCTACAGATTGAAGTGGACCTAACTATCGTGGCTGCGTTGCTAACGGTTGTTGGTTACTCGCTCAACGATACCATCGTAGTATTCGACCGTATTCGTGAAAATTTCCGCAAGATGCGTAAAGGTGATCCTGCGGACATCATGGATGCTTCGATTACACAAACATTGAGCCGTACGTTGATTACTTCTGGTACAACGTTGTTTGTAGTTATTGCCCTGTTTGTACAGGGCGGGGCAATGATCCACGGTTTTGCAACGGCACTGTTGTTAGGTATCACGGTTGGTACTTACTCTTCTATCTACGTAGCATCTGCACTTGCTCTAAAACTGGGTATCCAGAAAGAGCACTTGATGCCACCGCAAGTAGAGAAAGAAGGCGCAGAATTCGACGAGATGCCATAAGGCTGATTGAGAATCGAAAACAAAAACCGCTGAACTCTCAGCGGTTTTTTTGTATCT
>NZ_JAWOVY010000684.1:0-544 GCF_033340155.1 Vibrio sp. 1562
CGCCAACTTAAGCGAATCAATCCAAGGGATGAGCGTGATTCAGCTGATGCAACAAGAAGAGCGCTTTAATAAACAGTTTAACGAACTCACTGCTGAGCATTTGGTCGCGTCCAAAAAAGTCATTCGCTTAAACGGGTATCTGCTGCGGCCTCTCATGGATCTGTTGGCTGGACTTGCCCTACTCTGCTTAGTTGCCATCTTTGGCTTTAATGGTGTCGAGTTGATTGGTGTCGGTGTACTTTATGCGTTCATCAGTTATTTGGCGCGTGTGACCGAACCTCTGATTGAAATGACCCAACAACTTGCACTTTTACAACAAGCGTTGGTGTCGAGTGAACGTGTTTTTGAGTTGATTGATGCGAAGCCACAAACTTACGGTGACGATCATAAACCACTTAAAACGGGCTCAATTGAGCTAAGTAATCTGACGTTCAGTTATGATGGTAAGCAAGATGTATTAAAAGACATATCCTTGAAAGCGGCTCATCAAGATTTTATCGCGCTGGTCGGCCATACTGGCAGCGGCAAGAGCACGTTAGCATCT
>NZ_JAWOVY010000685.1:0-544 GCF_033340155.1 Vibrio sp. 1562
AAGCTATGCCGCAGCGTGGACTTGGGGAAAGTCCAGAGTCGGGTGTTTTGTCACGATAGAGCGATACCCATAAACTTGTTCAATACGTTCGGGCGTTAGGGCCTGCCAAGGGTTGTCATCGCATACGAGTTTGCCGTTATGGAGCAACACAAGTCGGTCTGCGTATTGTGAGGCTAAGTTCAAGTCATGCAATACAACAACCACCGCAGCGTTCTGCGCTTTTGCTGCCTCACGAGCAATTTTAAGCGTGTTGTGCTGGTGGGCGAGATCCAGTGCCGACGTAGGCTCGTCCAACATCAGAATCTTTTTGTCACCAGATTGATGCAGTTGCGTTAGCACTCGAGCCAAGTGCAAACGTTGCTTCTCTCCGCCTGAGAGGGCAGGGTACAAGCTTTCCGCTAAGTGCAGAACATCGGTTTTTTGCATGTAGTGTAGGGCAAGCTCAGTCGTTTCTTTGTTTGAAAGTGACAAAGGGATCGCTCCGAGTTCGACCACCTCTCGTGCCAAAAATGGAAAAGTGAGCGTGCTGTGCTGTGGCAGCATG
>NZ_JAWOVY010000686.1:0-544 GCF_033340155.1 Vibrio sp. 1562
CTTCTTTAATATCAACTCGACCAACGTGAGATGCTGCCGGTACGTCTTCTAGCTCGACTGAATCTGGTTTAGTGCGACCAATCACTTTCTCTTGAGCTTTGATATTTAGGCGATTCCAAGCTGGCAAGTTGTGCTCAAAACGTTGAACCATAACATAGCTGCCACCAGCATATGGGCCATCTTTTACCAATGCTACGTCAGCGCGAGCGTCCCCTTTCGGGTTTTCTGTACCGTCGATAAAGTCCGTCATGTCACGTGCATCTAGGTAGCGGTAGCCGTACGTTTCATCCACGACCGTCACATCTTCTGCGATATCGGTTAGGAATTTGCGCAGTACGTAAAAGTGCAAATCGTGGCGAGTAGAGTGGCAGTGAATAAGCACATCAACATCTGTTGTTGGCGCAATAATGTCGCCTTCACCAAGTTGTGGGAAATCAATCAGCTCTTCTGGTGCGTCAATATTTAGGTGCTGCCAGAATGATTTGGTGAATGCGATGGAAATCGTCAGATTAGCGCCCGGTTGACTGTTGTTTAAGTCTTTAAC
>NZ_JAWOVY010000687.1:0-544 GCF_033340155.1 Vibrio sp. 1562
TGTGGAATACTTTTCCTGCTGAATGCTTTTGGCAGGTTCGGCTGTGTCGATGGGGTTTTCTGCCTTTAGGTTGGCTCTTGTATAAATAGGCAAAGCATGTGATCGGCGAACGCCGTGCTAATTGGCTTTCCCCTAAAAACAGCGGCTTGTCAGTTGCCTGAGGATAGAAGGTCTTGTTCCATTGCCAAGGGGCATCACCACATTTGATCGAGACTTCGCCACGTACGCGTCCCAACCAGAACCAACCTTTGTTGGCGACTTGCCGAAACCATGTATTTCTAAATCCAGCATCCGAGACAATGATGGGAGTGCAGCCTTCGGGCAGGAGCGTTTGAAGCTTATCGAGAAAGTATTGATGGCTCTTTGGAGAGTTGTAGTTTTTGTATTCAAACGCCTGCTCATAAAGCGTGACGGCGCGTCCTTTAACAGATACCGAAGCGCGTAATGTTATATAGCGCAGTTGCTCTCGAACATCAGACCAATCAACCAGGACCACGGGAAAAGGATTAGCACGGGTAATAAAGGAGGCATGCCATTTATATAT
>NZ_JAWOVY010000688.1:0-543 GCF_033340155.1 Vibrio sp. 1562
CCGTGAACAGCTAGGTCAAATGCAAAACATGGGTGGCATGATGGGCATGCTAGACAAGCTACCAGGTATGTCTCAGCTACCATCTGACGTGAAAGACAAAGTCGATGACAAGATGTTCAAGCAAATGGAAGCGATCATCAGCTCAATGACGATGAAAGAGCGTCAACGTCCTGAAATCATTAAAGGTTCGCGTAAAAAGCGTATCGCTGCAGGTTCAGGTGTACAGGTTCAAGATGTTAACCGTCTACTGAAGCAGTTTACCCAAATGCAGAAGATGATGAAGAAAATGCAGAAGGGCGGCATGAAAGGCATGATGCGTAACATGCAAGGCATGATGGGCGGTATGGGTGGAGGCGGCGGCTTCAATCCATTTGGTCGATAATTCATCGATGTGACTATAGTTTCAGGGTGTTAGCTGCGTCACAAACTTGAATTTCGATTTATGTTGGTGAAAAAGTAACTAAACCCTTGCATTGCTCCGGGATAAGAGTAAAATTCCGGAGCTTTATTTTGGCACGAGACCCCAGATTGTTCAGGTTATTG
>NZ_JAWOVY010000689.1:0-542 GCF_033340155.1 Vibrio sp. 1562
TCATTAAACCTACGCATTCTATCTCTGTGAACATCAAACAAGGTGTTGATGGTATGCATGCCGCTTCTAATATTGCACTAGAAGGCACAGGGCTAATGCCAGAAGACGCGGCAAAAGTAGACTTTGTAAAAGGTAACGTAAAGGCACGTGCTCGTATGATCGCTCAATACGAGATCGCTGGTTACGTCGGTGGCTTGGTGTTAGGTACTGACCACTCTGCAGAAAACATCACTGGTTTCTACACTAAATTTGGTGATGGCGCGTGTGACCTTGCCCCTCTTTTTGGTTTGAACAAACGTCAAGTGCGCGAAGTAGCCGCAACGTTGGGCGCGCCAGAGGTGTTAGTGAAGAAAGTGCCAACCGCAGACCTAGAAGAACTGGCACCGCAGAAAGCAGATGAAGATGCACTAAACCTAACTTATGAGCAAATTGACGACTTCTTAGAAGGTAAGCCAGTTTCTCAACAAGTTGTCGATCGTTTGGTTTCGATTTACAAGGCAACTCAGCACAAGCGTCAGCCAATCCCAACGATTTACGACTAA
>NZ_JAWOVY010000690.1:0-542 GCF_033340155.1 Vibrio sp. 1562
AACGATTGAAGCGCTATAAGCACAAATACCAGCAAAATAACCACTAATATTTAGCAGCACATCAACCGTCATATCTTTCAATTCACACTCACTTCGAAACCAAAACATATCGAGACCGAGTTGGGCTGCCTTGTTATAGATTCGCCAGTAAATGCGAGACGAGCGATTGCCTACCTCGAATGATTCATTGATAACTTTGCCGGAAGCCTCAGCGAAGTAACGTTCGCCAGCACTAGGGCTACGACCTTTATCCGAAGTTCTGAAGGCATCATCTGCGTAGGCTTTTTTGGCATAGTCACGACCAAACAGGCCGTGGAAGTCATCGACAGCAAGGTCGATTCGAGAGAGGCGATTACAATCAAGAAGCTGCAACCACCAATGCAAACGAAATGCACTTGTGTGCTCAAAAAGGTGTTTGCACCCTAGCCCCTCGATTTGGAAATAACAGGTTCCACGGTTACCGCCTAAAGCAACAAATCCAACGTGTTTGTTAGAGTGTTTAGTCATCAGGTGGCATGAATCTTCGTAACCGTACAAACCTT
>NZ_JAWOVY010000691.1:0-541 GCF_033340155.1 Vibrio sp. 1562
CAACTGCGCCACCGAAAAGGGATGACTGACTAAAACCGACGTCATCTAACAAGATAACAAGCACGTTAGGTGCATCTTTTGGTGCCGCGATTCGGCGAGTTGGCTCGGGGCGCTGAACATCTCGCACGTCGAGTTGAGTGTAAGTTTGGGGCTCAATGTCAGGAATTGGGAGCTTTGTTCTGTCTACCGTTCCTGCCGCAACCAAACACGGAGCGAGCGCTCCGGTGATGGTCACCGTTGTTTTCAAAATATCCATTTATTGATTACCTTTTATTAGAGGGTGTTAGGATTAAAGGGCCGTCTAATGCTTGCATGACATAGCTTGCTGGATAGCCATGAGCTAAGAGCGTCGTCATTGCTTGCAAATACTTTTGTACTGAGCTGAAAAAATAGAAATAACCATCACAAAGGACGTTTTCATACTCACCAGTGTCGGAGAGATAGCGATGTTTTGGGCAGCCGCCGTTGCAGAGAGACAAGAACTGGCATTGTTTACATCGCATAGATAAGCGGGATTCTTTATTGAACTGAAGTTCGTGAT
>NZ_JAWOVY010000692.1:0-541 GCF_033340155.1 Vibrio sp. 1562
GCCTCCTCTAGCTCAGCGTTGGTTTGTGTGGATGGTGCTTTTTCTTTGTAAGCAAGGCGATACAGCGCAGGCATGACAAACAGTGACAATATGGTTGCGGCTGCCAAGCCTCCGATGATGGTTGCCGCCATTTGGTCAAACAGCAGATCTGACAGCAGCGGGATCATGCCGAGCGCGGTCGTTAACGCACCCATAGAAATGGCCATAGTACGGTTGACCGTGGCTTCTTTGATCGCGTCAGACAAGCTCTTGCCATTTGTGCGTTCGAGCTCAATTTGATCCATTAGTACGATGCCATTTTTGATGATCATCCCGGTCAATGTGATAGCTCCGATTAGCGCCATAAAGCCAAATGGTTTATCGAACCCAAGCAGAGCAAACACAGCCCCTGATGCTGCCAGTGGTAGCGTTGCGAGGATGATGATTGGCTGCTTAAAGCCGTTGAACATCGCGACTAAAATGATCACCATGATCAGCATTGCTTTTGGTTGCTGCTTCATGATGTCGGTGACCGCTTTGTCTTCATCGTAATATTCGCCGC
>NZ_JAWOVY010000693.1:0-540 GCF_033340155.1 Vibrio sp. 1562
GACCGATTGCTTGGGCAATTTGAATGGCTGCGTCATCACCTTGGACCATGGTCGGATAAATCACCACGGGTAGGGAAGGATCACGGCGTTTTAAAACGTCCAATATGTCGTAAAGCGCAGCACCTGTTTTAGAAGTGATGATACCAACACGCTTTGGATGCTCTGGTAGTGGCAGTTTGTTGGTTTGAGCGAACAAACCTTCCGCTGCCAACTTCATCTTAAGCTCTTCAAACTCTTGTTGTAGGCGACCATCGCCTTCAGGCTGCATGCTTTCGATGATCAATTGGTAGTCACCACGTGGCTCATAAAGAGACAGACGGGCTTTAACTAAAACTTGATTGCCGTTTGCAGGTTTGAAAGTAACGCGACGATTGTTACCACGGAACATGGCACATTTTACTTGAGCACGAGAATCTTTAAGGGTGAGGTACCAGTGACCGGAAACAGGAGCAGAGAAGTTGGATATCTCTCCGACAAGCCAAACGATCCCCATTTCGTTTTCAAGGAGTAAACGAACTTCTGCGTTGAGACGAGAAACAG
>NZ_JAWOVY010000694.1:0-540 GCF_033340155.1 Vibrio sp. 1562
CAATCGAAACACCTTGAACATAGCTGTCTGTCAGTGGATCGACACCTGATGTATCGACATTAGGTTGAACAAATGACTCTGTGTAGAGTTTTCCGTAGACAGTTGCTGATAAGAATTTATTTGGAATACCAACGGCAACGACACCACCTAAGTCAAAATCCATTTTTTTGCCGTCAATAGCGTCCATGGACTTTTTGATCTCATCAACATCGGTCAGCTTACTAATGCGCTCGATTTCGTCAATAAGATCATATTGATCGTCATAACTTATACCGAAACTTGGAATGATCATACCCGCGTCGTCATTGCGGCGGTAAATTGCAGTCAACGCAGGGTTGAAAAATGGAGCGGTCAGATAAGAGGCAGAAACGGTACCAACACCACCCATTGCATCGCTACGTGCTTCAATAGCATAAGTCGCAGCAGAAGCGACATTCGCAAATAGTGATGCTGTAATGGTGGTGGCTAAAATTTTGAATTGGGTTTTCATACTACACTTGTGTTTTTAGTTCTTCCTGAACTTATATCGGCACAAATGTT
>NZ_JAWOVY010000695.1:0-540 GCF_033340155.1 Vibrio sp. 1562
CTTAACCACGTGAGTGAATGTGAATGCAAACGAATCAGCCCTCTACAAAGGGAGGGCTGGGCACTTTATTCAATCGCTAAAAGCGATTACTCATTTACAAGCGCAACCGCTTCGCGAGTTAGGCGTGCAAGCTCTTCCCAGTTGCCTTCTTCGATCAGTTTCTTGTCTACCATCCAAGTTCCGCCGCAGGCCAACACGCGTGGAATCGCTAAGTAATCTTTGATGTTCGCAGGGTTAATGCCACCAGTAGGCATCAGTTCGATGTCGGTGTATGGCGCAAGCAGTGATTTCACCATGTTGATGCCGCCAGAAGCTTCGGCAGGGAAGAACTTCAAGGTGGTTAATCCCATTTCCAGCGCGGCTTCATCCGTGCTTGGGTTGTTCACGCCCGGTACGATATCAATGCCGATTTCTTGGCACGCTTTAACGGTATGTGGGTTAAAGCCAGGCGATACGATAAAGGTTGCGCCTGCTTCTTTTGCAGCAATTGCTTGCTCGCGGTTCAGTACCGTACCTGCGCCAATCAGCATGTCTGGCTGG
>NZ_JAWOVY010000696.1:0-539 GCF_033340155.1 Vibrio sp. 1562
GCATAAAGACCGTCAACAGGCACTGAATGCCGACCACTTAGTGGAATGCGGTGCTGCGAAGATGATTGAACAACCTGATTTAACCGTGGAGTCTTTGACTCAACAGATCCAACAATTGGATCGCCAAGCTTTACTTTCAATGGCTCAAAAGGCACGCAGTGCCGCAAAATTAGATGCTGACAAAGTTGTCGCACAAGCCATTGTCGCTTTGACCGAAAAGCGTTAACGAATTATTGAGAATCGAATTAATGACTATCCAACATACACAAGACTTAGCTCAGATTCGCGCGATGGTACCAGAAATGCGTCGCGTGAAATGCATCCACTTCATCGGTATCGGTGGTGCGGGCATGAGCGGCATTGCTGAAGTTCTTCTAAACGAAGGTTATGAAATCACGGGTTCAGACTTGTCTGAAAACCCAGTAACCGAGCGCTTAGTGTCGAAAGGGGCAACCGTATTTATTGGTCACCAAGCAAGTAATGTCGAAAAGGCTAGTGTGGTAGTCGTTTCCACCGCGATTAACGAAGAAAACCCTGAA
>NZ_JAWOVY010000697.1:0-538 GCF_033340155.1 Vibrio sp. 1562
CTCAATATTGGTTCAACATTCGGCTCAAGTGGCTACCCAAGTTATACCTCCTATTGAGGGGCAAAAGCGGGGTTGCACCGTTTTACCGAATCGCTCGACAGAGAGCTGTTCGCAACCGGAATCCGTGCGCTGTATTTGGCACCAAGAGCGACAGAAACCTCACTCAATAGCGATGCCGTCAATGAAATGAATCGACAGCTGGGTAACAAAACGGACTCGCCGCAAGTTGTAGCCGCTCACGTTGTCACCATGTTGGAAAAAGAAATTTCCGCGAAGTGGATTGGTTGGCCAGAAAAGCTTTTTGCACGTATCAATCAACTGCTTCCAAGCGTGGTTTCTTCTGCGATTCGTAAGCAACAAGAAACCATTCACCAATACGTAAACCGAGTCAGTCATTGAAGAGGACATGGACGATGAATACCAAACAACTACTTTGCGCTTTGACGGTTTGTTCAACGTTAGCTTCGACCGCTGCGTTGGCAGGTAATGCTCCACTGCAACAAGTTCAAAAGAAATGGGCGGAATGTCAGTACAGCAC
>NZ_JAWOVY010000698.1:0-538 GCF_033340155.1 Vibrio sp. 1562
GTAGCACAAGCTCGAGAACAGAAAATTGATTGGAGCAGCCGCGGGCTAGGTAGAAAGCACGATAAGCGTTTTTGGCGTAAAGTGCAAAAGCAGTTCGTTTTGGATAAACGAACGACTTACATGAACATTGGTACAACAGGCTCAATGCCGAAACATGTTCTTGAAGGCTATGAAGACAACAACAAATTAGTGGCGAAGTTCCCATGGGACATGAAAGGTAAGTTTGGTAAGTTCCCTTACGTTTCAGACATGGTCGCAGAGACTGCACCAGGTTTTGGCGCAAGTGCTGGCGAAATCATCCTAAGCCGCAACACGACTGACGGTCTATGTTCGATCATTAATGGTCTGCATTTCGAGCCGGGAGACGTGATTCTTACTACACACCACGAACACATTGCAGCGACATCTCCGCTGAATGTTGTAAAACACCGCTTTGGTGTAGAAGTCGTGGAAATTCAGTTACCAGTGTTTACAGGTACTGAAGACGTTTCTGAAGAAGACTACATTCAAGCATTCCGTGACGCTATTGAAGCGCACC
>NZ_JAWOVY010000699.1:0-537 GCF_033340155.1 Vibrio sp. 1562
AGGACACAATGAAAAAAACAATTCTCGCACTCTCTATCGGCCTACTGAGCGCCTGCAGCCAAATTCCAGAAAATGCCATCGTATTAAGCGTTGGAGACGATACAGCCGTCTTCGAACCAAACTCAGACGGTTTACTCGTCGCAGAGCAAAAACTAGAAAAAGGCAACTACACCTTTGCCATTGCCGACAGCAAACAAACCTGTGGCAACAGCTTTGCGCTAGCGGAAGAAAGCCGCATCAAATTCAATACACCATTAAAAATGGATAACTGCGCAACCGACACATCTATGCCGCTGCGCATTTTCAAAGCCAATACCTACCTCTTCACGCTCAATCCAGACACCAATGAGCTAACCGTTAAAATCAAACCAAAACAGAGTCAGGACATCACCTATTCTTGCCCTGTTGCAACCGACACAGCTAAAACCATCAACGTAGCCCAAACCTTTACTGATGGCACTGTTGTTCGTGACGCCTTAACCGGGCAAGAAGCCACCGTCGCCAATGGCAGCGTAACCATGCAACCAGGCCCGATGA
>NZ_JAWOVY010000700.1:0-537 GCF_033340155.1 Vibrio sp. 1562
ACACCCCTTTTATTAGATCACGAATAGTTTATCTCAACTCATAGTTTAATCAGGGAGTTCTGTAGAATAAGGCCCAATGAAACATTGGAGGTTATCATGCCAATCTCACTTATCTTGGCCATTTTTGCCCTCATCGCCCTTGGCGCATGGGTGTTCTTTCGTTTCTACAGCAAACATTACGTTGGTGAAGATGCGCCAGAACAAAGTGTTCAAGTCACTATTTTAGACAAACAAGCGATCGATGTGCCGGATGCGCAGCCGGGACAGGACGACCAAGAATATTGGATTTATGTGCAACGTGGCCCAATCGGCCCGAAACGAGAATTCCAAATTGGTGTGCACTATTACCACGCGCTTAATCCAGGTGATAAAGGCACCCTGACCTACTGCGGCGACAAATTCCTACATTTCGCAATCAAACGCTAACTTACGGCAGTAACCAACGAGTCTTGGCTGATTTCGAGAACAAATAACTCATCGCCAAGGCTCCCGCCCCACTTAACACAATCCACACAGGGATCACCCATGCCGGATGAC
>NZ_JAWOVY010000701.1:0-537 GCF_033340155.1 Vibrio sp. 1562
TGCCAAACCTCTACGAGTTTGCACAGCAAAATCAAAACTTCCGTAAACACTACAGCTCAAGCAATGACACCTACGGTGCATTTGGCTTGTTCTATGGTTTACCAACAAGCTACGCCTCTAGCATCAAGGCACAAGGTGCCTCGCCTGTACTTCTTGATGTACTTAAAGATCAAGGCTACACCTTCGGTTTGTTTAGCGGCAGCGGTTTTGAAGATGACCTTTATTCAGAAATCGTCTTCCGAGGCGTAAACCTAGCTGAAAAACTGGATGGTACTCAAGCCCATACCGATAAACAATCTATCGCCGATTGGAACATGTGGCTAACGGAAAAAGCGAACCAGCCTTGGTTCAGCTACATCGAAGTTACTACGGTAGATAATTTTGAATCTATCCCGTCGAACTCGAAAGAAGATATGTCGGCGAGTGAACGCTTCAAAAATGCTTATGAGTTTGCCGTGAAATCTGCGGATGACAAAGTCGGCGGTATTATCAAAACACTTGAAGACGCTCAATTATTGGCAAACACCGTTGTTATCG
>NZ_JAWOVY010000702.1:0-536 GCF_033340155.1 Vibrio sp. 1562
GTCAATTAATGCAATGATGGTCGCAAAGTCGCCACTGCGTGCGATGAATTCTTGTGTGCCATCTAATGGGTCGACCAACCAATAACGCTGCCATTGTGCGCGCTGCTCTAAGCTGATGTCGGCGGCTTCTTCAGACAACACGGGGATGTCTGGTGTCAGTTCACTTAAACGTTCAGTGATGAGTTTGTGCGCGGCAATATCAGCGCTTGTGACCGGTGTTTCATCACTTTTGGTATACGCTTCATATTGCTTTTTCTCGTAGATATCGAGAATCATTTGTCCCGCACTGCGGGCAATTTCGATAACTTGAGGAAGCAGGTGAGATAGATCTTTTGTCATTGGCATAGGTGATAGTCCTTACTCACAATATTTGTCGGTTTACACCGTTATTGATTGTTGTTGTGAGTGGTGTTTGGTAAGTGTTTCAGTGCCAACATTAACGCCGTGATGCTTCGTGCTTCGCAGAAGTCCAAATGCGTTAATAGCTCTTCGGCTTGTGCGAGTGGCCAGCGCACAATTTCTAACGGCTCTGGTTC
>NZ_JAWOVY010000703.1:0-536 GCF_033340155.1 Vibrio sp. 1562
GAAGCTGGAACCGATATTTCAGAGGAATAGCGCTTAGATTATTTCCAATACTCCCTGCTATTGGTCTAAGTGCTCACGAAAAAGCCGAGACTGTCGTCCTACAGCCTCGGCTTATTTTATGCCCGTTACCTGCATCTCTCTGTTAATCAGATACAAAAACGCCCGCTTTAATTGCGGGCGTTTTTTATACTTCCAAGCCTATGATTCAAACTCTTCAATCATTTCTTGAACTTCACTCTTCGGTTTATCTGTTTGACCAAAGCCACGTAGACCAACAACGTGTACGTGTTCGTGATCTTTAAACACCTTACGTACCAGCTTGTAGGTTGTACCTTTCTCTGGGCTAATGTTCTCTGGCGCAGCAATCAACAGCTGCATATCCAGACGGTCACACAGTTCGAATAGCGTTGAAATCGACTTCGCATCCAGACGTGCCGCCTCATCGAGGAACAACAAACGACATGGGATGATGTCTTTGCTGCGTAGACGACGGGATTCTTCTTCCCAGCTCTGAACAACCATCAATAGGATAGACT
>NZ_JAWOVY010000704.1:0-535 GCF_033340155.1 Vibrio sp. 1562
TAGTGAACAAACCGTTGATTGAATACGGCGTTGAAGAGGCAATTCAAGCTGGTATGAACGGTATGTGTATTGTGACAGGCCGTGGCAAACACTCAATCATGGATCACTTTGATAAGAACTACGAGCTTGAGCACCAAATTAGCGGTACCAACAAAGAAGAGTTACTTGTCGATATTCGTGAGATCATTGAATCAGCGAACTTTACCTATATTCGCCAACGTGAAATGAAAGGTCTAGGTCACGCGATTCTAACGGGTCGTGAACTGGTTGGTGATGAACCTTTCGCTGTAGTACTTGCCGATGACTTGTGTGTGAACGAGGAAGAAGGCGTTCTTGCTCAAATGGTTGCGCTGTTTAAGCAATTCCGCTGTTCTATCGTGGCAGTACAAGAAGTACCTGCTGATGAGACGCACAAATACGGCGTGATTTCTGGTGAAATGATCAAAGATGACATCTACCGCGTAGATGACATGGTAGAAAAACCAGAACCAGGCACAGCGCCAAGCAATCTTGCGATCATTGGTCGTTACATCCT
>NZ_JAWOVY010000705.1:0-535 GCF_033340155.1 Vibrio sp. 1562
TTTCAATCATGTTTGCCGTTGGTGAGCTGGCAAGAAACAGAAGATAAACGGCGGCAGCGGGTAAGAAGAGTAGCGTTTCGACGAACAAACCCGTTTGAGCATCCACCGCGACTTTCTTACGTAGCAAACCGTAAAAACCAAAGCTCATCGCCAACGCCATCGCTACAATTGGCACCGAACCAAAGACGATCAACTGCACCAAAACGCCGCATCCTGCCAATACCACAGCAAACCATTGCAGCTTACGTAGTCGTTCGCCCAAGAACACCATACCGAGCAACACGTTAATCAGCGGGTTGATGTAATAGCCTAAGCTGGCATCCAGCATGTGATTGGAGTTAACCGCCCAAATGAAGATCAGCCAGTTGCCACCAATCAATACCGAACTGGAAAGCAAATACGCGATTTTCTTTTTATCTGTGGCGATGTGATAAACCGAGCGCCAGTGACGGCCAAAATGAAGAAGTGCGGCAAGCAAAAAGAAAGACCAAATCACTCGGTGGCTTAGGATCTCGAGAGGAGACACTTGTGCTAT
>NZ_JAWOVY010000706.1:0-535 GCF_033340155.1 Vibrio sp. 1562
AACGACTCAGTTGCTAGAGACGCTTTAGTGATACCTAGAAGTTCACGTTCAAAACGTGCAGGCTCTTTGCCTTCAGCTTCTAGGTTACGGTTAGCAATCTTAACTTGTGAGTATTCAACTTGCTCGCCAGGTAGGAACTCAGAGTCACCAGCGTGAGTAATTGTACACTTACGTAGCATTTGACGAACGATAGTCTCGATGTGCTTATCGTTAATCTTAACGCCTTGTAGACGGTAAACTTCTTGTACTTCGTTAGCGATGTACTGAGTTACTGCGTGTACGCCACGTAGACGTAGGATGTCATGTGGAGACTCTGGACCATCAGCGATTACATCACCACGTTCAACGCGCTCACCTTCGAACACGTTAAGCTGACGATGCTTAGGAATCATCTCTTCGTAAACTTCACCGCTATCACGTGTGATAACTAGACGACGCTTACCTTTGGTCTCTTTACCGAAGCTAACTGTACCTGTGTGTTCAGCAAGAATCGCAGGCTCTTTAGGCTTACGAGCTTCGAACAAGTCAGCAACGC
>NZ_JAWOVY010000707.1:0-535 GCF_033340155.1 Vibrio sp. 1562
TCTAGTCGGACGCCATATCAAACCTGATTTTCGCCCCATCAATCGAATTAATATCGATGTATTCACGCCAGCTCTGGTGTTTTCCTCATTAGTGAGCATGCCGCTCGACTCTGAACAAGGCCCCCTGCTCTTAGCCGCCATCATTGCGGTTTTAATTCCGGGGCTACTCATGATTCCGATTTGTAAAATCACTGGGCTAACATTTAAAGCTTGGGCTCCACCTCATATGTTTCGAAATAGCGGGAACCTTGCGATACCGTTGTTCACTTATACATTTGGCGAAGTTGCCCTTTCTTCTGCTGTACTGCTGTTTGTAGTATCAGCTTGCTTACATATCAGCGTAGGTGTGATGTTGTTAAGTAACGGTAATCCATTGAAACAAATCATAAAGATGCCAATTTTCTTATCAGCGTCACTCGCATTATGTTTGAACTTATCAGGTATTGGCGCGTGGACACCGTTGTATGAAGCAACAGCACTACTAGGGCAAGCCGCTGTTCCGGTAATGCTGCTTTCTCTTGGCTCACAAATGTGC
>NZ_JAWOVY010000708.1:0-535 GCF_033340155.1 Vibrio sp. 1562
GCAAAATGAGGCAGGAGAAACCGTGCTGTTGGGGCGGAATGGCTCGGATTATTCCGCAACCGTAATCGGTGCTTTGGCGGAAGTGACAACCGTAACCATTTGGAGTGATGTTGCTGGTGTTTACAGTGCGGATCCTCGTTTAGTGTCGGACGCATGTCTGTTGCCTTTACTGCGCTTAGACGAAGCGAGTGAACTGGCCCGCCTTGCAGCGCCGGTCTTGCATAGCCGTACGTTACAACCTGTCGCGCAAAGCACGATGGACTTAAGCCTCAAGTGCAGCTATCAACCTGAATCGGGTTCAACGCGTATTGAGCGTGTACTTGCTTCTGGGCGTGGAGCGAAAATCATCACTTCTTTGGATGAAGTATTGTTGATTCAATTGTCCTTTAGACATGGTCATGACTTCAACAAAACCCAAAGTGATGTTTTAAAGTCTCTTCAACGTGCGCAACTCGAGCCACTCTCTTACGAAGCCCAAGCCGATCAGCAAAAATTACGCTTAGCGTACACCGCAGAGATTGCGACAGGTGCGCTG
>NZ_JAWOVY010000709.1:0-535 GCF_033340155.1 Vibrio sp. 1562
TCCTACTCAACACTTTGGGTTTGATCAGTGAGGATTGGGCCAATACCTTGATGAGCTTTATGCAGCAAGGTGGCCAAATCCTATGGTGGTTGGCTGCCGTTGTAGCGGTGTGTTGGTTACTGGTTATGGAGCGAGTGGTTTACTTAACGACGGTATTTCCTAAGGTAAACAAACAGCTTCGTGAACAGTGGCTGGCACGGTCAGAGCACCACTCTTGGTATGCACATCAAATCCGCGATGGATGGATTGCAAAGGCACAAATCGAATTGCGCCAAAACCTTTCGACGATCAAGCTATTGGTGGCCATTTGTCCCATGCTTGGTCTGTTGGGTACTGTCACTGGCATGATTACCGTTTTTGACGTGATGGCCTCACAAGGCAGCAGCGATCCAAAATTGATGGCTTCGGGCATCTCTTTAGCAACGCTGCCTACTATGGCAGGTATGGTCGCAGCATTGGCGGGCATGTTTGTACATGCTCGTTTAAGCAAAGTATGTGAACGTAAAGCGATCCAAGTAGAACAATCTTTAAGGAG
>NZ_JAWOVY010000710.1:0-535 GCF_033340155.1 Vibrio sp. 1562
CAGCAGGCATTGCGAACACTTTGTTCTCTTGCGAGACAAAAAGAAGTGCGGCATGAATGCCGAGAGAGGCGCCTCCTGCAATGACATATCTTTGTACGTTCACGGGTTATTCTCGGTAGAACTATGAAAACTTGAGGCGATTATTACTTACAATTGAAATAAGATCAATTATCAATTGCATTATCATTACGGTCAAATTATGATCCTTGCAGTTTTTTTGAGATTAGCCTCTATCCCTTATGTGGTGGGGTTTAAGTGAGTATATATGAGCGTCGATATTGATAAATTTGACGAATCAGTTCTGGGCAGCGATAGCCCTGACCCCCTGAGATTTGCTTTTGTGAAGAAGCACTCGGCTCATGCTGGCGGCGCGAGTGTGCCAGTACCGCCACCTCAACAAGCAGGGGTTTTGTCGAGCATTGCTTCTGACCAAAACGTGAGAAACAACAAGCGCTGTTTGTACATTCACGTACCGTTTTGCCGTGTTCGCTGCACTTTTTGTAACTTCTTTCAGAATGCGGCCAGTCGCAAACTT
>NZ_JAWOVY010000711.1:0-535 GCF_033340155.1 Vibrio sp. 1562
TCGCAGTTAAAGACGTTAGAAACCAGCTTTTGGGCGTCGTCTTCTAAATACTGTTCAAGGAACAAGGGCTCATCTTCGGCGATGCGAAAGCCGCATACGGAAATAATTTGGCCGCCTTCAATGAGGGTTAAATACGCCGGCATAAATTGTTTTAGCTCGGCAAAGAATGCTTCTTGATAACGCTGAGAAACATGCTCGATAACTTGGCTCCAAAGCGGATGCATTGGATAAACGATGTCTAAAGTAAAGCCATCTGCAGAAGTTTGGGCATGGTGTTTCATGAGCGCTTCCTTTGTTTGAGTAGTTATCCACAAAATAAAACGCGAAACTTAAGAAATTCTTAAGGAATGAAATTTTGATAAATTATTTAACGACAGGAAGGCTTAAATGGCAGTGCCTTTTGGGGTTTTGTGCTGGTATGTAATTGATATTAATACGATGTTTTTTGAGTAATCTAAATAAAAAAGCCAGTCTAAATAATCGACTGGCTTTTCATTTTCTCACTGAGGAACCAAAGATACGCTAAAGCTTTAGC
>NZ_JAWOVY010000712.1:0-534 GCF_033340155.1 Vibrio sp. 1562
CGTTGGCGTTGCGTTTCGACCCCTTCAGCTAAGACTTTCATTTCGAAGTTTTTGCCAATAGCGATGATGTTTTTCACCATATTCAGCGCTTTTTTATCGTGCTCAATATTATCGACAAAGCTCTTGTCAATTTTAACTTCATCAATCGGCAATGTTCTCAACATGCTTAGTGACGAGTAGCCCGTTCCGAAATCGTCCAATGAAATCTTAAAGCCCAAAGCGTGCAAGCGCTCGCAAGTTGGAGAGAACTTTTCTAGATCTTCGATAAACAAGTTCTCGGTAATTTCTAACGTGATTCTATTGCAATCAAGATGGTATTTGTCCATCGCCGCCATCAAGCGCTCTATAAATTTGGCGTGCAGGAACTGCTTGACGGAAATATTAATCGACATCTGAATTGGGGTGGCAAGATGGGTTGTCAGTAAGCCCATATCTTCAAGGCTCTTTTCGATGATCAACTCACCCAAACGCACCATCAAACCTGAGCTTTCAGCGACAGGAACAAATTCGTTAGGTGGTACTTTGCCCAGTTCC
>NZ_JAWOVY010000713.1:0-534 GCF_033340155.1 Vibrio sp. 1562
ATGTTGGTTGCTGCGGCGATGGCTGCCTGACCTTTCCAAGGTTGACCGACGTAGTTGTACAAGTACGGCACGTGGATATCTGGTTCGTTACCTTGAACGTGCTGACCAACGTTACCTGTGTTGAACACTGGGAATTGGTTGTCGCCTGCGTTGCGGTCTGGGTAGGTTGACCAGTACTCATCCAAGCGTGCTGCGAACAAGTCACCGCGTTCTGCTTCAGGGTTTTGTGTCTTGTCGAAGCGTGTCATCAGGTCAATCAAGCCATGAATGTCGTGCTGAACACTGAACGAGTATTGCCAGCCGTTCGATTCAGAGAATGACCAGTTGAACATGTCTGGACGCCAGTCTTTACCCACCGCTCGACCGGTGATTGGGTCTACCCAACCTGCATCGATAAACTCGCCATCGTAGTCACGGGCTTTGAACCAACCTTGGTATTGCTTACCGCCGAAGTCGAATTGCGCTTGCCAGTTTTTAGAACGGTTAGCGAACTCGGTGTAGCGTGGGTCTTCTTCACCGAAGACTTCTTTGATC
>NZ_JAWOVY010000714.1:0-534 GCF_033340155.1 Vibrio sp. 1562
CGGACACAAAAAATTTCTATTACGAGGCCTAAGCCTCACCCAAACAGGAGGATCAACATGCGATACCAGGTATTTAAAACGAAGGAAGGGGGCCAGCCGGTGTTTACGGCACCGTGGTACTGGTTGGCCTCTGCCATTGCTCACTGGTCATCTCTTAACTGGGATGCCTGTCGAATCGTAGACAGCAAGGTGGATGAAACAAGGCTCTGTTGGGCCAAGGCTCTACCGGCTGGGAAAAAAAAGTAATTTGGATGGAGTGATTATGAGGTTAGGTTTTGTGAAAAATACGGGGGTTTCAGCGTTCCTGGTAGCCATGCTGGTGGTGGCCCCTCAGGTATGGGCAGAAACCTTTACTGCGAAGGTTGTGGGGGTGTCTGACGGTGATACGGTCAAGGTCCTGACTGAACAAAGCTGTGACTCCGGGAAAGATTGCCGGAGCGGCAAAATCCAGTACCGGGTAAGGCTGGCGGAAATCGACACCCCAGAGAAGAAACAACCCTACGGCTCAAAGGCGAAACAGGCGTTGTCCGATCT
>NZ_JAWOVY010000715.1:0-534 GCF_033340155.1 Vibrio sp. 1562
AAGGCACTTGAACCAGTCCCCCTATTGGGTCGCAGGTCATACCTAGAGAGTGTTCCATTGCAATTTCAGCTGCGATACAAATTTGCTCGTTGCTGCCTCCTCGCAAGGCGGTTAGGCCAGCCGCTGCCATAGAAGAGGAAACTCCCACCTCACCTTGACAGCCCACTTCCGCCCGAGAAATGGACGCGTTGGTTTTGTATAAAATACCAATCGCTCCAGCAACGGCGAGAAAGTCTTTTAATTGCTTAAGGTCCAGCTCTTTGATGAATCGATGGTAGTACATCAATACTGCTGGGATAACGCCTGCGGCACCGTTAGTTGGTGATGTGACGACTTGCCCGCCTGCCGCGTTCTCTTCGCTGACCGCAAAGGCAAACAAGTTAATCCAGTCCATGATCTCCATTGGATCATTTTCTACTGCTGCATTCGCTTCTAGTTTTTTCAACAGATTCGGAGCTCGGCGAGTGACGTTCAAGCCCCCTTCAAGGATCCCTTCAGTATCGAAACCACGCTGCATACACAGTGACATCACTT
>NZ_JAWOVY010000716.1:0-534 GCF_033340155.1 Vibrio sp. 1562
CCGTTTTCGCACCTTGTCCGCCTTTAAAGTGAAATGCTTGAACCTTTAAGAGCTTGGATTCGTCGTAGCCAAACTTAGCACTAGCTAGCTCATAAAAATATCGAGAATTAGCAGCTTGCTCTTCTGGCAACATGCCGCCTTCCCCGGAGCAAATCCCAGTTCCAGCTAACTCCGCACCTTTTGCCAGCGCAATTTTCGCTTCTTCCGAAAGCGCACCGAAACTCATGTCCGACACCAATAAAGGAATGGCGAGCTTGAGCGGCTTACGTGCGTTTGGCCCCACAATCAATTCGGTAGACACGGGAACGTCTTCCAACAGCGGTTGTGTCGCCATTTGCGCCACCATGATTTGTATTGCATCCCAATGTGGTAACAAGTGCCTAGGCACGCCCATTGCAGCCATCGGCCCATGATGACCGAGCTTAGAGAGCCCTTCTCTGGCAAGTTGGTGAATAAATTCTAGAGTGGGCTCCTCTTGAGTATTGGCAGCGGCGAGCTTTTCACTTTTCTCTCGTTTTTGATCGGGGCCTTCTT
>NZ_JAWOVY010000717.1:0-534 GCF_033340155.1 Vibrio sp. 1562
GCGTTAAAAGTCGAACTAGACAAAATTGCAGATAAGTTCGCCTCCCAAGAGAAAGAAGCTCAAGAGGCAGTAACCGCTTACAAACCACTGGCGAAAGTGGAAGTGCCTTATTCGACGGGCAAGTTCCCAACAACGCGCTACTGTTTGATGGAAATGAAGCCCAAGACTGGTCGCAAGCACCAATTGCGTCGTCACATGGCCCACCTACGTCACCCAATTGTGGGGGACACATCGCACGGTGATGGTAAACACAACAAATTGTTCCGTAACGAATTTGATTCACACCGCTTGCTGTTACATGCTTCGGAGCTGCGTTTTGTGCATCCGTTTACAAATGAAGAGCTGGTGATGAAAGCGAGTATCGACGATACGTGGCAGCAATTGTTTACTCGATTTGAGTGGGACGAAGAGCTCGTTAAGTAAAGAGGTTGTGCTCTAGCGAAGAGAAATAGAAAAGGGTTGGCATGTTTACCAACCCTTTTTGTTGTTTACCAATTCTCAAAGGCTATTTGAGTTTTTCTAGATCCGCTTCGA
>NZ_JAWOVY010000718.1:0-533 GCF_033340155.1 Vibrio sp. 1562
AACACCAACTTGCCGTCAACAATCTCGACTGTCCCTTGCTCACTCGGCACTGACGCCGATTGGATAGACAGCGTATCACCATCAATATCGGTGTCGTTTGGCAGGACATCAATCGTCACTGGCGTGTCTTCGTCAGTAACGGCATTGTCATTGGTCGCCACTGGCGCATCGTTCACTGGCATCACATCGACGTTCACCGTGGTGGACTCTGATACCCCACCTGACGTAACGATGTAGGTAAAGCTGTCTGCACCGTGGTAGTTGTCATTCGGCGTGTAGGTCACGCTGCCATCCGGGTTGACCGAGACCGTACCGTTAGCTGGACCGTTGTTGGTATCCAGCGACACCACTTTATCGTCGCCTTCGAACGTGTCGTTACCTAGGACGTTAATTATGGTCGGCGTGTCTTCCACAACCGTCGCGTTGTCTGCCACGATGTCCGCCACAGGCGCTA
Source organism: Vibrio sp. 1562 (assembly GCF_033340155.1). Lineage (NCBI taxonomy): Bacteria > Pseudomonadati > Pseudomonadota > Gammaproteobacteria > Vibrionales > Vibrionaceae > Vibrio > Vibrio sp. 1562. The sequence continues at coordinate 455 of NZ_JAWOVY010000718.1, forward strand.
CCGTGAAGTTCACCGTTTGGCTAACGCTCTCGCCGCTTGGATCGGTAGCCGTAAACGTCAGCGCTTCTGAGCCGTTCCA
>NZ_JAWOVY010000719.1:0-533 GCF_033340155.1 Vibrio sp. 1562
CAAGCGCTCAACGTGGGCGACGTCGTGCATATTGCACCTGGCACTAAGCATTGGCACGGCGCAGCTAAAGACAGCTGGTTTTCACATGTAGCAATAGAAATACCCGCTGAAGGCGCAAGTAATGAGTGGTGTGAACCCGTGACGGACGAAGAGTACGCAGAGCTTGGCTAATTGAACGCTAACTTAGGACGTCGGAGATCTGACAATGACAGGCAAGCCAAGTAAATATCAAACTTAAATGAGCGTAAAGATTGCGCTCATTGGTGTCGCTTTTATGGCTCCTCAAGTCGCTTCGGCATGTGGTCAACCAACGGAAGGTTCTGACGATGATCGCAATTAAAACTTCAATCAAGTCCATATTAATTTGGGTACTGACTATGACAACGATATCCGCTGTTATGCCTGCTTTTGCAACTGATAAATTTAGTAATAAAGAACGAGCCATCGTTCCAATCGCGGCTTTCACCGCAAGCGGTGACGTAGAAAAACTCAAGATTAGCCTGAATGATGGTTTAGAGAGCGGCTTAACGATC
>NZ_JAWOVY010000720.1:0-533 GCF_033340155.1 Vibrio sp. 1562
TGCACGCTTCCAAGTGAACAATGTAGATAAGAGCGATGTAAGAAATCAGTGCAGGCAAGATGGCGGCTTTGATCACTTCGACATAAGAGATGCCAACGTATTCCACCATCAAAAACGCTGCCGCGCCCATGATTGGCGGGGTGAGCTGACCATTGGTTGACGCTGCCACTTCAACGGCACCCGCTTTTGTGCCCGGGAAGCCGACTCGTTTCATCAATGGAATGGTAAAAGTACCCGTGGTTACGACGTTTGCGATCGATGAGCCTGAAACCAGACCCGATAGACCAGATGCGACAACGGCGGCTTTAGCTGGGCCGCCTGTCATATGACCAAGTAGAGAAAATGCGACTTTAATGAAGTAAGCTCCCGCACCCGCACGCTCTAGCATCGCGCCAAACAGTACAAACAAGAATACGAAAGAAGTGGATACACCTAACGCAACACCAAATACCCCTTCGGTGGTTAGCCACAGATGCGACATCGCTTTACCTAAGCTTGCGCCTTTGTGGGCTATGACATCTGGCATGTATGGG
>NZ_JAWOVY010000721.1:0-532 GCF_033340155.1 Vibrio sp. 1562
TTCTATGGTTTGTTGGAGTCAACCTAGTTTACTAGGGTTAGTATATGACGTTGACTAGGGTGGTGTATCTCATACACTAGGGTTGTCTATATATTGACTAGGTGTTATGATTTTCTGTGGATAAAAAAAAACGCCAAAATGGGCGGCAACCCTTGGCGTTTTTCTTAGTTTCTATAAGGAAAATTATGACACACAAACTTAAGCGGAGCCAATTCGATATTATGCATCCACTTTTTGACGCAATGAAACGTGAAAATCTACCATCAACACAGCGCCTGCTTCTCTTGGGGCTATTTAGATTTGTTGATGGCGATGGAGTTTGTTTCCCTAGCTACAGCGCTCTAATGGATGAGACGGGGTTATCTCGACAATCTATTGCAAACACAATCAAGAAGCTCTCTGAGTCTGGTTGGTTAACTTACGAGCCAGGGGATAAATCGAAAAGTTTAGCTAATACATACTATTTGAATCTTGAGCGCTTGGGGTTAACTACACAATCTAAAATAGTCCCAATAGAGGGATACATAGCTCA
>NZ_JAWOVY010000722.1:0-532 GCF_033340155.1 Vibrio sp. 1562
TCATCTGCCCAACCAGACTTCACTTTCACCCAAGTCTCTAGATAAACTTTACGGCCGAACAACTCTTCCATATCTAGACGTGCTTCACGACCAATGGTTTTGATCTTCTCGCCGCCTTTACCAATCACCATTTTCTTCTGACCATTACGTTCAACAAGAATCAAAGCATTGATATGGAAACCGTCCGTTTCTGGGTTGTAATCAAAACGCTCAATCTCAACCGTTACAGAATATGGCAGTTCATCACCAGTAAAGCGCATTAGCTTTTCACGTACGATTTCTGAAGCCATGAAACGCTGAGAGCGATCCGTTACGTATTCTTCAGGGAAGTGATGCGTCGCTTTCGGCAGGTGATTACGTACGTGCTTGCGCAATACATCAATGTTCTTACCTTGCTTCGCAGAGATTGGCACTACATCGACAAAGTCCATTTTTTTAGACATTTCAGCCATGTGTAGCATCACTTCATTACGATCTTGCACGTTATCGACTTTGTTAACACAAAGTACAACAGGGAAGTTCGATTTCTGAA
>NZ_JAWOVY010000723.1:0-532 GCF_033340155.1 Vibrio sp. 1562
ACTGGATGGATATCCAGTCTTTGTATTTCAGGTAACTCAACCGCCATTTGCGAAATACGAACTAAGAATTTTGACAGCTCAGTAATATCGAGCGCATCTTTGTGTTTCTGAAGACGGATCTTCCCGGACTTTAATGCAACCACGACTAAATAGCGTGCAAGCGTCATATTCAAAGGAGGCAGGGCGGCCACCGCATCTTGAGCGATGTTCCATTCAGAGCCACCTTGACCAAGTAAAATGACAGGCCCAAATACCTTGTCGACCGCTATACTGATTCGCAACTCTTCCGCGCTGCCAAGCTTCGCCATGCCTTGAACTAGCAGGCCGTGTACGTTTGCAGATGGGTAACTGAATTTGACGGTATCTAAAATCGATTGTGCAGCGTTAGAAACTTCTCGACTATTTCTCAAATTAAGCGCCACGCCGTGTACGTCTGATTTGTGAGGAATATCAGGAGAGCGAAGCTTCACGGCGACCGGGTATCCAATATTTTCTGCCATGTGAACAGCTTCGATTTCATCCGATGCTATCC
>NZ_JAWOVY010000724.1:0-532 GCF_033340155.1 Vibrio sp. 1562
AATCTTACGCAACCATGGTATCGCTAAGTGTTGAAGATAAAATGGTTCCTGCGATGTTTGCGCAAATTCATCAAAAGCGCCAAGCACCGAAAAACGAAGACGAGTTAAAGAAAGTCTTCACGGACAACGGTGTCGATGGCAACAAATTTGACGCGGCGTACAACAGCTTTGCGGTTAGTTCGATGCAAAAGCGTTTCGATAAGCAGTTCAAAGAGAGCACTCTGACCGGCGTTCCTGGCGTCGTTGTGAATAACAAGTACATCGTTATTCCTAATGAAGTCCGTAGCTATGCCGAGTACAGCGAATTGGTGAACTATCTGCTAACGCTATAAATTAAAAGAAATGAAAAATGGCGGCCAAGTGGTCGCCATTTTTTTTGAATTCGTTATCTCAGTACGGTTGTACAAGCTTGAGTTGGTACGCTAGTCATGAATATCGCGTGCGGATAAAACAAGCTAGCAACGGTGATAGCGACATTGCACGGTTGTGCGATGGTGTTTTTCACCACATTGGTGAGAACAATGCCCGTGTT
>NZ_JAWOVY010000725.1:0-531 GCF_033340155.1 Vibrio sp. 1562
AAAGGAGCGGCAGAATGTCGACCAGGTTATGTGCCATTTGAGGAAGTGTTGAAACACTCTGACGCGTTGACGTTGCACTGTCCGCTTAACGAGCATACGCAGAATTTGATTGGCAAAGCCGAGTTACAGCAAATGAAACCAAACGCGATTCTAATCAACACCGGTCGAGGCGGTTTGGTTGATGAGCAAGCGTTGGTGGATGCTCTAAAACAGGGGGAGATCGCAGCAGCAGGTTTTGATGTATTTACTCAGGAGCCTGCCGATGAGAGCAACCCTCTGATCGCTAATATTCACTTACCGAATTTGCTGTTAACGCCTCATGTTGCGTGGGGAAGTGATTCGTCGATTCAACGCTTGGCCGACATCCTGATTGAGAACATTAACGCGTTTCAGCGCGGAGACCTCCTCAATCGCCTCGCTTAATGGGCATTGATTATCCGCATTAAAAAAGCAGACCTAGTGGTCTGCTTTGTCTTTATGGTTTACGAAGGAAGATTAGATTTCTTCTTCGTTTAACGCTTTCAGGATTTG
>NZ_JAWOVY010000726.1:0-531 GCF_033340155.1 Vibrio sp. 1562
AGACCATTCAAGCTATGGCTGAGTGTATTGATGTCGGTATCCAAGACGGCTCTATCCCAAACGGTGATAGCGCATTGTTGGCCAGACAGATTTATTATCTTTGGAATGGCGCAAGCTTACTGAACAAACTGTATCAAGATCAGGAAGCGCTCACGCAAAGCCTGACCTATACTCAACATCTACTGCAAAACACGCGTACTTGCCCATAACAAGTAACGTTAAAGTAAGATGAATACCCTACACGTGTTTCATTTGGGCTATTAACCTTTTGGAACACACTAAATCTTCCCGCTCTAAGAGCGGGATATTTTGGAACGAACACTAGACGACCGGTCTAATCTATAAGTGAGATAAACATGACTAACGCAACCAATCGTAGAATCGTCCTAGCATCACGCCCACATGGTGCTCCTACAACTGAAAACTTTCGCCTAGAAGAAGTAGCAAAACCTGTTCCACAGGCAGGAGAAATGCTGCTAAGAACGGTTTACCTCTCTCTAGATCCATACATGCGCGGTCGCATGAGCGATG
>NZ_JAWOVY010000727.1:0-531 GCF_033340155.1 Vibrio sp. 1562
AGTGACGCCATCTGGCTCCAAAATTTCAGCCGTGATGGTTGATATCGCATCTTTGACTTGCACATTGGTTGCATAGCCGTTCTCTTTCGCATTTTTCACACTGATTTCAAACGTCACTTCGTTGTCCAGCTTGGAATACGAGGTTTGCTTGGTATCAAAACTGGTATCGGTGTTCGTTTTAACACGCTTGTTAACCTCGATCGCGAAATCACGCGGATCAGAACCTCGGTCGGCGTACACAGTGCCGTCGACCGTCACTTGGTTTTGAATGTGCCCATTCGCTAGAGGATGGGTGTCTGCCACGATGGTGTATTCAATGTAGGAATGTGGCTCAAGCGTCGCAATCACATTCAGGTTGTCGGGAGACTTTACTGCCCCAACAATACCGGTGTTGGAAGCCGTCGCGGCTGTACCGTCTGCTTTATATGCGTTTGCAGTAATGGTCCAATCCGAATAGGCGTTGATCGTATTACCATTAATGTCTTGAGTAGTGATCGCCGAGAGTTCATCCAAGACCTGAACTTGGTTTGC
>NZ_JAWOVY010000728.1:0-531 GCF_033340155.1 Vibrio sp. 1562
TGGGTAATGGAGAAAGTGCAGTTGGTCGTCGATTTTCTTCTCACGCACAAAATGCTGTTTACCACATTAATTTTGTTTTTTATGTGGTTGGTACGTCGTTCAATTTTGTCGATGATTCGCGGTGATCATGCCTTTTTAACCGAAGATCAACGCAGTTGGATGTCGAGAACCAAAAACGGTACGTTTGCGTTCACATTGCTGATCCTGTTTATCCTCTGGCAATCAGAAATCAGTGAGTTTGCGCTCAGTGTTACAGCGATTGCGGTTGCTATTGTGGTGGCATCGAAAGAAATCATTTTGTGTTTTACAGGCTCGATTCAACGTGCGAGTTCGCGCTCGTTTCGAGTGGGTGATTGGATTGAAGTGGGTAAGTTGTGTGGCGAGGTGATCGAACACAACATGATGGCGACAGTGATTCAAGAGATCGATTTGCATCACGGGCAATACCATTACACGGGTAAAACCGCGACGTTGCCTAATAGTATGTTTTTCACCTATCCGGTTAAAAACCTCAACTTCATGAAGCGTTAT
>NZ_JAWOVY010000729.1:0-531 GCF_033340155.1 Vibrio sp. 1562
CTGCGCCAACACCGTGCATCGCAGTGTAAGCGATAGAAATATCGGTGTTGCAATCAGGAGTCAGCAGAGCATTTTCGTTCATGGTTTTACGGTAAGTTTGGTAGTAATCATCTTCCAACCAAACCAGTAAGCCTTGTTGTTTAGCATCGTCTAAAGACATCAACGGCAGAGGCTTTGTGGTCGCTTCATCAATTTTTGCCGCGATGCCCGAGTCGTGAGGTGGAATGATTTGCGCGCCATTTTCCCAATACACTTTGAAGCCGTTGTATTCGGGTGGATTGTGGCTAGCGGTTACAACAACGGCCGCTGCAGCATTCATTGTGCGTACACCAAAAGCAACAATAGGCGTTGCCGCGACTTGGTAGGTTAGGTAAACCTTGATACCGAGTGCTGTTAAGACAGAAGCAGTATCGTGCGCGAACTGTTTAGAATCAGGGCGACCATCGTAACCAATAACGACACCGCGAGACGATGCTTCTTTCACTTGTTCAATCAGATAGTGACCGAGACCAGTTGCTGTCTCTTGAATCA
>NZ_JAWOVY010000730.1:0-531 GCF_033340155.1 Vibrio sp. 1562
AAGTCGGTGATGGATTGGTGGCCGAATGCCTTAAACTTAGACATCCTGCATCAGCACGACTCCAAAACGAATCCATTTGGTCCAGATTTTAATTACAAAGAAGAACTTAAAAAACTGGACGTCGACGCACTCAAGCAAGACTTAAAAGACCTAATGACAAACAGCCAAGATTGGTGGCCAGCAGACTGGGGACACTACGGCGGTTTGATGATTCGTATGGCATGGCACGCGGCTGGTAGCTATCGTATCGCAGACGGACGTGGTGGTGCCGCAACCGGTAACCAACGCTTTGCCCCTCTCAACTCTTGGCCTGATAACGCCAACCTAGACAAAGCACGCCGACTTCTTTGGCCGATCAAGAGAAAGTACGGCAACAAATTAAGCTGGGCCGACCTGATTATTCTCGCAGGTAACATGGCTTATGAATCGATGGGCTTTAAAACCTTTGGTTTTGGTTTTGGTCGCGAAGATATTTGGCATCCAGAAAAAGACACCTATTGGGGTTCTGAGCAAGAGTGGCTTGCGCCAAGT
>NZ_JAWOVY010000731.1:0-531 GCF_033340155.1 Vibrio sp. 1562
GCAACAACCTCGTGAACATTCTTGCTTCAGCAATTGCGACCATCATCGGCATGCGCCTATACGGCGATTTAGGTGTCGCGATCGCAACGGGTGCGCTAACTATGGTTGTCTTGGTGTTTGCCGAAGTCACACCAAAAACCGTTGCAGCGCTGTATCCAGAGCGTGTTTCCTACGCGAGCAGCATCTTGCTCACTATCCTAATGAAAGTGCTATCACCGCTCGTAATGCTGGTGAACTTTATTACTAATGGTTTCATTCGTTTGCTAGGCGTGAAAGCTGATCACACGGTAGAGGATCATCTAAGTTCGGAAGAGTTACGCACGGTCGTAAATGAAGCTGGCGGACTTATCCCTCGTCGACACCAAGACATGTTGGTGTCTATTCTCGATCTCGAACACGTTACTGTAAATGACATTATGGTGCCACGTAATGAGATTACGGGTATCGATATTAACGATGACTGGAAATCCATTGTTCGTCAACTAACCCACTCACCACATGGGCGCATAGTTTTCTATCGTGACCAAATTG
>NZ_JAWOVY010000732.1:0-531 GCF_033340155.1 Vibrio sp. 1562
AAGCTTCGCGCTTGCATAGAGCAGAGTTTGGTAAGCTTTGTGATCGTCTTGATACCTGGCGTGTTGAAATACTCTCAAACATCCATCTAGCCAGCAGGCGATGGCTTTACTTTGTTGATCAGACAGCTCAGGACCAAACACGGTATCAGGAGCTTCGTACAAGATCGCTTCTAACACGTCTACTTGATCATGCTTCCTAGTTTCATACCAATCCGAGATTTGATCTTGCCAGGAGGTCAGTTCCATCATGCAGCCTCAATCCATTGTTTAACAAAGTGATTCGGACCAACTTGATCATATTCATCAACCACAACACTGCTGCGATGACGGATCTCATCGGCATCTATTGAGTAGTTTGGTTCATTTTTCACCAAGTTTCCAAATGGCAGATCAGGATCGGGCACGGCTGAGATCAACAACTTAGTGTATGGGTGCTGTGGATTTTTCAAGATCGCGTGCGTGTCACCCCATTCAACGATTTGCCCTTTATACATCACCGCTGTTTCTTCAGCGATGTAGTGCGCGGTGGCG
>NZ_JAWOVY010000733.1:0-530 GCF_033340155.1 Vibrio sp. 1562
CACCTCTCCAAAAAAAAAATCTCTCTTACGCATTAGACTTTGCCACATTTAATCGCTTGCTGGGTCAGCTTGATCCAGTTCAACGGGTTTTCACAGTCAACATGGTTGCCAGCGGCACCAACTACCGTTTTGTATGCCTCCGAGCCTGCCGCTGTGTGTACTGCCAGCATAAACGAAAACATAGGGTCATTTTGCATGGTGCCAATCATCATTGCACTGGAAGTGTCTTTGAGCTGGCAGTTTTCAACCCGCAGATTGAGTACATCTTTTGCCACCATCTTACAGTCGGGACACACCTTCTCAAGGTTCTTGAGCTTTGCGTCGTCATTGAGCACATCAGGAGCCGCGATGGCAGTACCGGCCATACACAGCCCCAGTGCCAGCAGTTTGAGTTTATTGGTTACTTTCATGGTTCCTCTCTATATCGTTCCAATTTCGTTTCGGTAAAAGAACAGTGGCCCAGTGACTGTTCTGAGTTCCGGCGTTACTTGCTTTACTCTTGAGCAAATATGCTGCTTGAAAAAGTTGTG
>NZ_JAWOVY010000734.1:0-530 GCF_033340155.1 Vibrio sp. 1562
GTGGTGTAAATGTCTGGTTATTTGCTGCGCAATTATGTGGTTGGAAGTTATGAATATAAGAAAGGCTGAGTATGAACTCAGCCTTTTGTATTGCGAATGGTTATTTTTAACCCGTATTACGCATACCTGCTGCAATACCCGCGATGGTCACCATCAGAGCCTCTTCAAGGTTTGCAGACGCCTCTTCTGTTTGACGAGTACGGTATAGCAATTCAGCTTGAAGCATGTTCAATGGCTCTACGTAGATGTTACGTAGGCGAATTGATTCTTGGCCCCATGGGTCGCTTTGCATTAGGTTTTCGTTGTTCTCTACGTTCAGTACGGACTTAATATCACGTTGAAGTTGTTCACGCAGTCGGTCACCCAATGGTTGAAGTTGAGGTTCAACTAGGCGTTGGTCATAGTAGCGAGAGATTTCCATGTTGCACTTGGTGTACACCATCTCAAGCATACCTAGGCGAGTTGAGAAGAACGGCCATTCGCGACACATTTCTTCCAGTAGCGCCTGATGACCTTTGTCTACTGAGTAC
>NZ_JAWOVY010000735.1:0-530 GCF_033340155.1 Vibrio sp. 1562
TGGTCGGATGTCTAATAAGAAATCAATCAAGGAAGATTGAACATGAATCCAGCCACGCTGTGGCGCAGTGTATTTATGCCGCGCCAACCTCAATGGACGAGAACGCAACAACGTCAAGCTGACATCCTCTCTTTATTCACCTTCATCGCTTTTCTGGTCGGAATTTATAGCTTAATTAAGTGGTTCAAGCATGGACACGAAAGCTTGATCTTAACTTCTGTCATTCTGATTACTCTTGAGCTTGTTTCCGCTTCTAGTCTCAAATGGTTTAAGCAACCTGCGTTATCACTTAACCTTGGTTTTGTCGGGATGTCGGTGCATGCACTCAATATCATTTATCAAAGTGGTGGTGTGGTTGATTCAACTCAAACTTATTGGGTGCCTTTGTTGGTTGTCGCTTTCTTCTTATCTGGCACTCGTCTTATCGCTATTGCTTGGAGTGGCGTGGTGATTGCCATTTCCGCCTTAATGACACATCAGCATGTTTCGGGTTTTGAGTTTCCTCAACTGGTATTATCGGAAGCTTCTCA
>NZ_JAWOVY010000736.1:0-530 GCF_033340155.1 Vibrio sp. 1562
TCAATCGAGGTTTTCGTTTTCGCTGTAAGTTTGTAGCTTTGGAATTTTCGCGTCCAAAATCTGCTTTGTTGCTGAAGGTCTGTATCTGGTGCTTGTTGGAACCAAGGCTGAAACATAGTGACTTTTGTGGTTCTTGAATCACAAAAAGTTATCTGCGCGTTTGTAGTTTTCCGTGTTTAAGGTAATGTTTTCGTTGTTCAATTTGGCGTTGTCGAAAATTCGCATAACAAACAATTCAAGCAGATTCGCAACGCGTGGCAGTTTTGGTTTGCAGTGAGTTTTGTGTTTATGGTGCAATGCGTTAGCTTTTGTATTGCGTTGCTCACTACTTAATTGGGCGTTATGTTTACTTGTATTTCAAAGGCTTAAGGTTCTTAGGCTTTAGTTCTTTGTCCCTCAGGCAGTTTGTCCCTAGTAGACTCAGCAAATCAGTATTGTCGGCCTAAATTCTTGAATCTTTCAACCCGTGAAACATGCCAATATCCGTGGGTTGCTTCATTTTCAGGTCGTGGCGATTGGTTTCAAATCTC
>NZ_JAWOVY010000737.1:0-529 GCF_033340155.1 Vibrio sp. 1562
AGAAGAAAACTTCGGTCGTACACTTGAACGCGGTATGGCGATTCTAAACGAAGCGCTAGATAACCTTGATGGTAAAGTGCTCGACGGTGAAACCGTATTCAAACTTTACGATACTTACGGCTTCCCAGCTGACTTGACTAATGATGTTGCGCGTGAACGTGAGTTCGCGATTGACGAAGAAGGCTTCGAGAAAGCAATGGAAGAGCAGCGTCAGCGTGCGCGTGAAGCGGGTCAGTTCGGTACAGACTACAACGCAGCAATTAAAGTTGATACACAAACTGAATTCTGTGGCTACGTTGGAACAAAAGGCTCTAGCTCAGTGGCGGCAATGTTCGTTGAAGGCAACGAAGTGGATTCTCTATCTGCTGGCGACAAAGCGATCATTGTGCTTGGTGAAACCCCATTCTACGCTGAGTCAGGCGGTCAATGTGGTGATGCGGGTGAAATCCGCACTGAAGCTGGTGTATTCCGAGTAGAAGATACTCAAAAGCTAGGCAACGCAATCGCACACCACGGTGTTATGGCGGAA
>NZ_JAWOVY010000738.1:0-528 GCF_033340155.1 Vibrio sp. 1562
GCTTGGTGCCGATTGCGTTCGGCACGATAAAAGCGGCTATGTTTGCGATGCTGTTTTCAGTGCCTTTGGCGGTGCTAGGCGCTATTTATACGGCGTATTTTATGTCGCCACGCATGCGTCGAGTGGTTAAGCCGTCCATTGAATTGATGGAAGCACTGCCGACCGTCATCATCGGTTTCCTTGCCGGGTTATGGTTTGCTCCGATAGTCGAAGACCATCTGATTACGGTCGTGGTGATGTTGTTTGTGTTGCCATTGAGCACCATGGTCATGGGGGGCTTGTGGGCTCTGATACCTCAATCTCTGCGTAATCGTCTACCTAATGGATGGCATGCGCTGGTTCTTATGCCAGTGATTTTACTGTTGATTGGTATCGGAGTTTGGATTTCTCCAAGTATTGAACAAACCTTCTTTGGTGGCGATATGCGTTTGTTTTTGACCAATCACGGGATTGGTTTTGATCAGCGTAATTCCTTGGTGGTTGGCCTTGCGATGGGCTTTGCCGTGATTCCTACCATTTTTACCATTG
>NZ_JAWOVY010000739.1:0-528 GCF_033340155.1 Vibrio sp. 1562
TCAGGCTGAGTTTGGTAAACCGCCTGAATTGCCGCTTCAATCTCTTCTTTCTGTGCTGCTGGTAGTGACTCGATTTTCGAGTAAACATCACCAAGACCATTATTTACATCAACGCCAAGCTCTTCGAATAACTTACCGTATTTAGCAAAAACGTCTTTGTAGTACACTTTTACAGCGTGACCGAAGATAACCGGGTCAGAAACCTTCATCATCGTCGCTTTCATGTGTAGAGAAAGCAGTACGTCTTGCTCTTTCGCATCTGCGATTTCTTTTTCGAAGAACTCAACCAATGCTTTTTTCTTCAGTACAGAGCTATCAATAACTTCTTTGTCTAACAGTGGGAAAGCAGATTTTAGCTCTTTTACAGAGCCATCTGCGCCAACAAACTCGATTTTTACTTCTGTTGCGCCAGAAATGGTTGTTGATTTCTCGCTACCAAAGAAATCGTCACCCGCCATGCTTGATACATGGGATTTAGAGTCTGATGACCATGCGCCCATTGAGTGTGGGTTTTTCTTTGCATAGTTC
>NZ_JAWOVY010000740.1:0-527 GCF_033340155.1 Vibrio sp. 1562
CTTGGTTGCTTGGCGCTGTGTGCACGCTCTTTTGCTTGCGTTGTTTTTGGCTGTTGAGCGTCTTCGGTAATTGTGATGGGTTTTGCTGCACGAACGTATTCGCTACATCGCCAATTTGATTATTGAAACGATAGGTCGTGTCTAGGTGATGTACCGTAGAGTGAGCGAATCGCTCTTTAAACCCAGTAATCAAGTCCACATCTGCGCCCGCAAACTGGTAAATCGCTTGCCAGTCATCGCCCACGGCAAACAAGGTTGCGCCAGGCTGCTTCTCCGTTGATTCACATAACGCTTCGATCAACGCCAAACGATCTGGAGAGATATCTTGATACTCATCGACCATAACAAAACGCCAAGGCGATACGAACTTCCCTTTATTCACGTAATCCGTTGCTCGACTTATCATGGTTGGGAAATCGACTTGATTGCTCTCTTTGAGCATTTTTTGCCATGCAGAAAAGCACGGCCAACACAGTGCTAATTCGCTATTGAGGCGCGTATAGTCTTGGTGATCCACCAACTTCTCT
>NZ_JAWOVY010000741.1:0-527 GCF_033340155.1 Vibrio sp. 1562
GTTTTTCTAAGCGATTTACGCGACGCTCGTTTAATGCAAACAGCACTTGTTCATCAAAACGGTCACCAATACTGGACTCAACGACAGCCAACAAATCGCGAGCCGTCAAAGAGTGCTCTGCGCGAACCTCAAGATCCTTTTTCTCTTGCTCGGTGATGTTGAGTAGACGATCTTTCAACGCACCTAAGTTCTTGCGTAATGTTTCGTAACGTTCGATAAACGAGGCGCCTGTCGACTCACCCTTCAGCATTTTTTCAAACTGGAAACGGATGTCTCGTTCCGTATTGTTTTTTATCAGCTCAACCTGATCCGCAGAGATTTGCGTTTTTTGGATATCGACAATCGCTTTATCGTTGTAAAAAGCATCGATTTCGGTGTGAATAAGACTTACTGCAAAATTCGCAAACAAGCTTGAAAGCGTCAAAGAATCCGAGCTTTTGATGATGGCATCTAACGCTTTTCGTAAATTTTCAGTCCCAGCGGTTTCACCGTAAGCCGCAGTAAACTGACCTTTCACTTGCGTCGCC
>NZ_JAWOVY010000742.1:0-527 GCF_033340155.1 Vibrio sp. 1562
AAGAGTTGTTGTTTTTACCATACTGAGTTTGGATGGCTTCAGCACGACCGCTATCCGCTAATGATTGGGTTGGAGACTCAAGACCCAGCGCCATTTTCAACGGGTTAAGATCACCCAACTCCGCGATATCCACCGTCACGGTTAGCACGTTGTCGATAACCGCTACAACTAAGCCAATGCCATCCTGCGGATCTACTGCATCCGTCATTTCATAACGACGGTACTCCACCGTACCCAGCTTCACTTTTTCGTGTGTCACGCCGCTCATTTGCTCTTCGTGATCCAACGTTTTCCAAAGCGCCTCTGGATTCTCGATTGGCAGTTTGTAAACTGGCACCATACCGAGCGTGTAAAGCACTGGGTTGATCTCATCGCCTGTACCTAAGTACGCTTTCAAAGTTTCTGGCGACGCAGCACTTTTTAAGTATCCGTCAAACAGATCGATCGCAAACTGCTCTTTTGGTGACAGCTGCTCACCAACAAACATATCAGACATGGTCATTTGATTGGCAGAGCCAAACGCGTTC
>NZ_JAWOVY010000743.1:0-527 GCF_033340155.1 Vibrio sp. 1562
CAAGTCAACAAAGAAGTCATCAATCCAGAACATCCATTTTCAAAATTCTCTGTCGGCAATTTAGATACGCTTGGCGACCGAGATGGTCAGTCTATTCGTGATGAAATTGTCGAGTTTCATCATTCTCAATATTCAGCCGATCTTATGACGCTGACGTTGTTTGGGCCTCAATCTCTTGATGAGCAGCAAGCTTGGGTAGAAGCCATGTTCGCTGACATCCCTAATCATCAATTAAGTGGTAAATCGATTAACGTACCGATTGGGACTGAAGACAGCACCGGAATTTTGGTTCAAATTGAGCCCATCAAAGAGTTTCGCAAACTCATTCTCACCTTCCCTATGCCGGGAATGGATAAACACTACGGCGTGAAGCCTCTCTCTTATTTCGCTCATTTGTTAGGTTACGAAGGCGAAGGGAGCTTGATGCTGCAACTGAAAAGCAAAGGCTGGATCACTTCCCTATCAGCCGGCGGCGGGGCAAGTGGCAGCAACTATCGTGATTTTACGGTCAGTTGTACACTCACACC
>NZ_JAWOVY010000744.1:0-527 GCF_033340155.1 Vibrio sp. 1562
AAATGACTCTTCACTCGGTCCGATATTGAATCCACTCAGTGATTCCGTGTCGGGTCTGCCACCTCAAATTGGTAACGTCACCCTAATGGATAATCAGCACGATGGCGTATTTGCAGGCGCGAGTATCGCTTGGGAGGCTGATCTGTTTGGGCGCATTGACCGCCAAGCGAACGCGGCGCAAATTCGTCTCGAACAAGCTCAAATTTATCAAAACGGCTTGAACACGGTGATCACGGCTGATTTGATTCATAACTACTTGCAATACCAAGGTGCAAGCGAGCGCCTTGAGTTGGCAAAGTCGAACTTAGAAGATCAACGACGTACACTCGACCTCGTCGAGAAAGTCGTGCGCAGCGGCTACGGTTCTGATCTCGATTTAGCCCAAGCGAAGGCCACACTTGCGGCGATGGAATCGCTCGTTCCGCAGTTAGAGATTGCCCAACAAGCGCACAAACATCGTTTAGCAGTATTGCTTGGTGAGCCGCTAACGCAAGTCGAAATCCGTCTGTCTAAGCAACATAGTGTAC
>NZ_JAWOVY010000745.1:0-527 GCF_033340155.1 Vibrio sp. 1562
GCTCACGCAGCTGCATTGAAATCACGCTTTGGTTGATTGGGTTATCTTCCGCAACTAATACCGTTCCGAGAATCCACGAAACTTCTTCGGACTTAAGCTCGTCCAACTTGGTCTCTTGCTGCATTTGGCTAAGCAAATTGAACAGCGCGTCTGGGTATTGAAGCTCTCGCAACGTGAGACTACCGAGAATTTCTCGATCATCGCGCAGCATCACACCATCAAAGCCCGCTTCGTTGTCTTGTGCGGCGTAAAGGTTCGCCATGCTTATTGCGAGTGTTGCTGGCTGCATTTTCCATGCGTCACACCACTGACGAATGCTGAGTGGCAATGCCTCGCTGTAAGTCCAGTTCAAACACACTTCTGGTTCTGAATCACAACGCTCAATTGGCAATTTGACAGTTATCGTCGTACCCAAGCCGAATTGTGAATCGATGCAGAGCACGCCGCCCATACACTCGATCAATCGGTCAACGATGCTCAGCCCTAACCCTGTGCCTCCATATTTGCGCGTAATGCTGTCATCCGCT
>NZ_JAWOVY010000746.1:0-526 GCF_033340155.1 Vibrio sp. 1562
ATTTACTGCCATGATGCGACCCATCAGCTTCACAAGGTTGCTGTCTACGCGAACCACTTCGTCGACAGAAGCTGGCACTTCACCTTGCCAATCTTGTGCTGCAAACATGAACTGGCCGCCTTTTGTGCCGCGAGTACGAGAACTGAACGCTGCGTTGGTGTAATGGCCCATGTCCATTGTGTGCAAGATCCAGTAACGGCCTTCATCCATATCAGGCACGCTCACAATGACAGGTTCTGCAGCAACATCTAACCAGCCCATAAGGTGAAGCGTATCGTTATTAATGGTTGGGTGAGCGGTGTAAGAGTCATCAGCTAGAGCACGAATATTCTGAAAGCGGTTGAGCGGATAGTTGTTTTCTACCGCCGTGTGATAGAAAAACTTGTACGCTTCATCAATAGAGTAGCCGTAGATATAAGCATCTTCTGCAAGATCAACATTGGTGTTAGCCGCAAATACAGGGCTGGCACCTAGCGCTGATAATCCCAATAGAGTAGCGAGTAATTTTTGTTTCATGGCTGGTTTC
>NZ_JAWOVY010000747.1:0-526 GCF_033340155.1 Vibrio sp. 1562
GTCTAACTCTCGATTCAGAAGTTCGTTATTGCCTACATTCAATTCGATAAATCGTTTTAATTGGCTAATGCTTTCAATGTCGATGTTGGTGATCTTGAGCCGTATTTGGTCTTGAGTGACGTCTACGATTTGTGCCGTTAACGTAATCTCTTGTTCAGACTGGTGGAACGAGAAACCGACATCAACCAAAAGTGCAGGATTCAATGTATCTAAGCCTTCGGCTTGTAAGAGCAAGCCATGCAAGGAAAGATCTTGAATCGTAGCGTTAAGTCTCAAATCACGTTGTTCTAACTGAGCTGGAGCTTGGTAGATGATGCGTGAAAAGCGTCTTTTCTCCGTCATATTGCGCTCTCTAAGGCATTTAAACAGATTGAATAGTATATCAAGAAGAACAAAAAGTGTTCGAATGTTGTTTAAAAACTGTCGAGGACGCTACAGAGTTACGTAAGTACACGGTCATGTTTTTCACTGACCCAATGACTCTCAAATCATCAAATACCTTAATAACGCCAATCAAAATGGCCCA
>NZ_JAWOVY010000748.1:0-526 GCF_033340155.1 Vibrio sp. 1562
TGACCAATATCAAGATGATATCTACAACCAAGGTCGCTTAGCGTATTTTGGCCAAGGTAAGTTTGGTGACAAACTCCGAATCACCACCCACTTTGATACCAAAGAGAGTGACGTGCGAGACATGTTTAAGCACCCGTTTGCCTCTGACTCATCAAGCGTATTCGACATTCTCGAAGACGACGATGAAATGTATTACGGCAACTACGGTGACAGCTCGAACATCTACAAAGTGGTCAACACCAAAGGCAAAGTGTATCTCAACGTTGAATACGACAAATCCAACGTTTTGTGGGGGAACTACAACACAGGTATAACTGGTACTGACAACAACGATTACAACCGCAGCCTATATGGTTTCAAAGGTGACTATCGCACACGTTCTACCACGAAGTTCGGTGAAGATCGTCTTAACATCGTAGGCTTTGCCGCCGAATCGGACTCTCTGTTTGCGCACCATGAATTTTTAGGTACTGGCGGTTCGCTGTACTTCTTACGCCATGGCGAAGCTGTACCTGGCAGCGACAAA
>NZ_JAWOVY010000749.1:0-526 GCF_033340155.1 Vibrio sp. 1562
CTTGATCAGTATTGGTCTGAATTAGGCTGGCGGTTGCATGCTGAATGAGCTCCAGAGCTTCTGTTATTTGGGGCAAATAGCGCTTTCCTTCCTCTGTTAGCTCCACGCCGTTTAACCCTCGATGAATGAGAGGAAGCCCAACGAGTTGCTCTAAAGATGCCATCTGTTTACTGACCGCTCCTTGTGTTACGCACAGGTCATCGGCGGCTTTAGAAAAGCTGAGATAGTTAGCCACAGCAACAAAAGTCCTCAACGCACGAATGGAAGGGTACTCACTGCCTTTTATCATTCTTTCAATTCCATTGAATTTGCTTAGGCACAGAGTAGAGGATTTGTACTTTTAAGCAAAGCAAGGCACGACGGATGTGTGATTGGCTTCCTTTCTAGTAAACACGCCACGTGATATTTCAATGACTATTTAACAACTCAAGAATATTCACACTGTGTATTTTTATTTTGAAAAAACTACAAATTAGCGAGAAGCTTTTTCACTAGTTATATTTATCCTACATTTATATTGTTTGTG
>NZ_JAWOVY010000750.1:0-526 GCF_033340155.1 Vibrio sp. 1562
TTAACGTGACGACTTTTGCTGATGGGCAATCTTTTCTCGACGAAGTTAACATTCATCAGGCCGGATGCGTGATTCTTGATAGCCGAATGCCTAACCTTCGTGGTCAGCAAGTTCATCAATTTTTGAATGAGGCGCACAGCCCATTAGCGGTGATTTATCTGACCGGTCATGGTGATGTACCGATGGCGGTCGATGCGTTGCAAGCTGGGGCGGTCAACTTTTTCCAAAAACCAGTTAAAGGCGATGAACTGGCTCAAGCAATATTACATGGTCAGATGCAGTCCGCGGCGAGCCTCGATATGGTGGCGGCAAGAGCGGCGTATGAATCACTAACGCCGCGCGAAAAAGATATCTTACGTTTGATCATTGCTGGTAAGCGCAATATTCGAATTGCGGATGAGCTGTGCATTGCAATGAGAACGGTGGAAGTTCATCGAGCCAGCTTACTGAAAAAGTTCTCAGCCAAAACCGTCGCAGAATTAGCCTATATTTATGGCAAGTTGGAGAATCCCATCTAGCGAGAGCT
>NZ_JAWOVY010000751.1:0-525 GCF_033340155.1 Vibrio sp. 1562
TCCCCCCAGAGATCAAGATGTTCATCCTGCAGCGAGAAGCGATAGACAAGAGCCTTGCCATGTCCATGGACATAGAACCAAACTCGACCAACTCCTCTAAGCCTATATTTTGCTCACGGAATTTACGAATAGAGATGGCGGTGCCATCTAACGCTATCGGCGGAATCACTACATTAACCCGGCTACCATCACTAAGACGGGCATCCACTGTGGGAGAGAGCTCATCCACACGACGTCCAACGCGCGCGGCAATTTGCTTGGCTATCGTACGTACTTGATCTTCGTCGATAAACGTAATGTCCGATTTTTCTAGTTTTCCATGTTTTTCATAAAAAACATTATTCGGCCCATTGACCATGATGTCAGTGATCGCTTTATCATCCACCAACGGCTGGATTGGACCGAGACCGAACAACTCATCTAGCATGCTTTTCACAAGGCTTGCTTTCATCATACTAGTCACGGGGCGATCAAAGTTAGTCGCTAACACATCTACCGCATTGCGAATTTGCCCCTCGATCTCAG
>NZ_JAWOVY010000752.1:0-525 GCF_033340155.1 Vibrio sp. 1562
TGTAGCCGCGATCTTTAACTTGTTGATCTAGGTAAGGTTTGTGTTGGAAAGCGTTCGCGTCTACAGAGCCGTCATCTAGCGCAGCGTTTGGTGTTACGTAGTCCGTGAACGTAACCAGTTCAACGTCTAGGTTGTACTTTTCTTTCGCTACTTTTGCCGCTACTTCAGCAACTTGCGCTTCAGCACCTGCAATTACGCCAACTTTTACCTTGTTTACGTCCACTTCTTTATCGCCACAACCCGCTAGAACAAGAGCAGAAGCAGCAGTTGCTACAGTCAAAAGACCTTTAAGGCTAAATTTCATGTTTATCTCCTTATAATATGTATTTTCAATGCTTATCGGTGGTCTACACGGCGCACCACTGCGTCACCGATAGACTGAATAATTTGTACTAGAACAATCAACATCACAACGGTTACTGCCATGATAGTAATGTCGTAACGGTGGAAGCCGTATCGGATGGCTACGTCACCGAGGCCGCCGCCGCCAACCGTTCCTGCCATCGCAGAGTAGCTCACTAATGT
>NZ_JAWOVY010000753.1:0-525 GCF_033340155.1 Vibrio sp. 1562
CCCAGTTGTTCAAGAATGTCCTTAGTGTAGTCTGCTTCGCCAACACTGACGCCGCCAGAGGTGACAACCACATCCGCGAGCGTTTGTGCTTTTTCAAACGTCGCTTTTAATGTTTCTGGGCAGTCAGGGATAATGCCAAGATCAATCGCTTCACAGCCAAAGTTTTCGATAAGCGGTTTAATGCCGTAACGGTTGCTGTCGTAGATTTGACCTGCTTCGAGTGGATCACCTAATGGTTTAAGTTCATCACCTGTCGAGAAAAATGCCACCTTCGGTTTACGCACAACAGTGACATGGCTTACGCCAAGAGAAGCAATCATTGGAATATCGCGTGGTGTTAGGCGCGCGCCTTTTGCTAATACGATATCGCCTTGCTTGATGTCGTCACCAGTTGGGCGGATGTTATTTTGAGGTTTCACATCCGTTTGGTTGAACTGGATACCCGCTTCGGTCACGGTCGTGTTTTCTTGCATGATAACGGCGTCGCAACCTTCCGGAATTTTCGCGCCAGTCATGATTCGAACA
>NZ_JAWOVY010000754.1:0-525 GCF_033340155.1 Vibrio sp. 1562
ACTTGAAACTGCCTTTTTTTGAAAATGCTTTAAAGATGGTCGAAAACAGCGGGAAATCATACGCACCTAAACGGGTTTCTTGTAAATACGGCTCAAGAAACAGTTGATACTCTTCTTCTGTTGCACCGCCATCGGTAATGATTTCCCCAAAAATATGCACGCCTTGGGTTATGTCGTCTGTCCATACGCGTTTTAGGTGTTCAAGCGTCATGTGCTTCGCGGCATCAATACGGAAGCCTTTCACACCTATCGCTTTCAATGCTTTTAAGTAAGCTCGCTGCTGCTCGACAACATGTTCACAAACGCGAAGGGTTGGTAAACCAGGATCAGTTGGCCCACCTGTAATTCGGCCATTTTGGACCTGCCATTTATCTTTCCAGTCTTTGATACCAAACGCTTCAACAAAATCTTCTTCACTAAATAGCGGTTTGGATAAATCGCCGAAAAGCTTTAGAGGCAGGTATTTTTGTTCATCTTGTCGGTATTGATCTAACACGTCCTGACGAGGATATTGCAGATCACGGC
>NZ_JAWOVY010000755.1:0-524 GCF_033340155.1 Vibrio sp. 1562
CTTGTTAAGTGGGATAAGACTCGCGCACACGACAATGACAGCAACCGAAAGTGGCAACAAGGCTCTTCGTTGCGAAACCACAAAGTCACCTAAGCGATCCATGACATGTTTTTGGTCTTGTGACGTTTCCATTTTTACGTGGATAGGCAGCAACTTGAGCAACGCCGGCAACAAGGTAACGGAAAGAAGACAGGCGACCATAACACCTAAAGCAGACAAGTTACCGAAGTCTCGCAGGACAGGAGAATCGGACATATTCATCATCAAGAAGCCAATCGCGGTTGTTACGGATGTAATCAGAATAGGCGCGAAATTTAAAGCGATACTGCGCTCGATTGACTGCGCTTTCGTGAACCCGTTTTTCATTGATTGACGCATGGTCGCAATCACATGAACACAGTCAGCAACCGCAAGCGTCATGATCAACGTTGGAACGTTTACCGTCGCTGTGCTTAAGAACATTCCAGCCCAACCGGAAATGCCCATGGTCGCCATCACAGAACCAATGATGACAATCAGCGTCG
>NZ_JAWOVY010000756.1:0-524 GCF_033340155.1 Vibrio sp. 1562
CACGAGAACAGCTCGAAGAAAAAATTATTGATGGCACCATTACCGATGCCAAAACCATCGCTTGCTTAAGCAAAGCTCGCCTTTGCGGATACATTTAGGAATTTGGACCAAGGAGATATTCATGGATTTTCGTTCAGACACAGTGACTCAACCCACCCAAGCTATGCGCGAAGCAATGTTCAGCGCCCCTGTTGGCGATGATGTTTATGGTGACGATCCTACCGTAAACGAGCTAGAGCAATTCGCGGCTGAATTAGCAGGGTTTGAGGCAGCGTTGTTTACCACTTCTGGCACGCAAGCAAACCTTTTAGGGTTAATGGCACATTGTGAGCGTGGCGATGAATATTTATGCGGCCAGCAAGCGCACAATTACAAATATGAAGCAGGTGGCGCAGCGGTACTGGGTTCTATCCAGCCTCAACCAATAGAAAACAATCCAGATGGCACGTTGCCATTTGACAAATTAGAGGCGGCAATTAAACCTGATGACGCGCACTTTGCTCGTACTCATCTGCTAAGTTTAG
>NZ_JAWOVY010000757.1:0-523 GCF_033340155.1 Vibrio sp. 1562
CCCAACCTTGTTCATTTCTGTACCGAGATTATGGACTCTGTTCCAGCAACGCATTCAAGACAAACTTCCACAGAAAAAATTGAATTTCTTACTGAAAATACCGTTCGTAAATTCGCTGATTAAGAAAAAGCTCGCCGAAGGGCTGGGGTTAGATCAAGCGCGAGTTTTGGGTTGTGGTTCTGCTCCGGTATCACCCGCACTATTAGATTGGTACCACAGCGTTGGCCTAAACATCACCGAAGCATGGGGGATGACGGAATCCTTCGCTTACAGCACCATAAACTACCCATTTAGAGCAGATAAAATTGGTACCGTGGGTAACGCAGGCCCCGGCATTGAGTTAAAAATTGCCGATGACAGCGAAATCATGGTGCGCGGTAAGGGATTGTTCTCTGGCTACTACAAGAATGACATCGCAACTCAAGAATCTTTTGATTCAGACGGTTGGCTGCACACCGGCGACATTGGCGCAATTGATAAAGATGGCTACCTCACCATTCAAGGTCGCAAAAAAGACACGTTC
>NZ_JAWOVY010000758.1:0-522 GCF_033340155.1 Vibrio sp. 1562
GGTTGATGATTTCAATTAACTTGTCTTCAACCGCTTGGTCAAAATCGACACTTTTCACATCTTGTGCGGTAAGTGTAGAAATTTGAGTTTCAATTTTCTCGGTAATGATTTCATCGGCATCACGACCACCTTCAATGAAGACTTTGATGCCATTGTAATCGGCAGGGTTATGCGATGCGGTGATGCACGCTGAATATGCACAGCCCATCTCTTTTGCTTTGAACATCACGATTGGCGTTGGAACAAACTTATCGATAAAGCTGACTACAATGCCATTTGCCGCTAAAACTTCGGCAAACCAACGGCCAGCTTTGTCAGACAGAAAACGTCGGTCATAGCCAATGACAAAGCCACGATCTGCCACTGATTCTCTGTTAGTGATGTTTGCTACTGCCTGAGCAACCAAACGAACATTATCTTTAGTGAATTCTTCACCGATGAATGCGCGCCAACCGCCTGTACCAAATTTGATCATGATTCGAACCTCAATAAGGGCGGCAATACACCGCGCCTTAAAATTTT
>NZ_JAWOVY010000759.1:0-521 GCF_033340155.1 Vibrio sp. 1562
CGTGAGAGATGAAGATGATGGCAAGGTTCATTTCTTGTTGAAGTTGTAGCAACAAGTTGAGAATTTGCGCCTGAACCGATACATCCAGTGCAGATACTGATTCATCACAAATCAACAGCTTTGGCTTCAGTGCTATTGCACGAGCAATACCAATACGCTGACGCTGGCCACCAGAGAATTCGTGCGGATAACGGTTCACAGCCGTTTCAGGCAAGCCAACTTTCACCAACAGCTCTTTCACCCATTGTTTACGCTCTGCAGGAGTGCCTATTTTATGGATGATATACGGCTCTTCCAAAATCATACCAATGGTGTGACGCTGGTTAAGTGACTCCATTGGGTCCTGAAAGACAATCTGCATGTCTTTACGCAACGAGCGCATCTCTTTGACAGAGAACTTTGTGATGTCTTTGCCTTCAAAGAAAATCTTACCTTCCGTTGGCTCGTACAATTTTAGAATCGTACGTCCTAAGGTACTTTTACCACAGCCAGATTCACCAACGAGTCCCAATGTTTCTCCT
>NZ_JAWOVY010000760.1:0-521 GCF_033340155.1 Vibrio sp. 1562
ATATTGCCAGCGCTTCCAATGCTTGCTGTTATTGCGGGTTATGCGTTAACGAACCAAGCTTGGCCTAAATGGACCGACAAATTACTTAAAGCTATCGTGTTGATTTTAAGCGTAGTTTTGTTTTCTGCCGCTGTTGTTGCAGGTCTAGAGGTTAAATCCGTCACGAAGCATTTAGGTGAGTACGATTCTATATTCCCTTACGTCGTATTCTTTCTTGTTGCCGCAGCGATTTGGGTTGGCGCATTTTTTAAAACGCGCACGGTACAGGCTCGATATACCTTTTGGGTGGCTCTTGCGCTGACTTGGGTCTGGTATAGCGTTGCGGGATATACATTGCTTAACCCAGTTCGCACGCCGGCTAAAGAGATCATGTCAGAAGCACAAAAAGCAATCGGTAAAGATGGTGAGTTAGGACTGACGCTATTTAAAGAGCAATTTTTGCTGTTTTCACCTGTGTCGGTAACACATTTTAGCTATTTATCAGATCACAAAGAGCAAGAGCGCAATGCTTGGTTGTGGCT
>NZ_JAWOVY010000761.1:0-521 GCF_033340155.1 Vibrio sp. 1562
CTAATCTTATCTATCGGTTTATTCACGCTCGATAGTTCTAAGCATCTACCTTGTTGTTATTTAGTGATGTTTAGGAGCTTTTTTATGTTTGATTCAATGATGGGCGTCTTGCTTGCCTTTTGGCATCAAGACTTTTCTGCACTTATGGCGCCAGGAAGTGCAGGGATTATTTATATTGTCGTGGCGACATTAATCTTTTTGGAAAGTGGTTTTATTCCTGCTGCGCCATTTCCGTGCGATAGCGTAGTGGTGTTGTCTGGCACACTTGCGGCGGTGGGCGTGCTTGATCCTATTGCCATCATGTTGGTGATTATTGTGAGTGCGGGCTTAGGAAGTTGGGCGGCATACTTGCAAGGAAAATGGCTAAACCGCCTACCTAAAGTTCAAGGCTGGGTGAATGCTGTCCCACAGAAAAGACTCGAACAAGTCGATGTTCTTTTGGGTAAACATGGCTTAGTTGCATTGTTTTGCGCGCGTTTCATTCCGGTGGTGCGTTCGCTTTTGCCATTGATGATGGGATT
>NZ_JAWOVY010000762.1:0-520 GCF_033340155.1 Vibrio sp. 1562
ATCTTGAACAAAGTAAACAAATCGGGCTGTTAGATTTTGGCGCAACTCGCGAATACAGTGAACGTTTTAGTTCCGGTTATCGCCAAGCCTTTTCATCTGTCGTGAACGATGACGAACAAGGGCTCAACGATGCTTTAGAGCAAATAGGCTTTTTCGCCCAAAGCATCAAACCAGAACAGAGAATGGCGATTTTAGATTTGGTCAAAATGGCATGCGAACCCATGCTAATTGATGAAGCTTATGACTTTAAAGCCAGCGGACTGGCGCAAAAACTGCGAGAAGCTGGAACAATTCTGAGTATGGAGCAAGATTATTGGCATACCCCACCAGCCGATGCCATATTCTTGCACCGAAAAATTGGTGGCATGTATTTGCTCGCCGCTCGAATCGGTGCAAAAGTAAACATTCGTCGATTAGTACAGCCATATCTCAAGATCAAGAGTGGATAGCCTATTGTTTTTCTGTTACTTTCAAGTACCTTGAGCAGTTATTCTGCGTCATCAACAGCCCACTTTATTGA
>NZ_JAWOVY010000763.1:0-520 GCF_033340155.1 Vibrio sp. 1562
CCACGATCGGATGATCGCCAGCAATTGCCATACCTGTCGCAAGTGTCACAGCGTGTTGCTCTGCAATTGCCACATCAAAGTATTGGTCTGGGAACTCTTTCGAGAAACGCACCATGCCAGAACCTTCACGCATTGCTGGCGTAATTGCCATTAGCTTAGGATCTTGCGCTGCCATGTCACATAAGAAGTCACCAAAAATCTTTGAGAAAGTTGGTTTGCCGCCACTGCTTTTTGGTAAGCAGTTATGGCTTGGATCGAACTTAGGGACGCCGTGGTAGCCAATAGGATCTTTCTCTGCTGGCTCATAACCTTTGCCTTTCTTAGTCATGATGTGCAGGAACTGAGGGCCTTTAAGCTCACGCATGTTCTTCAGTGTTTTAACGAGCTCATTCACATCGTGCCCATCAATTGGACCAATGTAGTTAAAGCCAAACTCTTCAAACAGAGTGCCAGGGACAACCATGCCTTTTAGATGTTCTTCAGTGCGACGAACCAGTTCTTTGATTGGTGGCACACCTGA
>NZ_JAWOVY010000764.1:0-520 GCF_033340155.1 Vibrio sp. 1562
GAATTTTTGGAGCAATACGGTAACCACTCTCGCAGCATCTACTACAAACGCGTTAACGACACTACCGTCGTAGGCGCGCGTACCTCAAACGAATGGGGTCAATGGCAAACCGTCTTCTTCGCGGCAGAATTCTCTGATCCAATCATTGAAGAAAACCTGTACACCAAGCTGGCTTCTGAAAGCAAATTGACTCCAACTGACGCTACCGAAGTCGGCTTGGAAGATTACCGTGGTTACGCAGAGCACAAACCAATGCCGGGCGAACCAGAACCTGACCCAGAACGTTTGGCAAAACGCGCAAACGATGTCCTGACGCATTTGAACTTTGGTAAGAGCGATGAGCCATTGGTGGTCAAAGTAGCGATTTCTGGCACTGGCGTTGACGGCGCACTGAAAAACCTAGAAGCAGACACTAACGGCTGGGACTTCGACAACGTCGTACAACAAAACCGCGTGGCTTGGGAAAACATCCTTGGCGAGTTTGAACTAGAAGGCGGCAACAAAGCCGACAAAACCATGT
>NZ_JAWOVY010000765.1:0-519 GCF_033340155.1 Vibrio sp. 1562
GCTCCGAGAAAATTTCCACACTCGGATCGGAAGCTGGGCCAGTCACACGCACACCTGCGATCACATCGTCTTGAGTATTGTCAGGGTTACGAATCGCTTTGATCGATACATACGGTTGATCCGCTGGACCGTTCATTAAGATCTTACCTTCTTCGATCACCAAATCTTGACCAAATGAACGGTAAGAACCGTCAACGATGTTTACCTCACCAACGATGAATGGTCCTTTGTCTTTTTGTGTCACGTTAAGGCTACCTTTCAAGCCGCCCTTCAAGCCAAACGCCGCAAGTTGGAAGTCGTCACCAATCTTGATGTTGATGTCCGTTTCGACGTTGAATGGCATAGCCGTCACTTCATCAACTGGCTGTAAATCCTTGTTTAAAATCACGGTATCACTCGACACCCCAACCGCACTTGGTGGCAGTTCCTCAATGACGATACGTCCCCATGGCAGCTTGATGTTACCTTGCACCTTCGCTAACTGCGGTGTGACCTCAATGGTCATGTCCGGCTCAACTT
>NZ_JAWOVY010000766.1:0-519 GCF_033340155.1 Vibrio sp. 1562
AAACAAGCATTAGAGCTGACATCGCTAAGGCTGAAAGAGAAAAGCGAGCAGTTAGAACATTCACAAAGAGTGGCGATTGTCGGGGAAATTGGCAGCAGTCTGGCTCATGAATTAAATCAACCGCTGGCAGCCATTCGTAATTACAGTGAAGGTGGGTTGCTGCGTCTTGCAAAGAAGCGTCCGCATGAAGATATTGTGCCTGTGCTAGAGAAAATACAGGGGCAAGTGGAACGAGCCGATGCCATCATTCAGCGTTTAAGAACGTTGATACGCAAACGCAGTGTTGATAAGACACCATGCGATATTCAAGCCTTGATTGCAGACACCATTGAGCTGCTTCATTTTCGAATGCAAAAGCAGAACGTCGCCATTGTGACTAGCGTTGAAGGAGAGATACGTCCTCCACTGGCAGACTCCGTGGGCGTTCAGCAGGTTTTGGTTAATGTGATCAACAACGCCATTGATGCGTGTGCTTTGTTTCAGGAGAAATACCACTCGTCGGACTACCAAGGTAAAATT
>NZ_JAWOVY010000767.1:0-519 GCF_033340155.1 Vibrio sp. 1562
AACCAAACAGCTTGTTGCCATTCGTGTCATGATGGTGATCATAGTCATGATGAGCTGCGATATTAGTTTGCATAGGTCACCTCCAGATCATCGCTGTTTTCGTTGTCTTTCACGGTTCCTTTCTTCGCTTCTTCTAGCTGAGCTCGGCGAGCGGCTTCGATCGCTTTGATCTCTTCCACTTCAACGTAGTAATCCACGTCATCGTTGTAGCTGTGCTGAATACACGTCACAACGATACCCACCAAACTTGCTGCCGCTAGCCACCAGATGTACCAGATCATCGCAAAGCCAAAGACCAGCGCCCAAGCCGACACATAAATACCCGTCGCCGTGTTCTTCGGCATATGGATGCGTTCGTACTCCACTTCTTTCATTGGGTCGAACTCGCCACTTTGTTTTTGATACCAGAACGCGTCCAGTACGTCGCCTTTTGGCAGATGAGCAAAGTTGTAGAACGGCGGAGGTGAAGACGTCGCCCACTCCAATGTACGGCCGCCCCACGGATCACCCGTTAGGTCG
>NZ_JAWOVY010000768.1:0-519 GCF_033340155.1 Vibrio sp. 1562
TAGGGATCTTTTCCTTCGCATTGTTTAGCTACTAAGTTTTGCACCGTTTCAGAGGCACCGGTATGAGGACCGCACATACTGAGAAACGCGTAAATCACATGCGTCAGTTTATCGGCGGGAATATCTTTCACCGTGTATGGGTTTTCTGCATTCGCGTACTGCCAATCCGCAAAGTAACCCGCTACGACTTTTTGCTCGGCGTGCGCCGCACCAGTTATCCCCATAATTAGTGCAGCAAGAAGTGTCTTTTTCATTGTTTTCTCCAGAGTAGGTGTACAAATTTAAAGCTACTCCTAGAGAATATTTTTAACTTGAAAACGAAATCAGGCTGCGAGTCATTTATAAATCCTCGCAGCCTGATTACATAAGTTGCATATTATTTGTGCTAACTCTCAGATGCCGCGTTGCCGTGCATCTGCTCATCCAAGTTCAATACTGTCAAAGCGTTGCTTACACTGGTAGCAATCACGTCGATTGCACCGGTACGTAACGCGCCAAGTAATGCAAGAGGTTTACTGT
>NZ_JAWOVY010000769.1:0-519 GCF_033340155.1 Vibrio sp. 1562
ACCAAGCGGCATTTGTGGCAAATAACATCATCAAAGGTGACGCAACGGCGATTCATTACGATGAAATCGCCAACCTGACTGAAGATCAAATTCTCCTCGACGTCCGTAACCCGGGTGAATTGGAGTCTGTTGGTTATCTTGAAGGGGCAATCAACATTCCGGTTGATCAGCTACGCCATCGTATGGGTGAACTACCAAAAGACAAAGAGATTGTGATTTACTGTCAAGTAGGCTTGCGCGGTAACGTGGCATACCGTCAACTCGTCAACAACGGTTACAAAGCTCGTAACTTGATTGGTGGTTACCGTACTTACAAGTTTGCAAAAGCGTAATGTAATCTTCGCAAACATTAAATCTGTTTGATTTGAGAAATAAAAACGGCTGATAGATATATCAGCCGTTTTTTCTTATCCCGAATATTGTAGCGCTGGTTTGGTAACTATTCCGTTTCCACCAAAGCGATCTTATCGGATGTCGATTTTTCCAATTTGATCGCAATAAACTTGGAGGTTGGCGTAA
>NZ_JAWOVY010000770.1:0-518 GCF_033340155.1 Vibrio sp. 1562
CTGAAAGAATAACAGTTCCTCGAACCGATAAAAACACAATCAATAATAATAACAAGCTCACATTCTCAATGCCTGAGCCTGGTTCAAATAGAGTTCTTAGCGTTTCAGAGTTAAGGTGGTGTTTACGAGAAGAAATAACATTAAATACCTATCAAACTGAATTAAATGTTAATCGTGCGTATTTCGGTGATTGCGATCGCTCGTTTCGGTTTATTCCGATCACCTGATCCTGCCGTTTTTCTCTCTTCCTATTTTTACTCTAAGTGATCGGATTGCGCCAGTTTTCTCATCGACTCACCTCCTAGTTCTATTCGATGACTATTGTGTACCAGCCGATCCATTAGAGCGTCTGCGACAGTGGCGTTACCGATCATGTTGTACCACTCCTTTACAGGTAACTGACTGATGACGATCGTGCTGCTGTTTTGGTAACGATCTTCAAGCACTTCTAATAAGTGACCTGCATGCTCTTGGGTTAGCTTTTCCATCCCCCAGTCGTCGAGGATTAGTAGAGCTTT
>NZ_JAWOVY010000771.1:0-518 GCF_033340155.1 Vibrio sp. 1562
AACCCTTACGTCCCAACTTCTCATGCGAATGTGCGTTTCTTTATCGCCGAGAAAGAGGGCGAAGAACCAATTTGGTGGTTTGGGGGTGGTTTCGACCTGACTCCTTTCTATCCTTTCGAAGAAGATGGTCAGTCATGGCACGATACAGCTAAGGCAATCTGTGCCCTATTTGGTGAAGAAGTATATGCTGAACACAAAGCGTGGTGTGATAAGTACTTCTTCTTGCCACATCGAAACGAAACTCGTGGTGTTGGTGGTTTGTTCTTTGATGATTTGAATCACTGGGAGTTTGATAAGTGTTTCGATTACATCAAAGCGGTGGGTGAAGGCTATTGCCAAGCTTACTTGCCGATCGTGTCTCGTCGTAAAGACATCGAATATGGCGAGCGTGAACGTGAATTCCAACTTTACCGTCGTGGTCGTTATGTTGAGTTCAACTTAGTGTACGACCGTGGCACTTTATTCGGTTTACAAAGTGGTGGGCGTACCGAGTCGATTCTGATGTCGATGCCGCCGTT
>NZ_JAWOVY010000772.1:0-518 GCF_033340155.1 Vibrio sp. 1562
AAGATATTGGTCAATACTGTTGAAACCAATTTTCAATACGCTTTGAGCACTGTTGGTATAACCAAGATCACTCAAGCGAAGAGACGTCGCTTTAGGGAGATACAGTGTCCCACCGATGCTTTCAAACGGGAGTCTAGTCTCACGGCCTTGAATGAACGAACCACATAACGCTGGCGATGCACCAAAGAAGTAAGGGATCATCCAACCAAAACGGTAATAGTTACGAATCAAAGCAAAGTAAGCAGCTGATTTGGTGTCTTGGCGAGCTTGCTCATCCTGCTCGCCATAAAGCGCATCCCAAAATGACTCAGGGAATGAAAAGTTGAAGTGAACACCAGAAATAATCTGCATCAAGCTGCCGTAACGGCGTTTTAGCCCCTCACGGTACAATGTTTTCATTTTCGCCGAGTTCGATGAACCGTACTGAGCAAGCTGAATATCATCTTCACTGCCGACATAACATGGCATAGAAAGCGGCCACATCTTTTCTTCGCCCATTTTGGTTTGAGTGAAATGGT
>NZ_JAWOVY010000773.1:0-518 GCF_033340155.1 Vibrio sp. 1562
GACAGATTGAGCAATGCGCTGCGCCGTAGCTGGCGGAATATCTCCGACCACCGAGATTTCATAATCACCATTCACAAAACTGTGTAAGGTTCTACGGCCTTGACGAACCAGTTGTCCTTTTAATGAATGCTCATCTTTGTTTGCCACGTAAACAGAGAAGTTGAACAAGCCATCAGAATACAACTGACTTTCTACCATTTGGTCTGTTGATGCCATACGGTAGCGGTTGAGATCGTTTGGATGAAAACCGTCTGGAGTCCAGCCCACAGTCCAATTGCTCGTGCCAATTTCACCTTTCGGCATTGTAAGCACAGCAGGAAGTTGAACGTCTTCAAGGCCGCTCATCAACTCTGCAATTTTAGGGTTTACTGTGTAAGAGATCGTGCGGTATTGCTCTAGCATCTCGCCATCACGATCGACAAGATCGGCGCGAAGTGGCAATTTGCTCTTTTCGTCAATCCAAAGGACATAGGAATAACGTAGTCCGTCTTTCGGCACAATGCGTAATACCTGAGTTG
>NZ_JAWOVY010000774.1:0-518 GCF_033340155.1 Vibrio sp. 1562
CAAGGTGACGTCGTTTTACCTACCGATTCTAATTACGATGAAGTTCGCCAAATCTGGAATGGCATGATTGATCGCAAGTCGAGTTTGATTGCTCGCTGTAAGTCGACAGATGACGTTGTGATGGCGGTTAACTTTGCGCGAGACAATGGTCAGCTACTTTCTGTACGAGGTGGGGGACACAATATTGCGGGCAACGCTGTCTGTGATAATGGGGTCATGATCGACCTGTCGCTCCTTACCCAAGTCCGAGTTGATGAAAATGCCAAGAGAGCGTTTGTTGAGCCGGGCTGTACCTTAGGCGACTTAGACGAAGCCACTCAAAAACACGGGTTAGCGACCCCGGTAGGAATTAACTCTACCACTGGTATTGCTGGTCTTACTTTAGGTGGTGGTTTTGGTTGGTTGAGCCGTAAATACGGTATGACGATAGATAACTTAGTCTCTGCTAACGTCGTTACTGCCGACGGACGCCAATTGCTTGCCAGTGAAACAGAAAACGAGGATCTTTTCTGGGCGCT
>NZ_JAWOVY010000775.1:0-518 GCF_033340155.1 Vibrio sp. 1562
TCACTTTGCTTGCTGTAACGGGAGACAGTAGAAACATTCCGTCCAATTTGAACATCAAGTTCTTCTCTGGCGACGTTTGACCTGGATATTTTTTTAAATAAAGCCTGTAGATTATCTATAAAACAATTCACTGAGTTAGAGATATGGCCTATTTCATCTTGGCGATTAATATTAATTCGTTGGGTTAAGTCCGCATCATGACCTGCCAAATTCTCCACTAAATTCTTTAACTTAGATAGCGGGTTTAATTGAAAATTAAGAATTATCAAACTAATAACCAGCATAATAAAAGCGCAAAGTGACATATACTTTGTAATATCTTGGTTTATACCATCGATAATCTTTTTGATATATCTGTAGTCAATATACGAGCGTAAATACCAATTTGAACCAGCAACAGTAACAACATCAGTTTGCTTTAATTCTAAATTTAACTTTCCAGTTGAATAAATAGAATTGCTTTGTTCATCGAGTAGTTCAAAGTAAACGCCTGGAACACTATAGCGCTGTATAAGTTC
>NZ_JAWOVY010000776.1:0-517 GCF_033340155.1 Vibrio sp. 1562
CTTAGCTTGTTACGGTGAAATTTTAATTAACGACGATATAGTTCATGTTTTTGATAAATATCTGCCGTATGAATATGTAAACATGGTTTACGACACCGTTATGTCCAAAGGTCGAGAAGAGATCATTGAGGCAGATTTTCAACATCAAATTAAATACTTACTAGTCGCCAAAGAGAATAACGTTGAGATGCATTAGACTGCATTAGCTTGATTACTTTTTGGTAATGAGTGGCTTTTCGAAGCCGAAGTGACCATGAGCAAGATTATTAGATTTTACAAAACTCATTTATGTTCAAAAAATGAGTTTTGTAGATATTAAAATGCATGGAGCCAAATGCTCTCACTGATTCTATGAAGTTTTTTGTGCGCTCTAACCACAAGACAATCTATAAAAGACGTTGAGCCAACGTCTTTGCCACAATGCCACCTGTTAATAAGGCTTTCAATGCCTCTTTCTCATTACTATTCAAATGTGCGCTGGTTAATGATTTTTCTGTAAGTAACACAATTGAACGTG
>NZ_JAWOVY010000777.1:0-517 GCF_033340155.1 Vibrio sp. 1562
CAATAGGCTTGGAAAGCCACTTTCACCCGAGTGCGGCCAACAAAGCGCGAGGCAAGCATTTCCAACTCAGCCACGGTAACACGACTTTGATACAAGCTGATGTTTTCGCTTTCAGGCAGCGGTGTTCCGACAAAAGACGCCGACTGTAAGCGCTCACTTAGGCTTGGACGCGTCGCCAGAGACACCGCGACAAAACACACCGCGTTCGCCACCACACTCATGATCATGCCCCAATCCGAAATCGCAATGTCGAAGCTCGACAGCATCTCTGGCGGCGTGATTAACCAAATCAAAAAGTTGTTGCTGGCATTACCAGCCAACATGTCGGTTTGGCTCATTAAGGTAATCAACCAAATCGTAAAACCGACCGCGAGGCCAACATAAACGCCTTTCTTGTTACCCTGACGCCAATACATACCGCCAATCAATGCAGGAGCAAACTGGGTAATGGCTGCAAACGAGAGAAAACCTATCGCAGAGAGTGAGTGGATACTATCTAAAGCCTGATAAAATCCCC
>NZ_JAWOVY010000778.1:0-516 GCF_033340155.1 Vibrio sp. 1562
GCGTAGGTTCAGGTTTATGCTCCGGCTGAGGGGCGGTAACCTGACGCTCTTCTGACTCTTGCACGACCGCCTCTACTGGTGATTCTGGTAGCGCAATGTCATCTTCTACTGGCTCTAAGATCTCGAAGTTTTCCACATCACTATCAAGTTCAGGTTTGATAGGAATGCTGGCAAATTCTTCTTTGTAGTGCAGTTTTTTACCATCTAGAACATCAGGGAGAACAATGACTCCCACTGCGACTAGAATGATGGTGCCGACTAAACGACTTTGGAATTTACTTGCCATCAAGTTACCTTTGATTACTTATTCTTTGATTGCCAATGCTCCAATACCTCACCTACGGTATGGAATGAGCCCGCGACCAACACAACATCGTTTGAAGCAGCGCTGCTTAATGCACTCTCAAACGCTTCAACCGGTGTTTGGAACTGAACTTGCCCTTGCGGTAGGTATTGGCACAACTCATCCGCCGTTGCAGCTCGTGGCCCAGTCAACGATGCTGGATACCAATGCGT
>NZ_JAWOVY010000779.1:0-516 GCF_033340155.1 Vibrio sp. 1562
TAGTTATCACGCTACCTCTCTCCTTTGGCAAATGAACGTACAAACGAATTTGATGCTAATTGATTTGAAACTGTCATGGCGGTCATCTCTTAACTGCTCACTGGAGCAAGATTATTGTCACCACAAACCTGACATTGCTTGTCTTTGGTTATAGACATGGTCTGCCAGTTCATCCGCAGCCCGTCAAAGAGGTGTAACTGACCACACGCAACATGAAAGCGATCTATCGCCAACTTTTGAATAGCAGCGAGAGCTTGGTAGTTCCCCAGAGTGCCCACCACAGGGCCGATAATGCCGGTTTCGCTGCACTTCATTGTTTGCTGCAATTCATCAAACGGATACAAGCATCGATAGCAGCCTGAATTTGATGGTTTGTCTGAGTAGTCAAAAACAGCAAACTGCCCTTGCCAACCAATCGCTGCCGCCGATATCAGAGGTGTATTTTGCTCATAACAAACTTGATTGATCAGCTGCCTCGTTGGCAGGTTGTCACTGCAATCCAACACCACATCCGCC
>NZ_JAWOVY010000780.1:0-516 GCF_033340155.1 Vibrio sp. 1562
ACCAAGCGCGAGCAGATAGAAGCGACGGCGAAGAACATTGGTTTGGAATGGGTAGAAGACGAAAGTAACCAAGACACGCGCTACGATCGAAATTTTTTACGTCATCGTATCGTCCCTGAGTTGTCTGAGCGTTGGCCGAGTATTCATCAAGCCGTGCAACGAAGCGCAAGCTTATGTGCTCAGCAAGAATCGTTATTGGATGAGCTCCTAGGTTCGGTGTTTGCGCGTGCTCTACAGGCGGATTTGAGCTTAAGTATTGATGAGTTAGCTATCCATAGTGAATTAGCTCAAGCGCGTTTGATTCGTATGTGGTTGAGTAAATGGAATGCCAATATGCCGAGTCAAACTCAATTGCGCTTGATTTGGCAAGAAGTGGCATTGGCGCAACAAGATGCCAATCCAAAACTTAAACTCAAACAAGGAGAGATCCGACGCTTCCAAAACAAATTGTACTGGGTTACGCCTCATGCCGATGTGACGAGTTGGCAAGGCCATATCCAAATCGATGAGCCACTG
>NZ_JAWOVY010000781.1:0-516 GCF_033340155.1 Vibrio sp. 1562
TCTTGATGCCATTGTGGGCGATGCTGGCCAAAAGCGTACAAAACAGCGATGGAGAGTTTGTTGGGTTAGCCAACTTTGCGACTTATTTTTCTTCTTCAAGCTTGTGGGTTTCCGTTGGTAATACGTTTAGTTTGGGACTCGTTGTAACGACGGTGGTCGGTATTCTGGCCTTTGGTTACGCTTACGCACTCACGCGTTCATGCATGCCATTTAAAGGTCTATTTCACATCTTAGGTACCGCGCCAATCCTTGCTCCCTCACTTTTGCCTGCGATCAGCTTGATCTTCCTCTTTGGCAATCAAGGGGTTGCGAAAGAGCTACTTGGTGGTCACTCAGTGTATGGTGTGATTGGTATTTCAATGGGTTTGATCTTTTGGACCTTTCCTCATGCTCTGATGATTTTGACCACTTCGCTGCGTATTTCCGATGCCCGTTTGTATGAGGCCGCTCGTGCTCTAAAAACCTCACCGATGAAGACCTTTTTTATGGTGACGTTACCTGCGGCGAAATACGGTT
>NZ_JAWOVY010000782.1:0-516 GCF_033340155.1 Vibrio sp. 1562
GGATTTTCAGTTCGCTAGATGTCATTTCACGGCGAGTGTCGTTCACTTGGCGCTGCAATTTGAGTAGCTCAATGCGCGGAACAACGCCTTCATCCGCCAATGGTTGGGTGATATCTAGTTCTTTCTTCGCGTATTGGTAGCTTTGGCGTAAGTTACGCACTCGCGCTTCAATCTCGACCAAGTCTTGCTGTTTTTGCTCCACTTGTTGATCGATCACCGACAGTTGGTTGCGTAGGTTATCCAAATCTTCGCGGTATTCTGCTTTTTGACGCTGAGTTAATTGTGGCTGCGTCTCTTCCAATACCGGTGGGAAAGTCAGTTTGCCGTAATCGAGAACGACGCTTTTTTCCCAATCTTGAATATTAAAATCGCGATTGACGGCAACGCTGTTGATAGAAGCAGAAAGTTGTAATACCGAGGCGGTCAGGTTGGCAACTTGTTGTTCACGTTCGCGGTAGTCCGAGCGAAAACGAGTATCGTCGATCAACAGAAGTTGCTGGCCTTTTTTCACCAGTT
>NZ_JAWOVY010000783.1:0-516 GCF_033340155.1 Vibrio sp. 1562
GCCATTGGTCTTTCGCGGCTTGAATTTGTTGCTCACGTGCACCTTTCTCTGCTTCTTGCGCTAGTGCATCTGCCGCTTTTTCACCAGCTTTTGCTTGTTCCAGTTTCGCTTCGATTTCTGGGATGTGAAGCGTAAAAATTAACTGGCCTTTTTCAACATCATCGGCTTTGCGAACCATCACTTCGTCGATGCGACCTGGGACTTTCGATGAAATGCTGTATTGCTGAGCTTCAATCAAACCTTGTAAGCGAACTGGTTCTGGCTGATAAGCTTGGTAAAACTGATAGCCAACCCAAGAAGCCACACCCAAGGCGCAAATTGAAAGTAGAACGGGTTTTAAAGATTTTGCTGCCATGACTTATTTAACCTCTTTGGATATTTTCGCTGGGGCGTAAGCGGTATTTTGATATTGTTCGAAGCTGTTCATTTCACTGCTTAATGCTAATAGTTTGGTTAGTGAAATCAGATAGCGGAAGCGCGCCGCCGAACGTTGAGTTTCGATACTGGCGACATAAA
>NZ_JAWOVY010000784.1:0-516 GCF_033340155.1 Vibrio sp. 1562
TTTTATCTTCGCGCTAACCCCTTTCCATTCAAATACGGAAGAATATGCGGACGAGACTCACCAGCTAACTTGCTCGTAACCTCTTGTGACCACGTACTTTGTTTTTGATTGCTTGAGCGGTTTGCATAGTAGTTCTGCATCGTTTGGTCGTATGCTTGAATGTCGTCTAAGTTGAGAGCTTGGTACTGGTTCTCGTGCACCACCACGTGCGCAGGTAGGCGAGGTTTAACTTCTGGGTTTTGATCTGGGTGGCCCAAACACATACCAAATAGGATGGCGGTATTCTGGGGTAGCCCCAGTAGCTCATCCACTTGCTGAGCATTATTTCTTACACCGCCAATGTATACGCCTCCCAAGCCCATCGATTCTGCTGCCAGTAAGCAGTTTTGAGCCATGATTCCAGAGTCTACGGCGCCTATTAGCGTTAACTCTGTGAAATCGGCTTGAACATCAGGATTAATACTGGTGTGACGCTGGTAGTCGATACAGAACACCAAGAACTCTGCTGCGCTTTCA
>NZ_JAWOVY010000785.1:0-515 GCF_033340155.1 Vibrio sp. 1562
GTGGGTCTCTTTCGCTTTCTTGGCGTTGACAACGTTGATTTCGATTCAGTTACCCAAAGCTAATATCGCCACGGCTTAGTTCTGATGAATGTGATGGGCTGAACAGAACATCGTGAATAAAAATGGCTCCAATCGGGAGCCATTTTTTATGTCTGCATATTATGAGCAGAAGCGTCCAAGCTTTGCAGGTTGCGTCATTTTGATTTCGTCGTCTAACGAACGGTAGACAATCGTATTCCAGATTTCGCCATTATCCATTTCAAATTCAATCGCGTAATTCATGCCGCTTACCACCTGAGTGCGAACACTGAGGATTTGCTTTAACTTAGCGGAAGTGTTCATTTGCGCGAGTACCACATCAAGCAATGATTGCGCTTCATCGGTCATGTCACTTTGTGACCATCCGCCGGGCAGTTTTTCTAAGTTACAGATTGGGTTCGCTTCCGGTTGCGATTGGGCTGGTGCCTCGGTCTCTTCCTTTTGATTACATCCAGCTAGAGCCACTACACATACGA
>NZ_JAWOVY010000786.1:0-515 GCF_033340155.1 Vibrio sp. 1562
CATCCTCTCTTGGATCAATGCCAGTCGGATTGTCTTCCGAAATTGGTGCAAGGACTTGCTCATACCAATCAAACATCGTGTTACTCATACTCTCCCCCTCAAAAACACAGGAATAGTCGCATCATCTCGCCTAGCGGAGTCAAACTCACTAGGTTCTTGACGCACTTTAATGAGCGCACACGTCACGTTATCACTAGCGCCACGCACCAGAGCAGAGTGCATCAATGCCAAACCAGCTTGGTTAACTGAATCTGCACATAGAGTTTTATGCATTTCATCACAGCTTAGTTCCTTGGAAAGTCCATCACTGCACAACAAGAACTGGTCACCATCCGCAAGCTGTCCCGATACTTGGTCTATCGTCACCATCTCATCAACCCCAACAGCTCGGGTAATTACATTGGCTAATGGATGGGACTCTGCGTCTTCAAATGCCAACAAGCCTTGTTCAACTAACTCCATCACTTGGCTATGGTCACGAGTTTTTTGTACAAAAGTACCGTTTCTCAATTGAT
>NZ_JAWOVY010000787.1:0-515 GCF_033340155.1 Vibrio sp. 1562
CCTCCGCACCGCACTCCACCATCTCCTCTAACGCACGCACTCAAGCTACTGCACCGCTCGTCGCTTCCATCATTTTTGCTGACGTAGAACTCGGAGACGCAAGTCACTCGGCAACCTGCATCGTCGATAAACACGTTCGCATACCACCGAACACACAAATCGGCATCAATAAGGTTGAAGACGCCAAACGCTTCAAAATCTCAGAAAAAGGCATTGTTGTTATACCGGAGAGCTACCAGTTCTGAAAGTCCTCAATTCAAATGACAACATGAACGAAAAAGCGCACGATAATCACCGTGCGCTTTTGTTTAAGTACCTATGAAAGTTAGGTAATAACAGTTAATCAATAATGATTAGATGTTACATACTGTAGCCCAGCTACCGTCGCTACCTGGTTCAGAAGCCGTCCACCAGTTTGCTTGGTAAACCACACCATTGTGGATGACTTTGTCACCTTGGTTTGCGTGGCTTGGGTTACCTGCCCAGTCAGTTTGTGGCAGATTTGGGTATGTTAC
>NZ_JAWOVY010000788.1:0-514 GCF_033340155.1 Vibrio sp. 1562
GCGAGTGCAAGCTCAACGATGTTTGAAACCACACACAAACGTTGAGTCAGTTCAACTAAATCACATTTGGGATAAGCAGCCAGATGTTTCAGAACTAGGTTTTCAACGACTGAAGCTGGGATCCCAAGACCTTCCACTGCGGAAGGCACCTTTGGTGGATTGATTTGTGGCACTAGTTTTTCCCAATACGCAGAGCCCATCATACTTCCCCTCTTGAAGTTGCCTAGTCAACTGATGTCGTATGTTTTTTTATTTATAAGTATTAGTGCGTGTAGGAGAAATAAGCTAATCCGATTACGATTACAGGCGCGAAAGGAATCACTAGTGGCTTATTAGACCTAAAGCCTGGTGTAACTTTTTCAATGCAGTAGCCCTTGACCTGATGAGTTAGAGCAACGCTCGTTGAAGCAATGTGAAGCATCAAATAAAAGATGCCAACAATTCCCCCTGCGAGAATAATTCCGATAGACGCTTCCCACAGATTACTCAGTCCCAGCCATGCCCCTATGACGGC
>NZ_JAWOVY010000789.1:0-514 GCF_033340155.1 Vibrio sp. 1562
ATCCGTGGGTGCGGTATTAGCCTCTCTTGCTTCTGATATTCGAGAAGTAAACATGCTCGAACTGGAAGAGAAAATCGGCAAGATGGGGGCAAAAATGTCGATCCCAATGATCGCTTTTATCATGATTCCTATTGTTGTTCTAATCGCAGCGCCAGGGATAATGAGGATGCTAGGATAATGAATATAAAAAACTATTTCTCTCTTTTGGTGTTACTTTTTTTAAGTGGTTGTTCAACTATCAATCAAGAATTAGTAACAAAAGAAAAATTACTGACTAACTCTGGGCAAACTGAACAGCTTATTGAATTTTATAAAGCGAACTTAGTCGAAGTCCCGAGTTATAAGATAAAACTGATCAATTTATATTTGGATAATAAAGACCAAAAATCTGCTGAGTTATACATAAACACTCTAGAGAAAAAGGATCTTAAAGACCCAGATATTATTTATATCTTAGCTAAGCTTGAATATTTAAAATCCAATTACGATGCGAGTGAACGTTACTTAGAAGAGT
>NZ_JAWOVY010000790.1:0-514 GCF_033340155.1 Vibrio sp. 1562
AGCGTGCTACCAACTGTGTTGTTACATGGAACCTGAGTATCACCAACTCGAATTTGATGCTCGTCTGTTTATGATTTACCTCGATTGAAAAGCGAATTCGAATTAAGAACAATAGCCACAACGCGAAACAGGCTCCGTCTAAAGCAGCTAAGCCAAAGCATGATAACGACGTTAACAAGGCCAAGCCGAAGCGTGTAAAAAAGAAAGCAGCAGTGAAAGCGAAACTATCGGCAGAAAAGAGCGATGTGGATTTTATCAAGATTGCTAAAAGTGGCTTGCATGAAAGTAATGCGCATCGTGGTCGTTATGATTTCAAAAAGCTAATCGCCAGTGAGCCATCGCTGGCATCGTTTGTTATCAAGAATCCTAAAGGCGAGGATTCAATCAACTTCTCTGACCCGAATGCAGTGAAAATACTTAACAAAGCACTTCTCACGGCGTATTACGACATTGATTTTTGGGATATTCCTGAGCACTATTTATGTCCACCAATTCCGGGCCGCGCGGACTACAT
>NZ_JAWOVY010000791.1:0-513 GCF_033340155.1 Vibrio sp. 1562
ATCCTATTAGCTAACCCACGCGGTTTTTGTGCTGGTGTTGACCGTGCGATTAGCATCGTAGAGCGTGCGCTAGAGCTGTATCAACCACCGATTTATGTTCGCCATGAAGTGGTACATAACCGTTTTGTGGTTGAGGGGCTAAAGCAACGAGGCGCTATCTTCGTTGAAGAGCTACATGAAGTGCCTGACAACAACATCGTGATTTTCTCTGCTCATGGTGTATCGCAAGCGGTTCGCCAAGAAGCAAAACAGCGTGATCTGACGGTATTTGATGCAACCTGCCCATTGGTAACGAAAGTTCATATGGAAGTTGCGCGTGCAAGCCGCCGCAATATGGAAGTGGTTCTGATTGGTCATGCTGGTCACCCAGAAGTCGAAGGTACCATGGGTCAGTACTCAAGCGAAACTGGCGGCATGTACTTAGTGGAAACTCCTGCGGACGTTGAGAAACTAAAAGCGATCGTGAAAGATCCATCGGATCTGCACTATGTAAGCCAAACCACATTGTCTGTC
>NZ_JAWOVY010000792.1:0-513 GCF_033340155.1 Vibrio sp. 1562
ATTACGACAAAAGCGAAGTCTCAAAAAACGCCTTCAATATGGATGTTGGCATCGCTTGGTATCACGAAGCCTGTCATGCAGGTTTGTCCGTTAAGGATGTCTTCAAGCAAGACATTAAAACCAAACTCGGTAGTTATACCTACGAACTCACTCCTCAAGCAACCGTTGGGATTGGCTACGTGAGTAACTACGTAGCACTGAGCTTAGACGCCGATCTAACCACGCAAAAGCGCTTTAAAGAACTTGATGATGACACTCAATTTGTGCGCATCGGTATCGAAGGCGACGCGTGGGGATGGGCACAACTTCGCGCAGGCTATGAAATAGATCTGGAGAATAACCTAGATAACTCCGTCACTGGTGGTATTGGGATCAGCCCATTTGATGTTGTTAGCCTTGACCTAGCAGGTTCTTACGCAGGCGATAATCAATTCGGAGCAGCGGCGAACTTAGCCTTCACTTTCTGATTCACCACCTGAATAGTTACGCCAACCAGATTAGCTTCGGTTGGCG
>NZ_JAWOVY010000793.1:0-513 GCF_033340155.1 Vibrio sp. 1562
GTTGAAAGTGCAAGATGTATTAGCGAATCCAACTCAATACATGGAAGCGTCGAAAGCGCGTTGGGACGGCTATTTAGCGAATGGTCTTATCAACAAAGAAGCGACAGCAGACCAAGCTCGCGTAGCGGTAAAAGCGATGGAGACCCTAAACGGTAACTGGCGCTCTGCGGCGGGCGATATTGAACAAGCGACAGTCACGCCATCGGTCACTGCGCGTTGGTTCTCTGGTAACTTAACATGGCCGTGGGATTCGTGGAAACAAGCGTACGCGATGGCGCATTTCAACCCAGATGTTGCGATGGACAACATTCGCACGGTATTCCAAGAACAAGTTCAAGCTGATGACAAGATTCGTCCGCAAGACAAAGGCTACTTGCTGGATGTGTTGACGTACACCAAACCTGTTAGTCGTGGTGGTGCTGGCTCTGAAAACTGGAACGACCGCAATACGAAACCTTCGTTGGCGGCCTGGTCTGTGATGGACGTGTATCACGCTCTCGTGAACCAGTTTGA
>NZ_JAWOVY010000794.1:0-513 GCF_033340155.1 Vibrio sp. 1562
TTCGTGGTCAGGCAGCGGCGAGGAAAAAGGTTAAGTCTGCGGACATCGTCCTTTACCATAAACCGAGTATGCCTCTAGCCGTTGTCGAAGCAAAAGCGAATAAGCATGAAATCGGCAAAGGTATGCAACAAGGTCTAGATTACGCCAGCTTACTTGAAGTCCCTTTTGTCTTTGCCTCAAATGGCGACGGTTTTATCTTCCACGACAAAACCAACCCAGCTCAACTCGAAACTGAAATTCGACTTGAAGACTTCCCGACACCTCAGCAACTGTGGGACAAGTACTGCGTTTGGAAAGGCTACAAAACCGAGCATCTTCCAGTCATTACTCAAGATTACCATGATGATGGTAGCGGTAAGTCTCCGCGCTACTATCAGCTACAGGCGATAAACAAAACCGTGGAAGCGGTAGCAGCAGGACAAAACCGCGTTCTCTTGGTTATGGCAACGGGTACGGGAAAAACTTACACTGCATTCCAGATTATTTGGCGACTATGGAAGTCCCGAGCCAAAA
>NZ_JAWOVY010000795.1:0-512 GCF_033340155.1 Vibrio sp. 1562
TGGCTTGCCGCTCAGTACCATTCAAGACACCATTGATTGGGCGTTAGAGATGGGCTATTTGAGTGAAACGGAGACGCACTGGCAGATCACCGAGAAAGGAAAGCTGTTCCTCAACGACTTACTTGAAGCCTTTATGGCAGAAGAAGACGAAGAGTAAACCACGCGAACTACAAAAAAGCCTCTCAGACGAGAGGCTTTTTGTATAGAAACAGTTAACACTAAAAAATCGAACGGCCAATTCGCTCAGAGAGCAGTTCCAGTGCTTTCGTACCCGCCAACGAGTTCCCTGATGCATCAAGTTCTGGAGACCAAACCGCAATGGTCATTTCACCCGGCACTACGGCAATAATACCGCCGCCAACGCCAGATTTACCCGGCATACCCACACGGTAAGCAAACTCACCGGCACCATCGTATAAACCACAAGTTGCGAGCAATGCATTCAACTGTTTCGTTTGTGTTGGTGACACCACTGGCTTGCCCGTTTGAACGGACGTGCCTTTATTAGCAAG
>NZ_JAWOVY010000796.1:0-512 GCF_033340155.1 Vibrio sp. 1562
GCAACATCCTGAGGAATCTTCAACCCCAACTCCGCTATCGCTTGGTAGCACCCCATTGCCATATAGTCGCTGCCACAGAAAATCGCTTCTGGTGGCTGCTCCATATTCAGTAGTGTCAGTGTTTGCTGGTGCGCTTCTTTTAGCGACCAGTTTGCATCGACTAAATACTCTGAGTTAGGAATGATGTCTGCATCAATGAGAGCCTGACGATAACCATCGGCACGTTGCTTACTGGCTAGCATCCAACTTTCACCAGACAGCATGGCAATGCGACGATAACCTTGCGCTGTGAGGTGTGAAACTGCTTTGTAAGCTCCAATCATATCGGCCGGCAAAATACTTGGCGTTTCGGTGTGTTCTTCGTTGGTGCAGTTCAGCAGCACAGTCGGTAAGGAAGTTGTGACGCGTTGCTGCTCCAACTCTCGCGTCATACTGGATGCGTAAACCAAACCTGCGTAATCACCGCCGTTGATCTCCGACTCAATCTTGCTTGCCAACACTTCATCATGGTT
>NZ_JAWOVY010000797.1:0-511 GCF_033340155.1 Vibrio sp. 1562
AGCATCACAGGTACAGCATTGAAGATCTCTTCAAATTGCTCTAAGCCTTCCATGCCTTGCTCTGCAAGCGTTGCAATGGTGGTTTCTGGATCGTACAACATGGTAAGAGAGAGCAGCACTCCACCCAATAGGGCACTGTCTTCGCTGTCTTCTGGCATTAACGTTTCCCAATCATCACGTGTCAGTTGCCAACCTTGAAGTACACCTTCACAGAAATCACGAGTACTTGCTGAGACAATGTCTTGCTCATCGAGAGTACAACCTTCAGGCCATTGCCAAGAACCTTCTAGCAAAGCTGGTCGAGTTTGGTTCCACATTTGTACAATTTCATCAATGTACAGTTCTAGTTGTTCACCATCTGAGAAAGGTGCTGTCTCTTCGCCGCCCCATAAGAATGGCAGCCACTCTTGAGGGTTCAACACGTTTGGCGCTGATGCCATCGCGGTTACAAAGCCTTGAGTTTTCGCTAGGTTTAGTAGTTTTCCATCAAGTTCTGGAAGAGAAAGCATGT
>NZ_JAWOVY010000798.1:0-511 GCF_033340155.1 Vibrio sp. 1562
CACTGCGGGTGCATAACCAATGAATTTCTGATGGACAGATTTCGGTAAGTCATCGTTAAAGTAATGAAGCTGCGCATCCACCTTGCCTAGGATGATCTCTTCAACCGTGTACTCAGTAATGGTGGCCACTGAAATGTGTGCTTTAGGG
The DNA here is from genome assembly GCF_033340155.1 of Vibrio sp. 1562. Lineage (NCBI taxonomy): Bacteria > Pseudomonadati > Pseudomonadota > Gammaproteobacteria > Vibrionales > Vibrionaceae > Vibrio > Vibrio sp. 1562. The sequence goes on from NZ_JAWOVY010000798.1 coordinate 149, forward strand.
AACAGCTCCATCAAATCCATTGCGAGCAAGTGACCAAATGAGTATTGAGCGGTTTGCGGTAAACAGACTGTGATGTCTTTTTCGTAGTTTTCTGGCTCAAACTCACCACTGATTAAGCAAGTTTCAAGCTTTTCCAACGCGTCGGCAATTTTGGGCAGTTGACGCTTTAAATAGTCCGTCGGCTCCATGTGGTGAGGATGTCGGATAAACAGCTCATCGTTAAGCTGAAGTCGTAATCGGGCAAGATATTTACTGATGGACGCTTCACTTTTCCCCATCGCTTTTGCAACGGGCTTGAGTTGGCGGTGCTTATCTAATAAGACAAGAATTTTGAGTAGGTTTAAGTCGAGATCTTTGTTCACA
>NZ_JAWOVY010000799.1:0-511 GCF_033340155.1 Vibrio sp. 1562
CACAACCCCAACACCATGGGGTCGCTCACTATTGGCGGGCAATGGTTGGCCGCTTTCTTCCAATCAGCCAGTGCGCGGACAGCGGGTTTTAACAGTGTTGATTTAACGCAGTTCACGCAACCGGCATTACTCATCATGATCGTTTTGATGTTGATTGGTGCGGGTTCGACCTCTACGGGTGGCGGTATCAAGGTGTCTACTTTTGCTGTCGCGTTTATGGCGACGTGGACGTTCTTGCGTCAAAAGAAACACGTGGTGATGTTTAAGAGAACGGTAAACTGGCCAACGGTAACGAAGTCACTGGCAATCATTGTGGTGAGCGGAGCAATTCTCACCACCGCGATGTTTTTGTTGATGCTGACGGAGAAAGCTTCTTTTGACAAAGTGATGTTCGAAACGATTTCTGCTTTTGCAACGGTTGGGCTTACTGCAGGTTTGACGGCGGAGCTTTCGGAACCAGGTAAGTACATCATGATCGTCGTGATGATCATTGGCCGTATTGGGCCTTTGA
>NZ_JAWOVY010000800.1:0-511 GCF_033340155.1 Vibrio sp. 1562
GCCTCACTTTATCCCAAGCAAAAACGAGTACTTCGAAGCGGTAAAAGGCATCTCGTTACAACTAAAACAGGGCGAAACACTAGGCATTGTTGGTGAATCCGGTTCGGGTAAATCCACGTTAGGGCGTGCGTTGATCGGTTTGCTACCGTCTACCGGAAAAATTGAGTTTAAAGGTCAAAACATGGCCTCACTCAGCGACAAAGAGCGGTTCGATCTGAAAAAAGACGTACAAATGGTGTTCCAAGATCCATACGGTTCGCTTTCACCACGTATGACCATCGGGGAAATCATCACTGAAGGGTTAACCGTCCACCGACCATATTTAAACAAGAAAGAACGCATGCAAAAAGCGCGTGATGTTCTGCGCGAAGTACGTTTGGATCCCGCATCTATAAACCGCTATCCGCACGAATTTTCCGGTGGGCAGCGTCAACGTATTGCGATTGCACGAGCCTTGATTTTGGAACCGTCGTTTATCTTGCTTGATGAGCCGACCTCAGCCTTAGATCGC
>NZ_JAWOVY010000801.1:0-511 GCF_033340155.1 Vibrio sp. 1562
ATTCAACCTTTGGTTGGAGCAAGCGATTAAGGCGGGGTTGACGGATCCTACTGCGATGACAGTGGCGACCGTGGATGAAAACGGCATGCCATTTCAACGAATCGTTTTATTGAAAAACGTCGATAAAGATGGCTTCGTGTTTTACACCAACTTAGGTAGTCGCAAAGCGCAGCATCTTGAGCATAACAGCAACATCAGCCTGCATTTCCCTTGGCATCCACTAGAGCGCCAAGTTCACATTACTGGTGTGGCTGAAAAGCTGACTGCGATGGAAAACATGAAGTATTTTACTTCTCGCCCTAAAGATAGCCAGCTGGCGGCCATTGCGAGTAAGCAAAGTAGCCGTATTTCTGCTCGTGGAGTGCTGGAAGGTAAGTTCCTTGAGCTCAAACAGAAATTTGCCAAAGGTGAAATTCCAATGCCAACATTTTGGGGCGGCTTTAGAGTTAAACCGCAAAGCATTGAGTTTTGGCAAGGCGGTGAGCATCGTCTGCATGACCGTTTCCTATTC
>NZ_JAWOVY010000802.1:0-511 GCF_033340155.1 Vibrio sp. 1562
CAATCGCGCTCAACGGACAGTTATTAGATAGGTATTGATTAGGAGTAATTTGGGTGAAGTCTTGGTTAAGGTAACTCGGGGCGTACTGGCTGTTTACCCAACGCAGTTCTAACTGAATAGGTGTGCTGTCTTCATAGTGAATGATCTCACTGTAAAACACCGTTGTACCAAGCATTACACCAAGTTTTATTGCGATGCTATCATCCGCTTTTATCGCGACTTGTTGAACTACTTTACTGCTGTATAGGCGTCCTCGGTCACTAACTTCTTCCGCTATATTGCGAATATCTAGTAATGGGGATTCTGATTTCTCACTAGGGTCACAAACGAACGTTCCCAACCTTGGGCGACGCTGTAGTTTTCCTTCATTCACCAAATCTCGTATCGCTTTGTTTACTGTCATTCGGCTTACACCAAACTGTTCAGTCAGCTCGATTTCAGTCGCAATGCGCTGTCCGACCATCCAATCTCCGGAATCAATTTTATCGAGGATAAATTGTTTGATTTGCAT
>NZ_JAWOVY010000803.1:0-510 GCF_033340155.1 Vibrio sp. 1562
GTTGGAGAGCGTTTTTTTTAATTCAATTAATGCACTTTGGCTTGCGAGCTTGCGCCCATCAACGCATTAGGCGGCGTTGGTAACAACACTTCCAACTTCGCATTGCGGGCTTCCAGTTTGCGTTGACGCTTGAGCAACTTCTGCTGCTTTTTTGCCACTTTTAGCAGCTTTTTCTGCTGTTTGTAGTGTTTTTTCAGTGCTTTTTTCGCTTTCTTAAGCGCTTTTTTATCGGCCAAATCAAACAGTGCAGGAGCCGCCATCGACACTGGTGTCACCACTTTCGCAGCTTGTTTCTTCTCTTTCACTCGCTCGACCACACGTTTCACGATCGCCGCCTTTTCTGCGCTGTGTTTTGGCGTGACGGAAATGGATTGCGCAGGCAGCGCTTCAGCTAACAGACCGCATGCTTGTTGCTCGTTTAACGGCTTGTCTTGGCATTTTTGTGGAGGAATTGCGGCAGGCTTACACAATGAGTCTTTAGAAGCGGAAGAGCGTGCACAAGAGCGACAA
>NZ_JAWOVY010000804.1:0-510 GCF_033340155.1 Vibrio sp. 1562
GGTCATTTCTTAATCCTCAGACAAATTGCCGAGTATTATACGCCTAACTTTTGCGAGCGCAAGCGATTACATCATGCTTTTTGCTTTCCAAAAAACACTAACTTCCTAGCGTTGCAACCATAATGGCTTTGATTGTGTGCATGCGGTTTTCTGCTTCATCAAAGACGATAGAGTACTCTGACTCAAACACATCTTCGGTGACTTCTAGGCCTTTCATGCCGTATTTCTCTGCGATTTCTTTACCGACAGTGGTTTCGTCATTATGGAACGCAGGTAGACAATGCATAAATTTCACGTGTGGATTACCCGTCTGCTTGATGACATCCATATTGATTTGATAAGGCGTCATTAGCGCGACACGTTCATCCCATGCTTCTGCTGCTTCACCCATTGAAACCCAAACATCAGTGTAGAGGAAATCACAGCCTTTCACGCCTTCTTCGACGTTTTCCGTCAAGGTGATTTTCGCGCCGGTTTGTTTGGCAATGTCTTGGCAAGTCGCGACAAGAT
>NZ_JAWOVY010000805.1:0-510 GCF_033340155.1 Vibrio sp. 1562
AAGAGGCGTTCTTAGTTCATGGGACACATCGCGAATCAAAAGACGTTGCTTCTCCGCTAGCGAGTGAATCTCTTTCGTCATGTGGTCAAAATCTTGCGCGAGTTCATTAAATTCTCGCGTGTTGGACTTTAGCTCCTGCACAACACTGACATTAAAATCGCCGTTAGAAAGCTTCTTGCTCGCCTCTCTGAGTCTGTCCAACGGTTGCTGTAAGTTGCGAGCCATTAAAAGCGAGAACAAAGCCAAAATCACGGCGGCAATCACCACTTTGATAATGGAAAAGTACAGTATGAAGTCATTCGCAGGATGTAAGCGATGTGGCAGTTGAATGACTAAGTTGTGCTGCTGAACCAATGGAATGCTGATGATTGGTCGATTCACTTTGTCTTCCAATTGATCATCAATGCTGCGTTTGAATTGGAGCTTGAATTCAAAATGTGGATGCATGAGACGATGCGTCACTGGTTGAAGTTGCTCGTTCAGTACAAACAAATAGAACTGCTGCGCGTT
>NZ_JAWOVY010000806.1:0-510 GCF_033340155.1 Vibrio sp. 1562
TCATCAATACCGCCAATCAACTCGATTCGCAAGCTTCTTTTTTAAGAGCGCTATACAACCGGATGAATTTGTGGACAATGAGACGTCATTAAATGTTAATTATTAGTAAATTAACTTCAGTTGCTTAGCGCGACTTGATGTGAAGGACCCTTTTCGGGTGTTTAGGGAAAGAACAAAAATAAGAGTAGTCACAATGAATGCATTTACAAAACTCGTCGAACATTCAAAAAAAGTCGCCAACTTTGGCCATTTATTAGAAATTGTAGGCTGGGATCAAGCTGCTGTGATGCCATCAGGCGGTGCTGAAGCACGCTCCAACGCAATGGCTGAACTTGAAGTACACATCCACTCGCTCATGACTCAGCCGCATCTTGAGGATCTATTTGCACAAGCAGAAGAAGAAACCCTCGCCACGCAAGAGCGAGCCATGTTACGTGAAATGAAACGCGAGTGGCCGCTTGCAAACCTTCTTCCAGAATCATTAGTTCAAGCAAGTTCTCTTGCCGGTTC
>NZ_JAWOVY010000807.1:0-510 GCF_033340155.1 Vibrio sp. 1562
ATAACGATACTCAATGTCTTGCTCACCACCATATTGCTGCGCTTTACGGTCTATCACTGAAGGCGAAGACAGCGAGATGTTTTTGTCAGTTAAGCCTTTTGCGGTTAAAAAATCGAGAATCAAACGCGTTTGTTGGTCTATGTCATCAAACATCGCGCCCATATCATTGCTGGCTACCGTAAATTGGATTGGCCAAATGACGGTATCTGCCGGGTATTCTCGCTCAGACAATCCCTTCACCGTTACCACTCGCTCATAGGCTTTGTATTTGACTGCTGTTTGCTGAATAAAAAAGCCCAATACTCCTAAACCTATTATCAGACACAGCCCGAGCCATATTGACGCTTTATTGGAAATTTTCTCCATTCATCCTCCTAATTTCGCCAAAAGTAACAATTCGTAGTATCGATAACATAGCTCAACTATGGCCAGAAAATGGCGACCTAAAGCTAAATTTTTGTCATATCGTTCGAAATGGTGAATAGAATTAATTAAAATTGAACAGTGTTT
>NZ_JAWOVY010000808.1:0-510 GCF_033340155.1 Vibrio sp. 1562
GCTGCACCATGATCTACGTTACACACGATCAGGTGGAAGCAATGACCATGGCGGATAAAATCGTCGTACTAGATGGTGGTTACGTCTCTCAAGTTGGCAAACCTCTTGAACTTTACCACTACCCACAGAACCGCTTTGTGGCTGGTTTCATCGGTTCTCCAAAAATGAACTTCATGAGCGTGTTCATCGATGAAGTAGAATCAGAACGCGTTAAAGTTCAGCTATCTAACGGCGTATCATTCTGGATTCCTGTAGATGGTACAACCGTTAACCGTGGCGACCGCATGTCTTTGGGTATTCGCCCAGAGCACCTACTTTCTGCAACCGAAGCTGACGCAACCATTCACGGTGAAGTGATGATCGTAGAGAAGCTTGGTAACGAAACTCAGGTATACCTAAACCTAGAAGGCGCAGACGCGGATGTGATCTATCGTCAACCAGACACGCTAGCTGTCGACACGGGCGATAAATTGGAAATCGGTATTCCTGCTCACCGTTGTCACCTATTCC
>NZ_JAWOVY010000809.1:0-510 GCF_033340155.1 Vibrio sp. 1562
CTTTGAAGAAGCGCTGAAAATCCATCAAACCCTAATCAATACTTATGTTGAGCTCGGATATCAAGTGGTGGAAGTGCCATGGGGCAGTGTCGAAGAGCGCGTGGGCTTTGTTCGAAGAGTAATAGGCTTAGTCGGCGAGGTAGCAGACTAAAACCTCCTCGCGAGGAGGAGGCCTGAATGATTTACTTTTGATTAAGCTTTTGCAGGAACTTATCCGATTCAGCGATCGCTTCGTTCATTTGTTTGATGGCAAATTGAATGTCTTTCTCTAAGCTAGAGAACTCGCCTTGCAAAGAACCAATCGCACTCGCGTTGAGGTTGTGTTTTAGGTACAGCGTGTTGTCACGCAGTGTGTTCAGCACTGGCGTCATCTTTTTCTCTGCGCGCTTCATTGCGCTGAGCATGGTTTTGTAAGAGGCTTTGGTTTCACGCAGTTTTTGTTCGCTTGAGCGGCGCAGTTTCGCACTGGTGTACAAGTCCAACTCGCCTTGCCATTCTTCAAACAGGGCA
>NZ_JAWOVY010000810.1:0-510 GCF_033340155.1 Vibrio sp. 1562
CATGTGAATTGGGCTGGTAAATTGAATGTCAAACCAACCTGCGAACAACCATCCAACAATTAATGCTGCAATGATGCCGCCAATCAAACCTTCGATAGTCTTGTTTGGACTAACATGTGGCGCCATTTTACGTTTACCCATGCTTTTACCAGCAAAGTAAGCACCACTGTCTGCAGCCCATACCAAGAAGCAAACGTACATTACGAGCTTTGCACCGTGGTATGGATCTACCGAAATGTCTGAGGCTCTTAGAATGATTACACTCCAAAGAAAAGGGAGTAATGTCAGAAAACCAAAAACATGTCGTAAAACAAGGTTGCCTTGCCAAGATTTTGTGGTTTTCGGGTAAGTAATTGCCATCAAGCTCGCAATAATCCACCACACAAAACCAAGTCCTAACACAACATAATGAGGTGTACTTAAATGGTTTAAGCTATGTGCGTCAGGTGAGATAAAGAGAAAACTAAGTCCGGTAACAACGGCTGCCGGAATCAGTGCAGCAATGCGAGA
>NZ_JAWOVY010000811.1:0-509 GCF_033340155.1 Vibrio sp. 1562
TAGTCGCTTTGTGTACCGACTGTTCTTCGCCATTACCGCGACATCTTTAATGGTTTTGGTGGCACAGCAGGGATTTTCTCTACCAAGGCCGCATGTGTACGTGCCTATGGCTGAACTTCCAAACAGTTACGGCTTTAGTTTTCCAAGCTTGCCTATTGCGGTTTGGTTCTGTGTGTTGACATTTTTGTTCCAAAGAACGCACAGCTTTGGATTTAACAGTACCACGGTGTTGATGGCGGCTATTACGCTAATAGTCATGCTGTGCAAGTTCTTCCTAGGTTCTGCGTTTATTCTTGATATGTTATTGGGCGCCTTGTTGGGCATCTTGGTTGCTTGGCACGTATTACGTTTGGAAACGAATCCAGAGGTCAATGTTGATCAACTCCTCAGCTCAAAAGGAGTGTGGTTTACGTTGACTGCAGTGACTGCCGTTATTTCGGTGATTTGGCCGTTACCTGTGTTTGGCAACTGGTTAGCGATGTTGATCACGGCTTCTGCACTCGTGCTTA
>NZ_JAWOVY010000812.1:0-509 GCF_033340155.1 Vibrio sp. 1562
GTTGGCAGCGTCATGCCAAAATCCATCTCTGATATTCCCGGTACGGTTTGGTTTGTAGGGCAAGAAGAAATTGCTCAACAATACCGAGCAGGTAAAACTCTGGGTGATATTCTTTCTGCCACGATCCCTTCTTTAGATGTTGGCACTGGCGGCCGGACAAACTACGGCCAAAATCTGCGTGGCAGAGCCATGCTGGTCATGATTGATGGCGTTTCTCTGCAATCTTCTCGTCCTATCAGTCGTCAATTGGATGCGATTGACCCGTTCAACATCGAACGAATTGAAGTGCTTTCAGGCGCGACCTCCATTTATGGGGCTGGTGCGACGGGTGGTGTCATTAACATCATCACTAAAAAAGCGTACTCAGATGAATTGGCGTTTGAATCTTTTGTCGGCGGTACGTCAGGCTTCAACAGCAGCGATGATTTTGACTACAAAGTCGCACAATCCGTTGCTGGTGGAAATGACATCGTAAAAGCACGTGGCTCAGTGGTGTATTCCGAGACACA
>NZ_JAWOVY010000813.1:0-509 GCF_033340155.1 Vibrio sp. 1562
ACCGGAATCAATACGTTAAGTTCGGGCTCGTTATCAGTACTCAATACGAACTTAGCGACGCTGAGTTCAAGCCGCAGAGATAGATTCCGCGCCGACCACATTGGTTATATCTTCCAGCAATTCAACTTGCTGCCGTATTTGAATGTCATCGACAACGTATTACTTCCTTGTCAGTTCAGTAAAGTGAGACGAGATCGCGTGACACCAAACGCCTCCAAAGCCGAGCTTTTATCACAAGCGACAACCTTGTTGGAGCGGCTTCATTTACCGACAAATTTACACTCTCGCCCAGTGTCGGAGCTGAGTATTGGACAACAACAGCGAGTGGCGGCAGCTCGTGCGCTGATAGGGCATCCTGCGTTAGTCATTGCTGACGAGCCGACATCTGCACTCGATCATGATAATCGCATGGCGTTCATCGAACTGCTGATGGAACAGGCTAATGAAGCCAAAGCGACATTAATCTTTGTCAGCCATGATCCAACTCTGGAAAGCTTGTTCGATCGCAC
>NZ_JAWOVY010000814.1:0-509 GCF_033340155.1 Vibrio sp. 1562
TTCTGCGTCGCAGCCACCCTAATAATCCTCCAAAGAACAACACCCCTGCACCTATTGCACCGCCGCTGCCGTTATCGCTAAATCCTGAAACATTAGTGTCTTCTGGATCAAAGCCTGAATCACCTTCGCTATGGTAATCCTCTAAGGCTGCTAAGCTTGCGTTATAAACGGTTTTGACCCCAGAACTGGTTCTTGCCTCTATCCACGAGGTGTAATTCAGAATCTCTGTGAAGACGCTCGGAATGGCTGCCGACTCACAAATGGATGAGCCGTAACTCACAATCCCGATTTGCTGATACATACCGTTGCTGTCTTGATAGGTGAGTGGGCCGCCAGAGTCCCCACTACATATTCCGGTATAGCTACGGTCTGGAAAGCCATTTGCACAAATGTTTTCTTGATCGTTATACCCCACAACGAGAGAAGCACATTGGGCATCAGAAAGCGGTTGAACCTCCGCCCATCGTAAATAGTTCGGGCCACTGGTGTCGGTCGTGGACGTTTGTCCC
>NZ_JAWOVY010000815.1:0-509 GCF_033340155.1 Vibrio sp. 1562
CAAAACTTAGGTCGCCATTTTGTCTCGGCTGAGGCTTGTATGGTACTCGCTGGAGACTTAACAGAAAGTAAGTGGGGGCAAAAGCTTGGCTCGGATTGCTATGCCCATGGATTTGAGGCACCGGCGGAACAAGTTCTGAGATGGTTGCCGTGGGCACAATGGGTGAAAGCGTTCTCGCCATTCGACCGATTCTGTTCACGATGGAAAGCTTGGCAACGCTGGCTCAATAAAATTCCAATGCTAAAGCACCGTCTCACGCCAGTGCTTGTTCACATCAAGTGGTAATTGGCTAGTCATTAAGCACTCAGGTACACTCGTCGATCTAAACAACGAGGTGCCTGTGACAAACTCTATCTTCTTTCCTTTATCGAATCCTCAAGTGCATCGCCAAGTGTTAGCGCTCGCTATCCCTATGGTGCTGTCGAATATTACTGTTCCACTATTGGGATTGGTTGACGCTGCGGTGATCGGTCACCTTGAACACGCTTGGTATCTGGGCGGCGTTGCAT
>NZ_JAWOVY010000816.1:0-509 GCF_033340155.1 Vibrio sp. 1562
TCAGGTTCTTCGGACGTCCTTTGCTGACACGACCATCCGGAGCAACCACGAACGGAACGCCCTCAATCCCAATGAAATGAGCTGTCAGCAGCGTTTGATCGTATTGGCCGGGGTCGCAGGTTTCTTTTGAAGGAAGGGAACCCAGGGTGTTGTTCATCAGCGCATCAAGCGCGTGGGTTTTGTCTTTCGCGCAGTACAAGTTTTTTGCCAGGCGGTTGGACTCAGCACCCAGAGCTGGAATCACGATAAATTTAAAGGTGTAATCATCCACCAGCGATTTGGCATCACCCATGAGCTGATGGCAAACCGCGCACCTAGGATCAACAAAGACCACCACCTCTTTGTCACCACGCCCCATCGAAACGGTGTTCAGCGTGTCCACATCCATGCCCATGCTCTTGAAGTGGATACGCTCCGCTACATCCCTCATTTGGGACATCGTGTTGAGGGGCTTCTTGCTCCACAGGTCGTAGATTTGTCCTGAAATAACAAATCGCCCGTTTTCAGAG
>NZ_JAWOVY010000817.1:0-508 GCF_033340155.1 Vibrio sp. 1562
TCTTAAGGTTTCTATTGGCGACAAAGTTCGTTTAATGGTGACAAACGCCACGCAGTTTACCCCTCTTGGTCGAATCCCTAGTCAGCGCAACTTCACAGTGGCTGGTATTTTTAATACCGGTTCGGATGTCGATGGTCAGCTTATGATCGTCAATATGGCGGATGCAGCTAAGTTAATGCGCCTGCCCAAAGATACCGTATCTGGCTGGCGAGTGTTTTTCTCTGACCCATTTATGGTGACGGATTTCGCTGATAAACCGATGCCAGAAGGTTGGCAGTGGAGTGATTGGCGTGCACAACGTGGTGAGCTTTTCCAAGCTGTGAAAATGGAAAAGAACATGATGGGCTTAATGCTGGGTCTCATTGTCGGCGTTGCAGCGTTTAACATCATTTCTGCTTTGATCATGGTGGTGATGGAAAAACAATCTGAAGTCGCGATTTTGAAAACGCAGGGTATGACGCAATCGCAAGTCATGACGATTTTCATGGTGCAAGGCGCAAGTAGGGGT
>NZ_JAWOVY010000818.1:0-508 GCF_033340155.1 Vibrio sp. 1562
CCGACAGGTGGTAACTGAGGTTATCTGAGATCTCTCCGCCACTTGCAAAGGAAATGGTGTGCGCAGCATGTTGAAGATGAGCCACTTCAACAACGCATGTACAATGACTCTTCAACTGTTGATGGATATCTAAAGTCACTCTGTTGAGCAGAGCGCTCCCATTGAGCTTCAATATTTCATCAAGCTTTTGGACACTGATTTGTACATGATCCATTAAACACGTTACCTAGCCGTTATTAATTTCATATCGTGCTTTGATAGTTGTGCGACACGACGACTTATAATTTGATATGCATCAAGTAAACTATCGTTTACTTCAGGAGATTTTTCAAACTTTGAATCCCAACAGATAAGGAATTAACACTAATAGGTGAGTCTAGTAAGACTAGAGTGTTATCAAAGTTTGAGGCATTAATTTCAAAGTAGTCGCTTACTCACACATTTAACAAGAAAACTATCAAATTAGATGCGTTTTTCTTCTTCTAAACGGGATTTTAGATAGTCGAGG
>NZ_JAWOVY010000819.1:0-508 GCF_033340155.1 Vibrio sp. 1562
GACTATGAGTTTGATGAAAACGCACAACGAGAAAACGTAGAAAAGTTGGTCAAATGCATTCCAAATCAGGAATGGACCAAAGAAGTGGATACATCGGGCAATTTATCACGCCAAGGTATTCGTTGCGTGAGTCGAGACCATCTGCCGTTTGTTGGGAACGGGGGTGATCTCGAAACAATCAAAACGCAATCTGCCGATTTGCAAAATAAACCAGAAGAAGAGGTTGAAGCGATTCACCAATTCCCTAACCTTTTCTGCTTCTTAGGTTTAGGCTCTCGAGGTCTAAGCTCTGCGCCTCTGTTGGCAGAAGTGTTGGCCTCGCAAATCTGTGGGGACCCGCTGCCACTCCCTGTCGATGTGCTGACAGAACTTCACCCAAGCCGTATGTGGGTACGCAAATTACGCAAAGGCAAAGCGATTACCGAGCTTTAAATTGGCACCAAGCAGACAACTACATAGATATTAAGTAGATAACGAATAAGAGATTCCCAAGCCCGCGAAATCACGC
>NZ_JAWOVY010000820.1:0-507 GCF_033340155.1 Vibrio sp. 1562
TGCGGGAACGTACCGATACCAAAACAAGCAACCCCAAGTGAGAATACCGCAAACATGATGGCTAGCGCTTTAGAGCCAACACCATATTGTAGGTAATACATTGGGCCACCAATCATTTGGCCATTGTCGTCAACGCGTCGGTATTTAACAGCAAGCAGACACTCAGCGTATTTCGTCGCCATTCCGAATAGGGCAGCAAGCCACATCCAGAATAGGGCGCCAGGGCCACCAAGTTTGATTGCGGTTGCAACGCCGACAATGTTACCAGTACCGATAGTTGCAGAAAGTGCAGTACAAAGTGCTGCGAAGCTAGAAACGTCACCCTGTTTATCAGATGACTTATCTTTACTGAATACCATCGCTAACGCGGTTGGTAGGTGTTTAAACTGGATCAAGCCTAAGCTAAAAGTGAAGTAAACACCGGTTCCCACAAGCAAAATAAGCAGTGGTGGACCCCAGACAAAGTTATCAATGGTTTGTAGTAAAGATTGTAGGTCGTTCATGATT
>NZ_JAWOVY010000821.1:0-507 GCF_033340155.1 Vibrio sp. 1562
TAGGATGAGAGCGTGAGGTGTGCCATTACGTTTCTTTTGCTGTACCGCCTGAATAATCGGCAAACCAAATGCCGCCGTTTTACCGGTACCCGTTTGCGCAGCCGCAAGAAGATCTTTGCCTTCCAGTACGTGTGGAATCGATTTTTCTTGGACTGGCGTTGGCGTCACAATATTCATATTGTTCAACGTTTCGACTAACTGTTGTTCAATGCCAAGATCAGCAAAATTAACGGACATGATAAACCTCATAATTTTTGGAGCGCAGAGTTTACCAGAGCCGCCATAGCCATACTACCTCTTCGCCAAAGGATTGAGTTATGAACTGATTAGCTGTTGGTGAAATTCAAGTGATTGGCGCAGCACGTCTTGATAAAGCTCTGAGAAATTCGCCTCTAACGCTGCGTATTCACCATCTAACACCTCAAACGTTGTCGTCAAGTCGGCCATTCTCGGGCTTCGCTGAGACATCCGATGCAGTGCAAACTCGATGTTGGAGAGATCTTGATA
>NZ_JAWOVY010000822.1:0-507 GCF_033340155.1 Vibrio sp. 1562
GTAGTTAAACAGTGGTTTGCCAGCATTGCCTTTCAAGTCTTTACCTGTAGCAAGTACCGCGTTGTACTCATCTGCCAGAGCTTTTGCCATGTCATCAAGCGCTACTTGGTTTGGCTTTAGAACGTCGGTTTGGTAATCGTTGATGGCACCCAACTTACCCCCGACCGAATCGCCAATAGCGAAGCTTTGATTAGCAAAATTCACGTGCAGATCCGCAAGATACGGATCGCTTGGATCAGGAATCGCAGACAGTTGACCAAAGTCCGAGCCCATGACTAACGGCTGACCAGAAACCAACGTCACCTGCATGCTGCCATCCGGTTGATCGGTTGTTTTCACTTCGATCACTTGTGACAGTTCACCGATCAGCTTTTCACGCGTGTCCATCAATTGAGCAGGGTTACCGCCTGTACCTTGCATTTCAACGATTTGCTTGTTCACGTGAGCGATGTTCGACATCAGACTGTTTGCATGAGTCAGCGCAGCACTGCGCTGATCATTCATGTC
>NZ_JAWOVY010000823.1:0-507 GCF_033340155.1 Vibrio sp. 1562
GGGCTGAAGGTCTTACTGCAGCATGGGACCACGTTAACTTAGGTAAAGATTTTGCCATCGAAGTTGCGCGTGTAGAAATGCTAATCCCTGCACTACTTTTCTGTGTGCTTGCTTCTGGCTTTATCAACCCGAAAGCCAACTTAGCAGGTAACCACGGTCCAATGATCCCTCTTATTGGTACCATCGCTCTCGCTGGTGCTCACCCTCTTGCATTGGCAATTCTTATTGGTGTATTCGGTCTTCTACTTAGCTTCTTGAAAGGCGGTTCTAAACTGGTGAACCTCACCTCAGAGGGTACAGCTGGTGGCTTGCTCATTTTCTTGGGCTTGACGGGGACCATGAGCCAAATCAACTCGATTCAAGAATGGGCAGTTGGCCTACAATCTTCAACTGTTGAAGCTGGCAGCATGGGTTACGTGGGTCTGATCGTGCTTGCAGTGACTATCGCACTATACGCTTTCCTTGCAAAAGTGAACAAACGTTGGCTTGCGATTCCAGTGTGTGCTT
>NZ_JAWOVY010000824.1:0-507 GCF_033340155.1 Vibrio sp. 1562
CATTTGGAATTGACCGTCTTTCAACGTCGGCATAGAGATTGTGCCATCTTGCACAGTCCCCGAGCTCGACTTGAATGAGTTTGAGAGGTTTTGTCCGAAAGCCTGGGCCTCTTTACCCACCGCTGTGATGTCCTGGTCTTGGCTACCGTTAGCGTAGGAATGTATCGGCAGCGCAGACATGGTTACTGTCAACAGCGAGGCCACAGCTTTCATAAAGTAATTATGACTTCGCATTGTGTTCTCCATTTCAACCTTCCCATGCTATCTGAGAAGACAAGGGCCACCTGTACGTGTAGTGGCCCTTTTGGGGCATAATCTAAAATGCCCGTGCAAATTCGTTAGGGTCTGCTCAATTGTTACAGCAATCATTCCATCGCCAGATGGTGTAAATAGGGTCTTGCCCAATTGCCGTTATAGTTCGCGCCAGACCCCACGTAAGAGTGGATTCGCCAATTACGTGAGATGAGTTTGTCTCTGGAACCGGATGCAATAGCGTGAAGTTGTACT
>NZ_JAWOVY010000825.1:0-507 GCF_033340155.1 Vibrio sp. 1562
CCTCATCGACAAAAAACTCAAATAAATTTTACGGGTTTTATGTGGTTTTTCGTGTCTTGAACACTTACTCAATAGTGATTAAAAAGACACAACTTTCTTAAATCTCACTAGTGAGATTTAAGAAAAACAACAATAAAAAAAGCGACTTTCTCATTCGGAAACGAACAAGGACAAATGAATAATGAATAAGGTGAGTTTATTAGCAGCGTCAGTGGCTATCGCTCTTACAGGCTGTGGCGGTTCAGATAGCGGTTCAAGCAGTGCAAGCAACGGTGTTGTGATCACAGGTTTTGACGGCTACTTCAAAAATGCAGTTGTTTTTGAAGACACGAACAACAACGGTCAATGGGACACTCAAGAATCTATTCTTGGTCTGACCGATGAGAAAGGTCAACTGAAATTGGATGCAAAACCAGAAAGCACTCTAGCGCTACAGACCATCACACCAAACGGTTCAAAGCAGAAACAGCTCATCGCCTTGGATGCGAAAGAGTACGCTGGCAAATA
>NZ_JAWOVY010000826.1:0-506 GCF_033340155.1 Vibrio sp. 1562
CGTGGAGCAAATACGTCAAACTCGCGCCACAAAAAGGCTGCTGGGTTGCGCCAGTGTGTAAGCATGAGTTGAATGACTTGTATGAAAGCCTACGGATGACGGCTTCATTTCTATTGAAAAAGGCGATCATGACAGGTGATGAGAACTGGGAACTGGACGTCCTAACTTCATACCACAAACTATCTCGAGTGAATCTCGACCAAGGCTTTTGCTGGAGAGAATGGGAAGAACGCCACTATCACTTTCTTGAAGCGTTGCTTGAGGGGGCGAACTCACACAATTTGTTTACCTTCTTCCGAGATATTTTAAACCAGATCAAACGTTACCATTACTTTGCTATGCAAGTGCTAGGAACGAACAATCAAGGTCACTGCAATATCGATGAACAAGAGATGATCATGAAGTTGTCGCTGTCTAAAAATAGTGACGATGCGGTGCAGTTTCTGGATCGTTATTTGTTGAAGTCGTTGCAATGTGTCGAAACCGCCATCGACAATCCGCTATAA
>NZ_JAWOVY010000827.1:0-506 GCF_033340155.1 Vibrio sp. 1562
TTCATCCAGAGCGTTACTGCCACCATCCGAATGACAGTTCTCGCAACTTTTCGCGTGGATAGCCTTACCTTTCATCGCTAACGCTTGATCAAAAGACTGCTTAGCAGGCACAAACTCAAGCCCAGCATAATGTTTTGCTAACTCTTCAATCTGCGCTTCAGATAAAGATTTGACTATCGTCACCATGTCGCCTTTTTGGCTCGTGTCTCCGTATACGTGATTAACCGAAGCTGAGGGTCTGCCTTCAAGGTAACGCAACATCTGGTCGAAAAAGTTGAACTCGGGAATCCCTGCGATGGTCGGAATATTCGTGTCTGAGCTAACACCGTTTGGCCCATGACAAGCTTCACATTCATGTTGTGAAATTAGCTCACTTGGTGACGCTAAACTGTGGGAGGCCAAAACTGAGCTAATGGCTAACACCGAGGAAAATTTTAGAGATAATTTAATTAGTTGGTGCATATTAGACTGACTCCGTAGTAATTATCTTTGTTAATCAAAACCAG
>NZ_JAWOVY010000828.1:0-506 GCF_033340155.1 Vibrio sp. 1562
GGCCTGGTCACATCAAAGCTGGCGAAACCTTTAATGGCATGATGTCTCTTGAAGACTTCTTCCCAACATTGGTTGCAGCAGCAGGTGACACTAGAGTTAAAGACGAGCTACTGAAAGGTAAGAAAGTTGGCAAGATGAACTACAAAGTTCACCTAGATGGTTACAACCAATTGCCATACATCACAGGTAAGTCAGACAAGTCTGCTCGTAACGAATTCGTTTACTGGAGTGATGACGGTGACTTGGTTGCACTACGTTACGGTAAGTACAAATACCACTTCATGATCCAAGAAAATGAAACGGGTATGGATGTATGGCGTAAACCATTCACTAAACTTCGTGTTCCATTGATCTTCGATTTGAGCATCGACCCATTCGAACGTGGTGACCAAGGTATGGGTTACTCTCGTTGGATGTACGAGCGCTCATTCCTAATGATGCCAGCGGTAGAGAAAGTGAAAGAGGTAATGGGTACGTTTAAAGAGTTCCCACCTCGCATGGAAGCA
>NZ_JAWOVY010000829.1:0-506 GCF_033340155.1 Vibrio sp. 1562
CCAGTCGTTTTCATTCAGCATGTGGCTCAAAAGCGATGACTTCATGTCTTTATCGACGGTGGTGATCCACTGCTTGATGTTCGACTTAGATGCGCTGTGTTTTGCAATCGTAATCTCTTCAGGATCTACAATCGCGTTTTTGGCCAAATCACGAACCGGGTTCAACAACGTAGCCGAGAACAGCAAACTTTGAACATCTTCTGGCATGCAATCGATGATCTTATCGATCGAGTCGATAAAGCCCATATCAAGCATCTTATCGGCTTCGTCCAGTACCAGCATTTCCACTTCATCAAAATGGATCGCACGCTGGCCGTATAAATCAATCAGACGTCCTGGTGTGCTCACCACAATATCTACGCCTTCAATCAGCGCTTGCTTCTGCGGCGCATATTCCACGCCACCAAACATCGCCATTGAGCGCAGTGGCAAGTTCTTCCCGTACGCTTCAATACTTTGATGCACTTGCAGAGCCAGTTCGCGCGTTGGCGTAAGAATGATGGCAC
>NZ_JAWOVY010000830.1:0-506 GCF_033340155.1 Vibrio sp. 1562
GGCTAGAAATATCTTGCACCGTAATTGTTACTGGAATCGGAGTTCCTGTCGGAGCTGGTGCCTGCGTTGGAGGGAGAATGTCCAATAAAGTTAGAATCTGAGTGGTTGAAAACCCCGCTCCTTCAGTGCCAACTGTCTCAAAGTTGGTACTGGCGAGCAATTCTGCCCCTGTTCGCGCAACATTCCCTGTTGTCTGAGGACTAGACCCATTTGCTTCGCCCGCTGCGGTTTCAAACTCTTGACCTAGTTGGGTCGGGTCTTGTCCCGCTGCAATAGCTTCTATCAACGCAGTAATATCACCAGTTACATTGATGGAACTGCCTTGCGGTGTCACTTGCTCAATGACCAGTTCTGAAGTGTCTGAAACTTCGTTAATAATTAGTTCCCCTGGTTTAGGCAACTGTCCTTGTTCGAGGGTTCTAATTTCCCCATCGAGACCGATAACTACAATATTACTCATCAATGAGCCAAAAGTTACTCGTTCCATATCTACCTCGCCCCACTTT
>NZ_JAWOVY010000831.1:0-505 GCF_033340155.1 Vibrio sp. 1562
TCGGGAGTTTGTGATTGGTTTGAAGTCGGACGATAAGAAAGTGGAAACGCTGCGTCAGTTGATTGCGATGGGAAACACTTACCGCTGCACAGTCATCGTCGAAGGCGTCGAAACCGCAGATAGTGCTCACTTACTCACAACGTTAGGAGCCTACATTCATCAAGGTTACTTCTATCCTCTGCATTTCTAGCTTTTCTTAATGCCGCGAGTTACTTAAACTAGCTGATACCCAAATGACTTCATAATGTATTCGCGCTAAGTGTGCGAAGTGATTTGGGTATCACTAGCGTCTATAACTGGATGAAAGTTAAAGACGTTCGTACATTTTTGTTAGGTGGTGAGACCATCCACCACCCACTCGTGATTGAAACCATGATTGCTATTAAACCAACCAAACTGAAAGATTTTTCGAGTTTGATGCAATTGGACGTGCAGGAAGAGCAAATAGGATTTGCCAAGCCGTTTGAACAGGCTTACCAAAAGCGAAACAAGTCAGAAGTATTTT
>NZ_JAWOVY010000832.1:0-505 GCF_033340155.1 Vibrio sp. 1562
AGGGCTCTTAGGGGGAGGAGCTTAAGGTTTAAGCTTTCACAAGAGTCGCTGCGTTACGCATCGCTTCTTTCGTTGAACACTCAACAACGTTTGCTTTTGCAAAGCGGTGAGCGTCTTTTACTTGGATATCGTGAGCTAGAATAACCAGCTTCGCGTTTGCTACATCTAGGTCAGTGATGCGGTTCTGGATACCGTTTTGACCTTGAGTTTCTACTTTGATTTTCAGACCCGCTGCTGCACCTGCTTTCTCTAGTGCTTTCGCTGCCATGAATGTGTGTGCTACGCCAGATGGGCAACATGTTACTGCTACGATGTCGTACTCGCCTTCGCCTGCTGCTGGAGTCGCTTGAGCTTGCGTCGGTGCTGCTTCTGCGATTTCGTCTTCTGCTTCTTCTTCAGCAACTGGTTTCCAGAAGCCAACGATAACTGCTGTTGTTAGTGAGCCTAGTGCGATACCCACAACGTACATTGGGATGTTGCTTGATACAGGTGCTGTGATTAGACC
>NZ_JAWOVY010000833.1:0-505 GCF_033340155.1 Vibrio sp. 1562
AGAATTTCTCAAAGGCGTTCGTAGGCTTTGTGATAAATATGACTTGTTATTGATTGCAGATGAAATCGCAACAGGGTTTGGACGCACTGGCAAATTGTTTGCCTGCGAACATGCGGATATTCAACCAGACATTCTGTGCGTCGGCAAAGCACTCACTGGCGGCTACATGACCCTTTCAGCGACGCTGGCGAGTAAACATGTCGCTGACACGGTTTGTGGTGGTGACGCAGGTTGTTTCATGCACGGACCAACCTTTATGGGTAATCCCCTCGCCTGCGCTGTAGCAACGGCGAGTTTAGAATTGATCGAACAAGGTGACTGGCAGCAGCAAACCCAGCAAATCGAAATGCTGTTTTCTGAATTACTGCCAAAACTTGAAGAATACGACTTGGTGAAAAACACCCGTTGGTTGGGTGCCATTGGCGTCGTAGAAACGCATCGCCCAGTGAATATGGAAACCATCCAAGCACTGTTTGTTGAGCACGGTGTTTGGATTCGTCCATTT
>NZ_JAWOVY010000834.1:0-505 GCF_033340155.1 Vibrio sp. 1562
TTGTTGAAGTCGACGCTTATCTATCTCTTTGATTGTGTGCCAATGAACGCCTGTCACTTGGGCTATATGTTTAATTGGTAGCAGAGGTAACAGCTGTTCTATATAGCTTCGTAGGCGTTTAGTGATACGAGCATAAGGTTCCAACCAAGATAGCCGCTCTGTTTTAATGCCGCAGTTACTGCACTTGATGCGTCGGGTTTGAATGGACAGTTCAACGGGAGCTCCTAACAGTGTAGCTTCCTTCACGTTACGCCACTGATACTCATGTATGGCTTGAGCTTTAAGCCCGCACGGACACTTAGCGATAGAATTAGGTTTGAGAGTGAGCTTTATTAATGACGCAGTCTGATGAGACTTTACTATATGAAAGCCTTCCCAGAATGAAGATAGGAAAGTATGATTCGACATGAAAACGGTAGTTTGTGTAGGTTTTGTTTGGCGATAAAACTCTATCACTTACTACCGTTTTTGTTTTTAGTTCCCGCTTATCCGCGATGAACCTTTT
>NZ_JAWOVY010000835.1:0-505 GCF_033340155.1 Vibrio sp. 1562
GCCTTTGCTGCACCAACAGTTGTCCCTAATGCACCTGAATTAAGCTCTCGCGGTTATGTACTGATGGACTATCACACAGGTAAAGTGTTGGTAGAGCGCGATGCAGACAAACGATTAAACCCAGCGAGCTTAACTAAGTTGATGACTGCTTATGTTGCAGGACAAGAAGTAAACGCTGGCAATATCAGTCTCGATGATCAAGTTGTCATTAGTCGCAACGCTTGGGCGAAAAACTTCCCAGATTCTTCCAAAATGTTCATCGAAGTAAACACATCTGTGTCTCTGTCTGATTTATATCGAGGATTGGTGGTTCAGTCAGGAAACGATGCTAGTGTTGCCATTGCAGAGCACGTCGCTGGCAGCGAAGCAGGCTTTGTTAGCTTAATGAATAGTTGGGCGAGTCAACTTGGTTTGACGAATTCCTCATTTACTAACCCTCATGGTTTAGATAGCGATGGTTTGTATTCAACACCGCATGATATAGCTAAGTTGGGTCAAGCAATCA
>NZ_JAWOVY010000836.1:0-505 GCF_033340155.1 Vibrio sp. 1562
GAAGGGATCGACCGCGGAGCATCGAAAGCATTGGTTTATGAAGGCACTCGCCTGACAGCGGCTGCACCTACTCGCTTGTTTGAAGATGCAGAAACCACCCAAGAATGGCGCGACGCTGGCTTCCACCCTGTTTTGAATGAACGCGACCAAAGCATGGCAGCAAACCTTGAAGCTGGCCTTATCGCTCGTTTATTGCAACAGAAAGAGCGCCATCCCTTGCCAGACCAAGTGCAATTAGAAGGTTTTGATTTTTCGATTGATCGTGAGCAAACCTGCCCGACAATTGAAGAGTACGAACAGTACGAAAAAGACAACCCAAACTGGGGAATGCCATTTGGTATGCCGAATCTAACCAACAGCGAATACCACACGCTGATGA
Source organism: Vibrio sp. 1562 (assembly GCF_033340155.1). Taxonomy (NCBI): domain Bacteria; kingdom Pseudomonadati; phylum Pseudomonadota; class Gammaproteobacteria; order Vibrionales; family Vibrionaceae; genus Vibrio; species Vibrio sp. 1562. Next base: position 380 of record NZ_JAWOVY010000836.1, read on the forward strand.
CTTGGCTAGAAAACGGCGCGATCATGAATATGCACACGCCAATCAGTGACCAAGAGCAGGCGCAAATCAATCAATACGAAACACTGCTCAACCATTCAGACCTCAAGAACCAGTTGATGTCGCGTT
>NZ_JAWOVY010000837.1:0-504 GCF_033340155.1 Vibrio sp. 1562
GTGTGTTTTATCATTCCCTGGTGGTTTTTAGTACAACAAATGTTCAAAAGCCCACCAAAGCGAAAAAATTGGTGCTGATTATAGCGCTAAATTACCTATTTCAGCAAAACTCTCGTAAAGTGCGTACAGGAGATACAAACAATAAAGAATGATGGATAATTTACCCCTTCGACTTGGTTTAACCATGTGGTCTCACAACCAATGGCAACAAAGCTTTTACGGTAGTGGAACTAAACCTGCTGAGCGTTTAGAAAAATACGCTCAGGTATTTCATACTGTGGAAGGAAATACCACCTTTTACGCCACTCCGACACACAACACGGTGCAAAACTGGAAAGCCGCGACTCACGACGATTTCAAATTCACGTTTAAGTTGCCCAAAGCCATCACCCACGAACAAATGCTCAAAGGCTGTAGCGAGCAGTTACGTGACTTCATGAAAGTCATGGAGCCGCTGCATGAACGAGTCGGTCAATGGACGATTCAGCTTCCTGCCGCTTTTGG
>NZ_JAWOVY010000838.1:0-504 GCF_033340155.1 Vibrio sp. 1562
CATCAATTTGGTATCTGTACCTTTTTTGAAGATGTAATCCTGATGGAAGACGTAACACATGAAGTGCCCGTAATAGAGCGACTGAACCAGATTTTTGCTCACCTCTTCAGGCAAAGTTTCCAACCACTCTTCATCATTTCTGCGCAATGCGATATCGAGCGCAACAATGTCTTCAACCTCGTTGCGATGAATCGTTTCGTAGCGAATCGCAGCCCCAGCCGCCGCAAAACGATGTAAGTAAGCTTTTTTACCTTCATCTGGCGTACATTCGAAGAAATCGCAATCATCTTCAACAGCCCTTACTTCTTTCAGGTATTTTTGTGCCTCTTCAATTCCGCCATCACTCATTTTAGCACTAAGTGATGCTCGTATTTATCGCGGAATTCCAGCATTCGCTCAGGCAAATGCTGCGGGAACAATTTACTTGCGTAGTACAAAATGGTGTCTGGCAAATATTTGCTGACAAATGGCACTCGCTCTAAAAAGTTCTCTACTTTTGCTTTC
>NZ_JAWOVY010000839.1:0-504 GCF_033340155.1 Vibrio sp. 1562
CACTTGAGAAATAAACTGAGGTTTTTTGCCGTAAAGCAGTAAAAATAGCGTTTCTTGCTCGCGGCATGTGAGCTTTTCTGGTTTCGGGTTCAGATTCGAAAAACGGAAAATGGATTGATGGTTTATGTCTGTACCGATGGCTCGACACACCCAGTAGCCCACTTCAATCACGGCGGTGTCGGTTAACTCTCGGCCATAAAAAATGGTGCCGAGGATGTTGCCTTGTTCATCTCGCCAAGGGGTTTTCGTGAAAATATGTGCGCGCCAACGCCCGTCAGGGTAAGGATGAATATCAAGGATCTTCAACGATTCGCCCGTTTCGATCACATGTTTATCTTGGCGTTGAAATTCTTGCGCGCATTCAGTGGTTGGGCTCGACATCTCGAAGTCAGTTTTACCAATGCACTCTTCTGGTGAGGCATGGCCCAATAATTCGGCGTATTCCTGATTCACATAACGGAATACCGAATCTTTATCTTTGCACCCCCAACAACCCGGTAGCTG
>NZ_JAWOVY010000840.1:0-504 GCF_033340155.1 Vibrio sp. 1562
TGATTCATCAGTTGTTCCACTTTGACCGAGGCGTGCAACGCACTTTGGTCGGTTTGTCGATGAATCCACTCGGTCAACGCCAAGTAGCAACAAAGGATCAGCGTTTTTGGCGTGGCCAAATTAAAGCGAAAGCCCAATCGAGAGTTGATGTATTCGAGCCTCTGCTCAAAGGTCGCCACTCGTTGACTGTCACTTAACTGAGCGCCAATTTCTAAAAACAGACGCATGGCAAAACGGTCAATCGATGTGCCCAATCTCAAATACGTTTTCACCAATTGGCTGGCGCACAAACTGTCCACCACACTTCTGTCCAACAAGCGTTGCAACAACGATAACTGGTCGTCATTCAGCACACCTTCACTCAACAGCTGTCGGTGATTCACGTGGACAACATTGAGATCCTGTGATGGCTGAGACGCACTCTCATATCGTGCTCCTCTTTGCAAAACAGTGACTTTGCTTTGCGTCACAATGCTGTCGGCAAAAAGCGAACGCCGTCGCCCA
>NZ_JAWOVY010000841.1:0-504 GCF_033340155.1 Vibrio sp. 1562
ACTGTGAAATCATAGTTTTCAACTGAACTGATTGCGTTTGTCCCACTCTATCTTTCCAACTGGTCGTAATAGTAATGGTTTTAAGAGATCCAGACACAGTAGCCGACGGCACAACCCACTCCACTGTATACGCACCAGTAGCGGAAGATCCTGTTGCAATAGAGGCAAAGCTAGCCGTAGAGATCGTCGAAAGCGCATCCGATGCTCCACGCGTACGGAACCATTCCAATTTATTTTCAGCAAGACGCAACGCTTCAATACTTTCTATCGCATAGTCGGATTCTCGTTCGAGATACACGTTTAGCTTTGTTAAACCTAGAGCCCCGACACCGATAAGCAAAAAAGAAATTAGAACCTCAAGAAGGTTAAAACCTTTTTGTTTAGAGATCATTCCAAGAGCCCTTTTTCCAGCGGAAATTAATAATCGGATCAACGACCTCATCGATGTTATCTCGGTTGTATGCAAAATTTAGAGAGTTAACAAAATAAGCACTATAACCTGGA
>NZ_JAWOVY010000842.1:0-504 GCF_033340155.1 Vibrio sp. 1562
CGTCTTAATATTATCGGTGCATTACCGCTTCAAAATATTGGCGCAACGGTGACAGAAACGTATGAGACGATAAACAGCGAGAGCATCGTTCGCTTCTTCTGGAAGCTCAAAAAGGAGCATTACCCGTTGGAGCAAAAAGTTCACCTAGTGCTTGATGGCGCCGCCTATCATCAGTCAGAGCTGGTGAGAAATGCGGCAAAAGTGCTCAATATTGAGCTTCATTACTTACCACCTTACAGTCCAAATTTAAATCCAATCGAGCGGCTTTGGAAAGTGATGAATGAGCATGTGAGGAACAATATTTACTTCTCCTCCAAGCCAGAATTTACTTCAGCCATCAAAGAGTTTTTCGATGTAACGCTACCAGAAGTTGCAGGCTCATTGTCATCCAGAATTACGGATGACTTTCAGATATTGAAACCTGCATCTTCAAGTTGAATGGGTATATATAATATGGGGCTTTAAGTTTAAGCTAAGGATTAAAATGAAATTAGGTATAGCTGC
>NZ_JAWOVY010000843.1:0-504 GCF_033340155.1 Vibrio sp. 1562
GCTTGCAAGGTGACTCGGTCATGCAGCACTTGCATCATCTGCTCGCCCCATTTGCCTGCACTTGTGTCCACTTTCACTGCTGCCCACTCTGAGCCTTGCGTATGAGCATGCGCCACTGTCGCAGCGCTCACTGCTTGAGCGGACGGAGCAGAAGTTTGAACGTTCAGTGGTGCAGTCGTTGCTTGCCCTTGCGCTGGTTGGTTCAACAATGCTTGAAAGTCTACGGCAGAGGTATTCACGCGTGCATTCGCAGAAGTCGTTTGGCTAATTTGAATATCTTGCTGTTGCGGTGATGTGTTTAACAAGGCATTAGCTTGCGCTGGGCTTGTTGTTTTTGCTTCACCTTTTACTTCCAACGGATTGACTTTGTTGAACGACGCAACCGATTTCTCAGCCATGTTTAGCATGCCTTGCGTCAAGGTTTGCGCTTGCGCTGCAAGGTCTGGTGTTTCAGTTGGTGTTGTTGCACTGAGAAGAACATTCATTCCTGTGGTGTCAACAGCA
>NZ_JAWOVY010000844.1:0-503 GCF_033340155.1 Vibrio sp. 1562
TTAGAGAAAGAGCATTGTTTAACTGAACATGCAGTTTCCGCTTGTAAGCTGACCGATAAAGAGAAAATTAACCCGTTTACGGCAACCAGCTTACATACCTTGGTGCAGATGGTCGCGAACGGCTTAGGTACCACTTTTATTCCTCAAATGGCAATCGAACACGGCTTGTTACACAACCAAAATTTGGTGGTGATCGACCCTCCTGGCCAGCAAGCGTATCGCGAAATTGGTTTGGTTTGGCGCCCTAGTTCATCAAGAACAAACACTTTTAACCAACTTGCAGATGTGGTTTCCGAACTGCTTTAGCTATTAGTATTAGCCTTTACTTCCTCACTATTTCTCTAAAAGCGCACTGGAAACGGTGCGCTTTCTAGTATTTTATTCTGTCGGTGAACTTTGACTTGTAAAATTTCACAGCTTTATTTTCGTGAAGCTTTCATAAAATTGTGAAATTTCACAATGTTAATTTTACACAATCGGCTGCGCATTGTGTTTAACCTCCG
>NZ_JAWOVY010000845.1:0-503 GCF_033340155.1 Vibrio sp. 1562
GAATACGGGTGAGCTTCTCGAGACGTGCTATTTCGATGGCAATCGCTACGTCGGCAAAGAATTGCAGCGTTTGAATGAGTTCTGCCGTGATCATCGCCGTAATGAAGTGCATCCAATGGATAAACGTCTGTTCGATCAAATCAGCCAAATTCAAAAGCTCATCGGTGCTGAATCCGAAGTTATCGTGATTTCTGGCTACCGTTCTCCTGTGACCAATGCGTCCCTGCGCAGCGGTTCTACTGGTGTTGCTAAGAAGAGTCTACACATGGAAGGGAAGGCGATTGATTTTCGTCTCGATGGTGTAAAGCTGTCTACGGTGCGTGATGCGGCAATCAGTTTGAAGGCTGGTGGTGTTGGATACTATCCGGGCAGTAACTTTGTCCACATTGATACGGGTGCAGTGCGCAGTTGGTAAGCCTATTTTAGGGCTGGCGTAAGTCTTGAAGTCGCCTAGGGTTAGTGTCATAGTTGCGGCAGTTTTAACGCAAATTTATTCGGTAATA
>NZ_JAWOVY010000846.1:0-503 GCF_033340155.1 Vibrio sp. 1562
TTATGGGTAAGACAGTTTGATTTAAAAGCATCGTGATTCGCCATACAAACCAATTTAAACTTGCTATGCATTAGCCTTTCTAATTTATGTTGAGTGCCAAGATGGACAGAAAACAGCAGATGCTCTCTAACATGTACACTTTCGCCGTTGCTGGTAAGTGTCTCAGTTTTACCAAAGCCGCTGAAGAGTTGTTTATTACCCAAGGGGCAGTGAGCCAACGTATTAAGTCACTGGAAGAACAACTGGGTTTCAGCTTATTTGTGCGCATGACTCGGCGATTGGAATTGACCAAAGAAGGTGAGCGATTACTGCACGCGCTTAACCAATCGTTTGAGGTGATTTTCTCTGAACTTGAAGACATCAAATTCAACGAGCTGCGTGGCGAGCTTTACATCGGCGTGGCCCCTACGTTTGCACAGAGCTGGTTATTGCCGCGTATGGTGGAATTTCAGCGTTTGTATCCTTCTCTCAATATCAAGCTTCGAGTAAAGGCAAGCCGATTA
>NZ_JAWOVY010000847.1:0-503 GCF_033340155.1 Vibrio sp. 1562
GGTATTCCTGAAGCTGAACTGGATAAGATTTTTGCTATGTATTATCAAGTTAAGTCGGGCAAAGACAACTTGCATGCGGTAGGTACAGGCATTGGGTTAGCGGTTTCGAAACAGCTGATCAATATGATGGATGGGGACATTACGGTCACAAGTGAAGAAGGCTTTGGTAGTACTTTTACTGTGTCGATTCACGTTCCTATTGTTGAACTCGAAGAGCCGGTAATCGATGCGAAGCGCGACAATGTGCATCTCAACATCTTTATGGTTGAAGACATTGAACTTAACGTGACGGTGGCTAAGTCGCTGCTAGAAAGTTTGGGGCATTCCGTGACGGTCGCGATGACTGGGGAAGAGGCGTTAGTCAACTTTGTGCCGGATCAATACGACCTTGCGCTGTTGGACATTCAACTGCCAGACATGACAGGGTTTGATGTGGCGAAGTACTACCGTGAGCATTATGACCACTTACCTCCGTTGGTGGCGTTAACGGCGAACGTGATGAA
>NZ_JAWOVY010000848.1:0-503 GCF_033340155.1 Vibrio sp. 1562
ACAGCAAAACCTTGTGTTGATGCAAGCGGTGGATGACTTCTGTGCGGATTCTAAGTTGGAAAAGCAAGAAGTTAACGAGTACAAAAAGCAGGTTTATAACTACTGTAACGAGCAGATCAAATCTGGCGAAGAGGTTCAAATTTCTGAACTTTCTGGTGAGTTACCGCCAAGCCAAGATGGTACGAGCTTTATGGACTTCACCAAAGAGCAAGGTTACGAGCTTGAAGAATCATTCCCTGGTGATCGCTCAACGGTTCGTAAGCTGACTAAATATGTGGGTGCCGGTGGTGGTTTAAATATCAGCTTTGACAGCTTGTTATTGGGCGAGCGTATTTTCTACGACCCAGAAACAGATACGCTGACGATCAAAGGTACGCCGCCAAACTTGAAAGATCAGTTAAGTCGTAATTAATTCTTATGAAGAGAGCCCTAGGCTCTCTTTTTTTATGTGAAGCAAGCACAGCCAGAGCTCAGAACATGGTATATGCTTGTAATTAATGGAT
>NZ_JAWOVY010000849.1:0-502 GCF_033340155.1 Vibrio sp. 1562
GAACATCGCTACTGATTGGCTTTGTACTGATTACCATTAACTTCGTTGTTGCCCCAATGTTCGCCTCTCTTTTTAAAGAAGGAAAGCTGGATAAACTGCGAAATTTAAGTCGATGGGCTTGTCGTGCAAACATTGGCGCAGCTTTACTTCCTGTCTTAGTTTGCACCCTATTTCCTGAATTCGTCATGCAGCTTTTTGGTGATGAATTTCTTGCGGCAGCTCCGCTGTTAGTTGTCCTTTCTTTAGGGCAGCTGGTCAATATCGCCACTGGCTCGGTAGGATTTTTATTGCTAATGAGCGGCCATGAGAGAACGATGAAATACATCACGATTTGTTCAGGCACTATTTCCATCGCTCTTTTGGTTTTTCTTAGCCAAAGCTACGGCGTTCTGGGGGCTGCGTGGGCAATGGCGATCGGCATGGCGATCCAAAACCTTGCCGCGCTCTATTTTGTAAAACGCTATTTAGGCTTCTTTCCTGTGGGGTAACGATGACTTCGACG
>NZ_JAWOVY010000850.1:0-501 GCF_033340155.1 Vibrio sp. 1562
CGAAATCTGCTTTTGCACGTTCCATATGAGCCGTTGCAATTAAACGACCTAGATTCGTCTGTTGGAATCGCACGACATCACGGGCACCTTCTAACTTACCGTTTGATTCCGCAATTTTCACATTCAGCTGGCTTTGGCCTTTTTCTTGGAAAGGACGAAGGAAGTCCAACATCGCTTTGTCTTGAGTAATTTCATCTTGAACAAACACACGTTGTGATTGACCATCCACGTTGATTTTTTTCTTCAAGTTTACCGGAATAAGATCGTAGCTCACCATTGATAGTTCGCCGTTACGGAATTCGTAATCGGCACGGCCAACATATTTACCCCACTCATGCGCCTGAACAATGTAAGTACCGTTTTGTTGGTCTGGCTGACACTCATCACCCGGTTTAAAGTTCTTTTTGATAACGTTAGGACCTTCCATACAAACGGGCTCTTGTGAGTGACCACCCACAATCATGTCCAAATCGCCTTCATTAAGGTAACGCGCCAAAGCTA
>NZ_JAWOVY010000851.1:0-501 GCF_033340155.1 Vibrio sp. 1562
CTTCCTGAAGCAGAAAGCTAATCTAAACTTTTACACTCTCACATCGCACTCAGATTTGACAAAAGGAGCTTCGGCTCCTTTTCTTTTCATAGTGGCTTGAAGCCGTATTATGCTTTAGGAATCGGCGCTTTAGTGGTAATCTAGCGGCGTCATAACAATGAGAGTTTTGAAATGAGCAAACTTACATCAGATATCCAAGCAAACCTTGATCTTTTCGTAGCAGAAACGAAAGAAAACCAACTCGTTTGGGGTCTACGCAATGAAGAAGGTTGGTTGTCTTGCGATTCAACTGAGTTCGAAAATAGCGAAGTAATGCCTTTCTGGTCTTCGAAAGAAGATGCTGAAGCGCATAACGTTGAAGAGTGGGCAGATTTTACTGTTCTTGAAATTCCACTAGATATCTTTGTAGAAGATTGGCTTCTAACTCTTGCTGAAGACGGCGTTCTTGTTGGTACAAACTGGAATGATCAGCTAGAAGGCAAAGAAATGGAGCCTCAAGAT
>NZ_JAWOVY010000852.1:0-501 GCF_033340155.1 Vibrio sp. 1562
AAGTGTATTTAACCTGCAAATTACTTGGCCACTCTGCTCGCAGTTGCCCTTGAGCAATCACCTCTTTAACTAACGCGACGGTTTCAATAATGTTCTCGCCAGCACGCTTTTTCACGTCAAGCACAATGGCAGGCTCACCATCCAAGCGGGCAAAGCTTTCCGGATCACGAAACGCTCGGCGAACTGTGGCCACATCACCAAAGGTGATCACTTCTTTGCCATTCACTTTGATAGGCAATTCGAGAACATCTTTCAGAGAATCAAACACCGACGGAACTTTGACCGAAAAGCGCCCATACCCTGTATCGACAAACCCAGCCGCAACCACTCGGTTGTTTAGTGCGATCAAGTTATAGATATCGGCCTGATCCAATCCATAGCTTTCCATTAAAAGCGGATCGACCACGATCTCGACAATATCTTCACGATCACCAGCAATATCGACTTCCAAAATCTGACGGAAGCTTTCTAATCTGTCACGCAACGTTCGTGCGATTTGAA
>NZ_JAWOVY010000853.1:0-501 GCF_033340155.1 Vibrio sp. 1562
TGATCGCAGAGATCTTGAAGTACTCGTCTTCCCAACCTAGCGCATCCAAGATCTCTTGGATCTTTTCATTCGCTTCTTCTTCAGGCATTAGATCAACTTTGTTGAACACCAACCAGCGAGGTTTGCTTGCCAGTTTTTCACTGTACTGCTCTAGCTCATCAATGATGGTTAGTGCATTTTGTACAGGATCAGACTGATCAATCGGCATGATATCAATCATGTGCAGCAACACTCGGCAACGTTCTAGGTGTTTCAAGAAACGAATACCTAGACCCGCACCATCAGCAGCCCCTTCGATAAGCCCCGGGATGTCAGCAACCACAAAGCTCTTTTCAGGAACAACACTCACCACACCCAAGCTTGGGATTAACGTGGTAAACGGGTAGTCTGCTACTTTTGGTTTTGCCGCTGATACCGCGCGAATAAACGTCGATTTACCTGCGTTTGGCAAGCCAAGCATACCAACGTCCGCCAACAGCAGTAGCTCAAGACGGATTTCAC
>NZ_JAWOVY010000854.1:0-501 GCF_033340155.1 Vibrio sp. 1562
CAATGGTTGAAGATCTGCTTTAACTGAATGAAATCAAACGGCGCTTTCGTCCATTTATCACCATTTGGGTAATCAACTTTTAGGTGGTGGAAGTTGAACACCATTGATAGCTCTTTGCCATCTAATGAAGAGTATTGCTGGCAGTGCTCTAGCGTGGTCGAAGACATTTCCCCCACCGTCACGCTGCCGTACTTTTGAAACACGGCTTCACTGATTTCTTGCAGATATTCGTGCACGCGAGGACCATCCGTATAGAAACGGCGGCCATCGCCAATATCATCACTTGGGAAGTCTTGCTGTTTAGAAATCAGGTTGATGACGTCGAGACGAAAACCATCCACGCCTTTGTCTGCCCAGAAACTGATGACTTCTTTGACTTCTTCACGCACCACTGGGTTTTCCCAGTTCAAATCCGCCTGCTCTTTAGCAAAAAGGTGCAAGTAGTACTGCCCTGTCGCGTCATCCAATTCCCAAGCATTGCCTCCAAACTTCGATTGCCAG
>NZ_JAWOVY010000855.1:0-501 GCF_033340155.1 Vibrio sp. 1562
TCTGGAGCAACAATCTGAGCATTGAACCGGGCGGTAAGTTCTTCGGTGAAGCAGCAGAATTGCCAGAAAAAGAAGTGGTCAGCCTGAAAGGCAAAGTGCAAGAAAGCGCAACGGCGAAAGACAACAGCGCCAACACTGAAAAGCGACTCGCGCGCAAAAGCGCATAAAAAAGACGGCGATTAAGCCGTCTTTTTCGTTTTACTGTTTGCATCCAATGTCTGGTTTTACATCGGGTTGAGAATCAGCGCAGAACGCTTGGCATTCGGACCAAACGCCGATGCCGCACGTGCTTTCACTTCTTCTAGTGTTACGCTCTTAGCGGCTTTCTCTACATCCAACACAACATCCAATCCGTAGTCGTGCGCGAGGTAGCGGCTGTAAACCCAAGCGCGAGAACCAGGGTTGTCACCCAATCCTTGCATCGCGACAGCAAGCTGCTTGGCCGCAGTGTCGACTTCTTTCTGGGTAATGTTGGTCGCGAGATCGTCGAAAACCTTATCC
>NZ_JAWOVY010000856.1:0-501 GCF_033340155.1 Vibrio sp. 1562
TAATTGCTCGGCACATACTTGACTCTCAATGGGTGGTATGCGCATCGCCTTCTTATATTGCTAAAAACGGCAAACCTATCGAACCTATCGATCTGACTTCGCACAACTGTTTGCAATACGCTTATCAAACCACCGGTGCATCGGAGTGGGAATTTAAGAGTGACGAAGGCAATTATATTGTTCGAGTCTCTGGAAGCTTTTCAACCGACAATGCCACCGCTCTGCGCAAAGCAGCATTAGGCGGACACGGTATTGCGTATGTGCCTCGCTGTTTGGTGTACCACGATATTCGTAATGGCCAGCTGGTGGATATTTTCCCCGAACTGGTCGGCAAAAAGCTGGGTATTTACGCGGTATATCCGTTTACGCGTCAGCCGCCGAATAAGGTTAAGCTGCTCATCGAGCACATTCGCGAACGTTACCTCACCATTTCTCATTACTTCTAGGTGCTTCATATTGTTTGTATTTTTTTGTTGAATTTCGCCACTTGAGCCCTAATCT
>NZ_JAWOVY010000857.1:0-501 GCF_033340155.1 Vibrio sp. 1562
TGACGCACTTGGCTTTTGGCGTAACGCAAGTCATCCAAATAATTGTGTTCTAAACAAAAGTTAATCGCAGCTTCAATATCAGCCTCTTCATAGCCTTTCATCGCAAGCTTTTGATGGAGCTCATATAAGCCATGATCTCGACGACTAAGTAACTGAATCGCGGCTTCTTTGCTAGATAGCGTCGGTGCTTGTCGCTTTTGGTACATAGTGATCCTAAAGGTAATTTGGCTGTACAGGCTTTTCGTTTGCCTTAAATTTCTTCGATTTTGATTTCGACAAATACAACAAAGCCCTGCAACGCAGGGCTTTATTTTTAGTTTATCAGAAGATTAAAACTCTTCTTCTTGCTCAGGCTTCTCACCGGCAGCAGGTGCTTCTGGTTGAGCTGGAGAAAGTAGCATTTCACGCAGTTTGGTATCGATTGTCTTCGCGATTTCTGGATGCTCACGCAGGTAGTTACAAGCGTTTGCTTTACCTTGACCAATCTTATCGCCATTGTAG
>NZ_JAWOVY010000858.1:0-500 GCF_033340155.1 Vibrio sp. 1562
GAGTTTGAAGAAAAAATTGATGCCACGCTTATTCGGTTTGGACGGACATTCCTTTCCAGCACTTTCGACGAGACAATGATTGCCAGTTTTCTTGAGCAACTGACGTCCAATTCCGTTATTACCGCTTCGTATTTATACCTTAATCCTGTCCAACTTACTTCTTTACGTCGTCATCATTTCGGGCATTTGGATCTAAAAAGTGACAAACCTATCGCTCGAACACCCAATTGGCAGAATGAGGCGCTACATTTACCCATCATCATTGATGAGCGAGTCGTTGGCGAATTGATATTTTCTGTGTCGCTGGAACAAATTGAGCAAGCTTTTATCTCCAAACAAATGGAACTGGTTTCTGATTTGGTTCACGGCGTGATCAGCCGTCACCTCAGCCTTGAACGTGAAGTCGAGCTAAGAAAGCGAGCGGAAGAGTCAGAAAAAGCGACGAAAGAGTTTGTCGCGATGATTAACCACGAGTTAAGAACGCCACTTAATGGCGTACT
>NZ_JAWOVY010000859.1:0-500 GCF_033340155.1 Vibrio sp. 1562
TAGCTCACGAGCGCTTGGCTATCGTTGGTCTAAATAGCGGTGCTCAACCACTATACAGCCCTGATAAAAAACTAATCCTTGCCGTTAACGGTGAGATCTACAACCACAAAGAGATTCGCGCTCGCTACGAAGGCAAGTACGAATTCCAAACAGACTCTGACTGTGAAGTTATTTTAGCGCTGTATCAAGACATGGGTGCTGATCTTCTTGAAGAGCTAAACGGCATTTTTGCTTTCGTACTGTACGATGAAGAAAAAGATGAGTACCTAGTAGGTCGTGACCATATCGGTATCATTCCACTTTACCAAGGTTACGATGAACACGGTAACTACTACGTCGCTTCCGAAATGAAAGCACTCGTACCCGTTTGTAAAACAGTCAGCGAATTCCCTCCAGGTTCGCACTACAGCTCAAAAGATGCAGAACCTCAGCGTTACTACATCCGAGACTGGAACGAATATGCCGCTGTTCAAGGTAACAGCACAAGTAAAGAAGAACTA
>NZ_JAWOVY010000860.1:0-500 GCF_033340155.1 Vibrio sp. 1562
AGTAGTAGGGTACATGCGAGCTTTTTCCAAACGGGTCCACGATGTAAGTCAGCTTAATGACTTTTTAGTCACTTCTCAGTTGCACCCAGATAAACAGTATTTGGTGCAAATTTTGTCTACGCAATCGCGAGAATGTGCGGCTGCACTCGCCAAAGCGGTTTTGTCGATGTTGCCCAATGCTCATGTCATCGGTCACAGTACTCGCAATGTAATTTTGGATGGCGACATTTTTACCTCTGGCTGCCTCATCAACCTGATTGAGTTTGACCAAACCACACTAACGTCTGCCGTCCAAGCGTATTCTTTCTCTCCCGATATAGACGGTGGCGAGCTCAAACGTTCGCTGCAGTTACAAAGCAACTCTCAAGTCATCATCAGTTTTGCCGTGCAAATCGAACGTCGTGATTATCCTTTGTATCAAACTTTTGCGACCGAAAACGTGCGAGTGTCTGGTGGATTAGCGCAGACCATAGAAGACGGCTGTTGGGTGCTCTATCAAA
>NZ_JAWOVY010000861.1:0-500 GCF_033340155.1 Vibrio sp. 1562
CAGAGGTATTTCGTACCCGCACGATGGATGTACTAAAAATCGCATTCCTTTCTTCTGCGGTACTGGAGGTCTTCACTTGTATTTCTATCGCTATTACTGCGGTTTACTTCGGCTTCAGTTACATCGGTGAATTGAACTTTGGTTACTACGGTGCTGGCGTCACCTTGTTTGCTGGCCTGTTCATCCTGATTTTAGCTCCTGAGTTTTACCAACCACTTCGAGATCTCGGTACTTTCTATCACGCGAAGCAACAAGCGGTGGGCGCTGCCGAAAGTATTGTCGAGTTTCTTGAACTAGAGGTAGATCAAGTGAAAGATGGAACTCAATCTCTTGAACAGAACACGCCAATTCAAATCGAAGCTCAAGATTTGGTTGTTTTCAGCCCTGAAGGCAAACAATTGGCTGGCCCTCTGTCATTTTCGTTGGAAGCCAATCAAAGCACTGCGCTTGTTGGCCCAAGTGGCGCAGGTAAAACCAGTTTGGTTAATACCATTCTTGGC
>NZ_JAWOVY010000862.1:0-500 GCF_033340155.1 Vibrio sp. 1562
CTGAAAACTCGTCTATCTTCTCGAAAATGCGCGTGTACGACGGCGAGACGCTAAAAGACACCGATCCTAAAGCGAAAAGCTACCAAGAATATCGAGATTACGCAGGCGTCGATGAAGGTATGAACGGCCTATCTACACGTTTTGCGTTTAAGATTTTGTCTCGCGTGTTCAACTTTGACCAAACCGAAGTGGCAGCAAACCCAGTTCACTTGTTCTATGTGATTGAACAACAAGTAGAACGCGAACAATTCCCTTCAGAAACCGCAGAAAAATATCTTGAGTTTTTGAAAGGTTACCTCGTTCCTCGTTACGTTGAGTTTATCGGTAAAGAGATTCAAACCGCATACCTAGAATCTTACTCTGAATACGGCCAAAACATCTTCGACCGTTATGTTACCTACGCAGACTTCTGGATTCAGGACCAAGAATACCGCGATCCAGAAACGGGACAGCTATTTGACCGCGCGTCTCTCAATGCGGAACTAGAGAAAATTGAGAAA